>BBBM01000021.1 GCA_001311565.1 Desulfothermus okinawensis JCM 13304
CATAATTTAAGTGCTGATAATTTGGGAGATATTGCATATGAGATGGAGATGTCTGCAAAACAAGGGAAAAAGGATTTATTAATGGGTATATTAATAAAGTTAGAAAATGAATTTGTTAGATTAAGGGAGTTTTATAATAAACTGAAAGGATAACCCTTTATGAAGGTGTTAATTGTAGAAGATGAATATGTAAGTAGAAAAAAAATTAGAAAAGATTTTATCACCTTATTTTATGTGTGAAAGTACTACAACAGCTAATGAGGGATTAAATTTATATTTAACATCTTTAAAAAAACAGATCTCCTTTTAAATTGATATTTTTAGATATCATACTTCCAGATGATAGTGGAGTAGATCTTTTAAAAAAAAGATAAGAGATATACAGAAAAAGAGCTAGGACTAGAAGAAAATAGAAGATCAAAAATAATAATGACCACATCAAAATCAGATATTAATACTGTTAAAATGTGTATTAAATTGGGATGTAATGATTATATTGTTAAACCATTTAATAAAAACAAAATCTTAAAAAAAGATAAGACATTATATATCACAAGAACAAAAATCAAAAAAATGACAAAGAAGATATTATAAAGTATGTTGTAAAAAAAGCTAAAAAAAAGGTGAATTGTTTACCATTGGTTTTTCAAATGTGTGGATGGCTGTTCAGGATGCTATAACAAAGGGAAGTGATATCTCTACTATAGCTGAAATTATAAAACAAGATCCTGTTGTTACTTACAAAATTATTCATATATCAAATTCACCTATATATAAACCTATTAAAAAAATAACATCGTTAGAGGATGCACTCTTTAGAATAGGACTAGAGGAATCTTTAAATGTAATACATAATCTGTTCATGAAAGATATGATTTTTAGTAGCGAAAGTATATTTGATAGTTTTTTAGAAAAATATTTGCAACATTCAGTGGCTGTGGCTAATCTTTGTGAAATAATATGTGAGGTAATGGATATCCAACTGGATGAAGATCCTTATCTTTTGGGACTTTTTCACGATATTGGAAAATTAGTGTTTATAACAGCAGTGGATGATGTTATAAAGAAAAAAAAGATATAAAAGGGGAATTAAAAATTCAAGATATACAGATTCATATGCAAAATATACATTCTGAGCTAGGGGTAGCTTTATTGGCTTCCCATGGCTTTTCATATTCTTTTTTAAAAATAGCAAAGTTCCATAATTATTTAAAAGGATGTTCAAACATAACAAAAGATCTTTTAGTGGTGAGTTTGGCAAATGAAATTGCTAAACATAAAGGTTATAATATTTCTCTGTCTGAACCTGAAAAGCTTGAGAACTATTATCCTTATAAGATGCTGAACGTAAAATCCCATATGGATGTAATAGATGAGAAGTTTGAGGTTGCTATGGAGTCAGGTGATGATTTAATATTATATGGTACCCTTAAAATATCTTTTAAAAGAAGATATTTTTTTTGAAAAATATTAGTTATATTTTAAAAAAAAGTTGACAGGTAGTACAAAAATATATATAGTCCATTTCCGCTAGGCGGATAGCTCAGTTGGGAGAGCATCGGCCTTACAAGCCGGGGGTCACAGGTTCGAGCCCTGTTCCGCCCATGGGAGCCGTAGTTCAGTTTGGTTAGAACGCCGGCCTGTCACGCCGGAGGTCGCGAGTTCGAGTCTCGTCGGCTCCGCTAAAGAGCCTCTACTGAAGCAGTAGAGGCTCTTTTTTTATTTAAAGTTAAAACAAAAAGGCCATTGGTTTATTAGGGCCAATAAATCCAATGGCCTTTTATTGGTTGGTTATTTTGTGTGGGTATGTTGAAATTCCCACCTTTTATCTAAATAATATAGGATTGGAACAGCCATTCTAGATATTAGCAGGGATGCAATTTCTCCAAACATAAGGGATATGGCAAGGCCCTGGAAGATTGGATCTAAGAGTATTACAGAGGCTGCAACTATAACTGCTGCTGCTGTAAGGAGCATTGGTCTAAATCTAACAGCTCCAGCGTCTATAACCGCTTTGTCTAAAGGATATCCCTCCTTTAATCTGAGTTCTATAAAATCCACAAGAATTATAGAATTTCTGACCACTATTCCTGCTCCAGCAATAAATCCAATCATGGAAGTTGCCGTAAAAAAAGGCATGGAGCATTCCATGGGCAGGTAAGATACCAATTAGAGAAAAGGGAATTGCCGCCATTATGGTTAGAGGGGTAGTAAAGGATTTAAACCACCCAACTACCAGGATAAAGATAAGTACCAGGACAACTCCAAAGGCAATCCCAAGGTCCCTGAATACTTCATAGGTTACCTGCCACTCTCCATCCCATTTAAGGGAATATCTCCTGGAATTATCATCTGGTAATTTAGTAAATAGCTGTTTTATCTTATAGCCGTCTGGGAGTTTTATGTTGTTTATTTTGTTATACATATCCAGAATTGCATAAACAGGGCTTTCCTTTTCTCCTGCAACATCCCCTATCACATACACAACTGGTCTTAAATTTTTATGATAAATACTTATTTCTCTAGTGGTCTTTTTTTGTGGTAACTAACTCTGATAAGGGAACCAATGAGCCATTAATCCCTCTAATTTTAACAGAGGTTAACCTATCAAGCTTTGACCTTTCACTAAATTTCATCCTCATAAAAAGACATACGTCTTCCAATTCATTTGGAAGGTGCAAAAGTCCCAATCTTTCACCCTTTAAGCACAACTCAAGGGCCTTATTAATCTTGTATGTGGGAATTCCATTGAGAGCTGACTTTGTCTTGTCTGGAATTATATCTATTTTAGGACTTTTTTTCTTCCACATACCAGTCAACATCAACAACCCCTTTGGTGTGGTCAAATATGTCCCTGACTTTTTTTGGCAATCTGAACCTGTGTCTTATAATCTGGGCCATATATTTCTGCCACTAAAGTAGATAAGACCGGTGGGCCTGGGGGCACTTCAACTACTTTTACCCGGGCTCCATATTTGTCTGCAATTTCTTTTAAATGGGGCCTCACCCTTTTGGCAATATCATGACTCTGGCGTCTCTCTTGTGTTTGTTTACTAAATTTACCTGTATGTCCGCCACATTTGCACCACGTCTCAAATAATAGTGCCTTACCATACCGTTGAAATTAAAGGGAGCAGCAATACCAGAATATATTTCATAGTCCACTACCTCTGGTACAGTCTTTAAGTAATCCGCCATTTCCATTGCAACCCTGGTGGTGTCTTCTAAGGTGGCATTTTCAGGCATATCTAAAACTACCTGGAATTCACTTTTGTTGTCAAAAGGTAGCATCTTTACCTTAACCCAACCAAAATAGATGAGAGAACAGGAGAGAATAAGCAAAATAACAATGGACGTTAAAAATGACCAGGTATAAACCTTTTTGTGGATTAGTTCTCCCATTACCTTTCTGTAGATACGTATTGTTATATCCTCTTTTTTTATGACCAGGGGTTCTATCTTTTTTTTAAAAGCAGTAGTGATGCCCACGGTGTTACTATAAATGCAACCAACATGGAAAAAATCATGGCAGCAGTAGAACCTATTGGAATTGGCCTCATGTAAGGTCCCATGAGTCCCCTCACAAAGGCCATGGGAAGTATTGCAGCAATAACTGTTAGAGATGCTAAAATAGTTGGATTTCCTACTTCACTCACTGCATAGACTGCTATTTCTCTAAAACTCCTGTCTCTATTTTCTGGAAGACGATAGTGTCTTGCAATGTTTTCAACAACGACAATGGCGTCATCCACCAGTATTCCTATTGAAAAGATAAGGGCAAATAAGGTTATCCTGTTTAAGGTATATCCATGGAAATAAAAGGCAGCAATGGTTAGGGCAAGTGTAACAGGTATTGCAAATGCAACAATTCCAGATTCCCTAAATCCTAGTGCAAACCAGATAAGTAGAGTAACCGATATAACAGCAAGAAACATATGGAATAGAAGTTCATTGGATTTTTCTTTTGCAGTTTCACCATAATTCCTTGTTACAGTGACATTTACATCTTCTGGTATAACTTTTCCTTTTAAAGACTTAACTACTTCTAAAACATTTTTTTACCACTACTATTGCATTGGAACCCTTTCTTTTTGCAATGGATAGGGTAACCGCCGGAAAGACTCCATCTTTTGTTTCTATATGGGATATACCTTTTTCTTTTGCAGCAGGTCCAGGCCCAAGGAACACATAGTTGTCAGGTTCTGCTGGACCATCTACTATATCTGCAACATCCTTCAAATAGATTGGCCTGTTCTTATATGCTCCCACTACAAGGTTTTCCACATCCTGCTTTGACTTAAAAAAATCCATTTAAATGAATTAGGATTTCTCCATTTATTGAGGGGATCTCACCAGTATTTGAAGCAATGTTTGATGATGTAATCATTCTGGACAGGATTACTGGATCCAGATTATATGCAGCCAGCTTAGAAGGATCCAGGAGTATTTTTATCTGGCGTTTATATCCCCCAATTAATGTGGTGAGTGACACATTGTCTAATTTTTTTTATTTCATCTTCTACCTGTGCAGCGATTCGCCTTAGGGTATAGTGGTCTTCTTTATCACTCCAAAATGTGAGGCACAAAATTGGTACATCGTCTATGTATCTCGGTTTAATTAAAGGAGGAGAGACGCCATATGGAATCCTATCATAGTTTGCCATGAGTTTTGATTGCAACCTGATAATTGATTTTTCTTCGTCTTCTCCAACATAAAATCTCACAACAGCCATTAGATATCCAGGATATGATGTGGTATAAACATATTCAACGCCAGGGATTTCCCACAGAAGCTTTTCCATTGGTTTAGCTGCTCGAACCTCCACCTCCTTTGCATCTGCTCCAGGCATTGCAACAAATATGTCTATCATTGGCACAATTATTTGGGGCTCTTCTTCCTGGGTAGGGCAAAAAGGGTCAGGAGCCCAAGGAGCAGAGACGCAATAATAATTAAAGGGGTGAGTTTTGAATCTATAAAATAATCTGCAATCTTTCCAGCAATACCAAGGGACTTAGGATTATCCATAGATTACACCCCCTGCAGCTATCTTGTCTCCATGATTTATAGATGGCGTGGGCGAGACTACATATCTTTCTCCAGGTCTTACTCCAGATATAATCTCAACCATGTTGTTCATGATTCTTCCTGTCCTGATTACTCTGAAATTTATCTTTCCATTTTTATCCACAATATAGAGCCCTTGAATCTGACCGTGGGACACCACGGAAGATGTGGGAACAAGAATAGGGGTTATCTCTCTGGTTTTAATAAATACACTTGCAAACATACCAGGTTTTATAAAGTCAAAGCTTGGAATATTCAGCTTTACTTCATAAGATCTGGATATCTCGTTCCCAAGTGGGACAATGGTAGTTACAGTGGCTGGCACCATCTTTTTTTAAGATCTCACTCTTTATGCGATCTCCAATTTTTATAAAATTTATATAGGCCTCTGGAACCTCACATTTTATCTGGTAATTGTTGTTATACTGAATTTCAAGAAGGGGTGAAGAGGGAGCTACACTATCGCCAATGTCAACAAATTTTTTTTATTACAATGCCCTTAAAAGGAGCCCTTATCTTTGTATAACCAATATATATTTTTGCCTCTTCAACTTTGGCTTTTACCATTTTTAATTTTGCATAAAGGGCATCTACTTCTGATCTTGCTGCCATGTACATGGATTTTGCACTATTAAAATTCGCAAGCACCTCATCATATTTCTGCTTACTGACAACCCCTTTGTCCTTTAGTTTTTTTTAAACCTGTTGTAAGTCTTTTTTTGCCAGTATAAAGTTGGATTTTGCAGCAGATAGTTTCTTTTTGGCAGAATCTATATGCCTTTTTATTTCTAAAGACGTTGCCTTTGCCTGTTTTAACCTTGCCCTATATAGACTATCATCAATATCTATTATAATATCACCTTTTTTTTACATATTCTCCCTCTGTTACCTTAATATCCCTGACTTCACCTATTACTTTAGAAAATATTCTCGCCTTATCCAACGGGATAACAGAACCCGTTAATTTTACCTCTTCTCGTATTTTTAATGCTTTTATTGTGTCCACCTTCACGTTTTTAATAGTTTTTGAATGGGATTTGTAGGATATCTCTTCTTTGCTGCATCCTACAAAAATTAGACCAATAAGTATGAAAATAAAACTTTTTTTTCATTTTGCCCTGCTCCTATTTTTTTTAGCACTTTAACTTTATCTTTATGAGAATTTCAAGGTATTTATTTAGCTTTTAAAATAAAAACAATATCTCAAAAAAAATAGATCTAAATCAATTATAGGATATTGTCTCGGGGTTTATATGTTGATAAATACTTAAAATTAGAATTTGCCAGATTGTGGATATTGGTTAATACTGGAAACTAGGTTAGTCAAGTACCTATGTGAGAATTAGAAGATAAAGGCCAAAACTTTGTTTATGGGTATTTTTAGCCCAAGTTTATCAAAACATGGGCTAATATCTATAAACTTTAATCGGAAATTTTCAGATGAGGTTTAATAATATTCTAAAAAAAATCATATATTTTAATATATTACAGCTTTTTGTTTGAATTTCTGGATTAGGATTAGGAGGGAAGGGGGATTTTAAATCCCCCTATATTTTTAAAATACAACAAATTTGTCTGTTTCTTCATTCCATTTTAAAAGGATTATTATAAATACAAAAACAAGGATGAACAATACAAAGGCAATGGGCCATCCAAGGATATTTGGGGCAAAAATTCCATGTCCCAGGATCTTTTTGAGACCATATTTTTTTAATTAGCATTCCAGTTGGGGAGTTTGATAGGGTAAATCCCACAAATGCCAGCCAGAGCTTTATATGTCCTTCTCCCATCCTCCACAGGTACCGCTTGCACATCCACCAGCTAGGAGCATGCCAAAACCAAAGATCATTCCACCAATAAGTGCTCCAAAATATGGATGATAAACACCAGCTTCTGGTGGCTGAATATATGCCCATTTTATTACCACACTGGCTCCAACATATAACATAAGGCTGATCATAACACCCTTCATCATGGTACCGTCGCCAGTCATAAAAGGTTCTCTAAAGGCGTTGGCAAAACAAAATCTACCCCTGTGCATGACCATTCCAATCAAAAATCCAAAGAAAAGAAGCCCTCCCATCTGGGTCTTGTTAAATTTTGAATAGATAAAAAAATGCAATTATCACTAGAGCTGTCACCAGATATCCAAAAAAATGGTTTGATTTTATCAAAATTGGCATCTTTTGCACCTGTAGCACCAGTTCCACCAACTTCAATGTGTTCCATTTCCCATAAAAGGTATTTTAGACCAATATATGCGCCTGTAAAAAGCCCAATCATCATAAGGAAACCACTTAAATCTAGCATTCCCAGAGCAGAATAAAAGGCTCCAACATTACATCCAGCAGACAGGGCAGCACCTATTCCCATAAGGGCACCGCCAACTATGCCCTTTAAATACTCCCATTTAGGTGCAGGATTTATTTTAAACTGTTTGCTAAATAGGGCAGACGCCAGGGCACCTAAAACAAGACCAATGTTAGATACACTCATGCCATTTTCCAAAGGAGATTTTTGTGGTGCTTTATCATACAGGCCAATTAGATAATAAAGCCAGTCACCCCAGTTTCTGTATCCACCAGCAATACCCCATGTATGCCACCACAAAAAGATCATAATGCGAGAAATGCCAGCAGGATTCCAGAGAGCCACGCAGGCCATTTTTTTGCCAAAAATAAAGGAGTATCCCTGTTTTATCTCTTGGGCAGCAAAACTAAGAAATCCATTTTCAGCCATTTGTTAGTTCTCCTTAAAAGTGAAGTTAGTTTTAAAAAAAGGCGACCTTTGAGGTCGCCTTTTATTTTTAGAATTTGTACACAACAGATAGGTAATATTGTTGCATATATTTTATGACTGGAAACAGGGCGTCCATACCTGTGATCTTGTCTATGTCAACTGGTTCACCTAAAGGATTTCCACTTCCTGAATACTCATATTTATAGAATTGGGCACCTGCTTTGATATAGAAGTTATTGTTTACCAAGGATTTTATAAAATAAGGCTCCCATACATGTCCCCTGGTAGCAATCTTGGATGCAACCAGGTTGTCCTCAGCACCAGTAAATGGGAACCAATATTTTGATCCATAGTTGTATTCAAAGCCCAGTTTTAGGCCATAGTCATCTAAGTTGTACCTAACACCACCATAAAATGCCCATCCATCTCTATCTTCTAACTTTCCATTGGACGAGAGCAAGCTGTATCCAAGCATTTCATATAGTGGTATTTTAGATACCCTTTTTGCCTCGGTATGACTCCAGGATCCAGACAAGAACAGGTCTAAGGCCCCGTCTAACATATTGGTTTGAACAAGCAAGGTGGAAGCCTGCCATTTTCCAATGTCAGTTTGTGGTTCAACCCTGTCCACAAAAAGGCCTGTGTTTTGCTCAAAATGGTACTTGCCCTGTGAATCTTTAGAAACAATAAAAGGCATTACAGTTAGACCAGTAAACCCATCTGAAATCTCCGGTGCATATGCATAGTTCACCATTACTTTTAAGTCCATGTTCAGTGGATCAACCCAACCGTTGTACAATGTGGCAATGAAGCCAAAGAGATCTACATCATCTAAATCAGGCTGACTCACAAAGGCACTTGTTGTTCCATATTGACTTTCAAAACCAGAACCATAACAGAGTTTAAAGGCAAGACCAGGTATTCCAGTGAGGTCTTCAAAGTTAAATCCCAAAGATGCCCCATCAAACTCCCAGTTGATAATAGTTGCAAGGGGTGATCCTCCTACATCAGGGAGGTTTTCTTTGTATTCAAATGGAGGACCTTCTGTAGATGGTCTCCTGCCAAGGGAAAAGTGCCATTTTATTTTATGGAATTCATTGTGATATACAAAATAGGCCCTCTCCAGTTTTACATCATCTCCATGTGGATTTGATGACTCAGTCCCGTCTAAAGTAATATCGTGCATTCCAGCACTATTTACATTTATACCAACACTATCTCCCCACACTTTGTAAACTGCCATTCTTCCAGCAAATCTCAAGTGTTTGTTAACTTCAGAGTCCATTCTAAGTCTGAACCTGAGGGTCCTAACAATGTCATTGTCAACATCTATTTTGTCTGCCTTGGGTACCATACCTGCCTGTTTCATACCCTGAAACATCTGCTGGATCTGGGGAAGCGTGGCGCCATTTAAACCACCTGCAAAGGGGTTAGCGGGATTATAATCTTTAAAGAACAGACTTGTTAAGGAGCTTGGGGCTGCATACACATCATCCATGTGTATTGACCAGAATTTGGGCTCAAGCTCTACACTGAGTCTTACTTTGTCAGAAGCTGCATGTTTAATTGCCTTGGAGACCCTGCTAGCTAAACTATCTACCTTTTTATTGGCCATTTTTTTGCTGTTTTTCATTTTGTTCTAATTTTTGCTGGGTCTCCATTAGTTTTTGTTGAAGGAGCATCATCTGTTTTTGGAGCTCATTTAACTGGGATTTTAGCTCCTCAGTCTGCTTTATAAGGTCCTGTGTATTTGCCCCTGCATGGGCATAGGTGAAAAATAAGAGGAAAATAGATAACAATATAAATGTTTTTTTTACCATTTACTACCTCCATTAGCCACAGGTTGCTGGTTGTGGGGAATCATAGGCATGTTCATGTAAGTAACTGAATATGTCATTTAGATCTTTGTGTTTTAACTTATTCCACTCATCCTTGCATTTTAGGTTTTCATAATGGGCAAACACCTCTTCCCATTCAGCCATTGTTTTTGAGCTTGGTGACAATGTTTTTGCTGAAGATCCATCGTGACATTTTCTGCAGTACTTCCTGTAGAGATACTTACCCTTCCTCTGGTTTCCATTGGGGGTAAAAGACCCTCCTCCAAAAACAGGCGACAATACAAAACCTAAAAAACCAAAACAAATCAAAGCCATTAACAAAAATTTTCTCATAACCATACCTCCTTAAAGTTTTTAATAATGTGTAACGTTAACCTTATTGCCTATTATTTTTTTATTTTGTCAATCTCAATTATTGGAAGCCAATCTAACCCGAGTATCAAGATGATAAACTCGGGTTAATGCAGAAATTTGAATTAAAAACCATAACATAAAGGAGTTTTTAATTTTTGGGTATATTAAAATATTAATCCAAGTTTTGACAAACCTGGGTTAGGAATTCAAACAGGGAAAAAGTAGGAGATTAATAGATGAGAATTTGAAAAAGGCCCGGATAAAAATTGTCCGGGCCCATGGAATTTAACTTGGCCTATTATTTACCCTGCATCATTGCTTCTATATCTTCTTTCACATCTCCAATGGGTTTTAGGTCAAATTTTTCAACTAGGATTTTTGCAACATTTGGTGACAAATCTGGTAGGGTTGGGCCAACCCTCATTCCCTTAAATCCCAGATAGAGTAGTGCCAGAAATACGGTTATAGCCTTTTGTTCATACCATCCAATATCAAAGGATATTGGCAGGTCATTTATATCATCAACACCAAAAACTTCCTTTAGTTTAAGGGCAATTACTGCCAGAGAATAGCTGTCATTACACTGCCCCGCATCAAGTATCCTGGGAATCCCACCAATATCCCCGAGATCCAGCTTGATATATCTATATTTGGCGCATCCAGCTGTTAAGATAACAGTGTCTTTTGGCAGATTTTTGGCAACTTCTGTGAAATATTCCCTCTTTTTCTGCCTTCCATCACATCCAGCCATAACAATAAATCTCTTAATAGCACCTGATTTTACAGCATCAACTACTTTGTCAGCAAGTGCCAGGACCTGATTTCTGGCAAATCCACCAACTATTTTCTTGTCTTCTAGTGGGGTTGGTGGTGGACAGGATTTTGCCCTTTCAATTACCTTTGAAAAGTCCTTGGTCCCGCCCTTTGGTCTGTCATCAATGTGGGTTGCTCCTGGATAATTAACAACCCCTGTTGTGAACAATCTGTCCAGATAGTTTCCCCTAACAGGTATGAGGCAATTTGTTGTTAAGATAATAGGTCCATTAAAGGATTCAAATTCCTTATTCTGGTGCCACCATGAGCTTCCATAGTTCCCAACAAAGTGGTCGTATTTTTTTAAATGCAGGATAATAATGGGCAGGGAGCATCTCTCCGTGGGTATATACATCAATGCCTGTCCCCTTTGTTTGTTCTAGGAGCTCTTCTAAGTCCTTTAAGTCGTGGCCGCTAATTAAGATTCCTGGATTGTTTCTAACACCTAGGTATACCTCACTAATTTCAGGATGACCATAAGTTGATGTGTTTGCCTCATCAAGTAATGCCATGACCTTAACACCATATTCTCCTGTCTTTAAAACCAGATTTAAGAGCTCATCTGCAGACAAATCTTCTGTCATTGCTGCCATTGCCTCAAAAATAAAGTTATATATGTCTTTGTCTTCAAATCCCAAAAGTGCAGCATGGTCAGCATAGGCACAAATTCCCTTGACTCCAAAGCATATGGTCTGTTTTAAAGACCTGAGATCTTCATTTTCAAATCTCAGCCAGCCTGCTTCTTTGGCCTTTTCATAAAAGTCCTTTGGATTTGAGCTTGTCCATGTTGCTGCATCGTCTAAAGGCTCACTGAATTCCTTTCCATATTTGTTCTTGTATGCAGCAAGAAATCTTTCCTTTACATCTTCTCTTACTTTAAGGGCCCTGTTTATCCATTCTTCAAATTTTGCATTATCCCAGCCCACATTAGTAATAGTGCTAAACATTGCTTCACAAACAAATCTCCCTACACTACTGTCCACCTCCTCTATTTCTTTAAGTTTATTGGCATAAATGGATATGCCTTCTACAAGATAGATGAGTAGGTCCTGTAGGTTGGCAAGGTCTTCTTTTTTTTCCACATACACCAACCTTGGTACATCCCTGGTTTTTTTGCGGTTTCCTGACATTGGTTACAAAACATAGTACACTCCTTTTTTTGTTTTTTTTAGTTTGTTTATTATTTGATTAGAGTATCAACAATATTACCTTCTGGATTTATTACTGTCTGTTTAATTGTTATACTTTTTCCGCTCTTTTCTATCCCCTTTTTTTACAATTGATGGCAGGGCAGAACAACATGGTACAGTCATAATGAGCACTTCAACTGAATTTATGTTGTTATTAGAGAAAATCTGAGTAAATTTTTCCACATATTCATCTCTATCATCGAATTTAGGGCATCCTATCATGATGACCCTTCCTGGTAGCATATCTGCGTGGAGATTTGGGTAGGCCACAGCTACACAGTCAGCCACAACCAGGAGGTCTGCATTTTGTAAGAAAGGTGCATGTGGGGGAACTAACTTTATCTGGACTGGCCAGTGGGAAAGGGCAGATTTTACCTTTTCTCCTCTATTTTGTTGCTTATCACCCTTGGATAAAATTTGCACCTGATTAGATGGGCATCCACACGCCAATTTTTCATCCTGCTTGTCCTTATTTTTTTGAACTCAAATATTCTTCCACAGCCTCTTCGTCAAAATCCTCTGCTTCCCGCTCTATTAGCCTTATTGCATCGTTGGGGCATTCACCAAGGCAGGCGCCAAGTCCATCACAATATTTTTCAGCAACAAGTTTTGCCTTGCCATCTATTATCTGTATAGCCCCTTCTTCACATGCAGGCACACATTGCCCACAACCATCACACTTTTCTTCATCAACTTCTATGATCTTTCTAAGTACTTTCATAGATTACTCCTTAGTCTAATAATACCTTTTTTTGCCAGTTTTTTTTCCAGTTTCAGTTAAAAATCTTTTATCTATAATTTCTTTTATTTTTTTCTGGACTTATTTCCTGTTTTTTTATCTTTTCTTCTAAATTCACGATAGTATCAGCATCATATACACACTTAAAATTTATTGTATCGTCTTCCCTTGGATGATGATGGTGTGCTATTATATCACAAACCTCGGATATAAGTGCATCATCTGCCCTAATCTCTTTAAAATTTCCTCAGCAATACCAGGCCCTAATTCTTCCTGATATATGGCAGCTGAAGAGTTATATTTTTTTTCGGCTTCAATAATACCTATATCGTGGAGATATGCAGCAATTAAAACAACCCCCATGTCCGCTCCTTCTTCCCGTGCAATTTGTTCAGCATATCTGGCAACTTTTATAGCATGTCCAATTCTCTTGAAATCTTGTCCAAATTTACGTTTCATCTCAATTGCAACTCTGTCCTTTAACATATTCTTTCGCTGTGCCAGAAGTTCTGGTGGAAGATTTCCAAGACACTGCTCAGCATACTGGCAATATGCAGCGCATCCAAAATCCATTTTGGGATTTAAGAATTTGTGTCCACAGTGGGGACATTTTCTCATGGTATCGTCTTTAAAAAACTCCACATCTTCACCACAATTGGGACATTTTACCTCAAACACCGCTGACTTATCCCAAAATTGAGTATCCTGACCTGGACATTTCATTTTGTTTTCTCCCCTTATAAATATCATTCAGCGTTAAAACTAATACAACCTGCAGGACAGCTGTCAACAGCTTCCTGGATTACATCATCATCACACCCTTCCACCTGTTTTACATATGCCTTTTGTTCTGCCTCATTAAATCCAAAGATTTCTGGACAGATTTCAACACAACTTTCACATCCAAGGCATTCATCCTTATCTATATGGATTTCTCTGGCCATTATTAACCTCCAACATTCCTTGTTTTATTTAAGTTATTTTTTATCTTAAAGGCACAATCTCTAATAACCCCACAAAGAACCAAAAAGTCATTTTGATTAAATTCCTTAATTCCCTTGTTGGATAACTCCAGCATCTCATTAACTAACATCTCCACTTTATTTAAATATTCCAAGATGAACTGATAATCTGAATCTTTTTCTTTCATAAAATATTTTCCGATCATATGGGGTTAAATTAATTTTATATTACAAAAGCAACTAACATGCCATCTAATGCCTTTGTACAATAAACCGGGAAAAATCGCCTGATGTCATAAATTTTTCATGGAGAATTAAAATATTTTTGGATAATTTTGAAGCATATGCTTGTAGCGGCGATTATTATGATACATTTAAATGAGACATTTATTAAAAAAAATTTTTATTTTCAATTAATTATTGAAAGTAGCAAATGTGTCTCATTATTGTAAATGAGACAATATATGGGAAAATGGGATTTGTGCCCAGGTCTTGAACTCAAACCAAAGAAGACCTGGGCATATTAGAATGTAGGGAGGGAAATTATAATTTCACACTTGGGAAGTCTTTCATCTCAGTATGGGGTAAAAATAGGGCTGAGGTGAATTCCTCCATAAATTCATTGTTGTCGCTAAAGTCAATATAGGTCATTGAATTACAGATATCTTTTGCCTGTTTTCGGGCATCTTTTGATAACAGACACATATACGCCCCTGCAATTGAACTATTTCCAACGTATTTAAATTTTGACCTATCAATATCAGGTAGAAGTCCAATGGTAATTGCCCTGTCTATATCTAAATGTTCTCCAAAACCGCCTGCAATTAATAGCTGGTCTAAATCGTTAAAGGTGAGTCCTGCCTGTTTTAATAACACCCTGAATCCTGCGTATATGGCACCCTTGCTTCTGATTAGATTGCTTATATCAGATTCTGTAAACACGATGTCTTGCTCAAGCTCCGTCTCTTTATTGGCAAATGCAGGATATATTGTTTTTCCCCTTTTTCTTCTTTTATTCTTGGATGGGTAGTATCTAAGTTAAATTTTCCATTTTGCTGAATTATTTTATTTTTTTAACATCTCAGCCATTAGGTCTATCATACCAGATCCACATATACCCCTTGGTTTTACATCTCCAACTACCTTTAGTTCAGGCTCCAGTGTATCAGAATTTATTTTTACCTTTTCAATTGCTCCAATCTCTGCCCTCATACCAAATCTAATACCTCCACCTTCAAAGGCAGGACCTGCTGAACAGGAGGCTGTGAGTAACCAATCTTTATTTCCCAGTACAATTTCTCCATTTGTCCCAACATCAACAAATAAGGTGAGTTTGTCCTCTTTGTGGATATTGCAATAGAGTACGCCAGATACAATATCTCCTCCAACATAACTGGCAGGACCAGGCATCACATAGACTGCTGCAAAGGGGTTGGTCCTAAGGCCAAGTTCCATTGCCTTAAATATTGGATATTGGCTGGCAGTGGGTATATATGGTTTTCTCCTGATATATCTTGGCTCAATTCCTAAAAAAAAGATGGGTCATGGTGGTGTTTCCTGATACCACCACATTTTTTATCTCCCTGGGATCTGCACCAGTGGTATTTAAGATTTCATTTATAAGTCCGTTGATGGTTGATTTTGCCATCTTGCTGAGCTTTTTTTACACCGTCTTTTTCAGCGCACACAATTCTGTTTATTACATCATCACCACATGCTGCCTGTTTATTGTGATCTCCCAATGCTCCAAGGATTTCTCCATTTGACATATCCACTAGATATACAACTATTGTGGTTGTGCCCAGATCAACTGCAATTCCCAGATGTCTCTCCTCCACATGTCCTGGCCTTACAGCAACTATTTCATTTGAACAGTCCCTGCTAATTATGGATGTTGTAATGTGGAAATTTTCAGCCCTCATTACGTTTGCCAAATCTTGAATCACCTTTAAACTTTCATTCATTCTACTTGTATCGTATCCTAATTTTTTTAAGACCTCTAAATAACCTGTCTAAGTCACTTACTGTGTCCTCCAAAGTGGGGGGATCTAAGCGGAGTTCCACTTCATGGTGGATTGGCTCTATTGCGTCAACAAGGCCTTTTAGTTTTTCAGTGGCCTCTTTGCCCTGACCTGCGCAAACCATTTGCCTCTCTAATGTTTCAGGTGGAATCTCAACTTCCATGTCTTCAACAACTGTTGTCTGACAAGCAAGCACATAACCCATTTGTTTTTCTTTTTCTGTGAGCAGAACCGTTGGATTTGTCTCTACCTTGCCTTTTTTTTATAATTAATTTGCACTTTCCACATGCGCCTGCCCCATTACAGGAGGCATTTAACCTTATTCCCGCCTCCCTTGCTGCGTCTAAAAGGTTCATCCCTGCATCAACAGATACTTCTTTTTTTATCAGGTAAAAATACCACTTTAACTTTTTTTTGATCCTTCCTCCTCTTTTTGTTCCCTTTCTCTTTTTTTTCTTTCTTTGTAAATAAACCAGATGGGACACGAGGACCTAAATTTACAATAGAGCTCAGGATCCTGGCACGTAAGACATTCATCACACAAATACACATTGTGCTTCATACACAAATAATTGGTCTCCCTGTCTGGATGATTTATACACCTTCCCATAGCCACCTCCTTAACCTCTAAGAGGTTATATTTTTTTTGAGTTAATGTTAATATGTTAACATTAAAAATTAACAGTGAAATTGATTAGCTATTAAATATCAATAATTTTAATCTTTTGTAAAAAAACGAAACAAAGAATTTTAAATCCAGGAGAGTAGCGAGCAAATACAAGGCCAAAAAAAATTTAATTGACAAAAATTTTTATTTTTTTGTTTTATTGAATATAATTCAATAGTAGAATAGAGTTCAATAAAAATATCGCTGAAAAAAAAGGAGGGGGCATGGATTTTAGCCTAACAAAAGAGCAGAGGATGTTTAAAAGGGAAGTTATTAATTTTGCAAAAAAAGGAGATTGTGCCAAGGGTTAGGGAGTTTGAAAAAAAAGAGGAGTTTGATTTTGAATCCTTTAGAAAATTAGGGGAGTTTGGGATCTTAGGGCTTCATTTTCCAGAGGAGCTAGGTGGGGGTGGTGCAGATGTGGTGACCACTGTGGTTGCTGCTGAGGCACTAGGGGAAGCTGGAGTTGATGGTGGTCTGACCCTGTCCTATGGAGCACATACCTTTTTGTGTGCTGACACAATATTTAGGCATGGTACAAGGAAACAGATTGAAAAATATCTCCCAAAATTGATCACTGGCGAGTTAATTGGTTGTATGGGGCTCTCTGAGCCCAATGCAGGGTCTGATGTTGCATCAATGACCACAACAGCAATAAAAAAAGGGAGATAAATATATTTTAAACGGAAATAAGATGTGGATTACCAATGGACCAATTGCAGATGTTGCAGTTGTATATGCCAAAACTGATCCTGAAAAAAAGGCATGAGGGGATTTCTGCCTTTATAGTGGAAAAAGGGACCCCTGGTTTTGCTGCTGGACCTCCCATTGAAAAAATGGGGGTTAGGACATCTCAGACCTCTGAGCTCATATTTAACAACTGTGAGATCCCTGAAGAAAATTTGCTTGGCAAGGAAGGAAATGGATTTTTTATGTCACTTGAGACTGTTGAGTGGGATAGAAGTGCCCTGCTTGCCCCATTTATAGGTGCAACAAAATATATCTTAGATAGGTGCATAGATTATGCAAAAAAAAAGGATCCAATTTGGCAGGCCCATAGGTAAATTTCAGGCAATAAAGCACAAGATTGCAGATATTAAGATATTTTATGAAACAGCAAGGCTACTAGCCTATAGGATAGCATGGTGCAAGGACCAGGGCCGTCCTTTAAACCATCTTGAGGCTGCAGTGGCAAAGCTATATGTGGGAGATTATAGCCTTGGACCACAAATGATGCCATGGTGCTCCATGGTGGCAATGGATATACCCATGAGTTTGATATTGAAAGGGTATTTAGAGATGGAAGATTGGCACCAATAGGAGGTGGTACCTCTGATATACAGAAGATGATAATATCCAAGATCATTGCAACCATGTAAAAGATGGAGGGGGAGATGTATTTTGATTTTAACGAACAGGAAAAAAATTCAAATAAAAAAATATATGTGCAAAAATTGATTCTTTAAATTTAGAGGGCGCACCATCACTAAATAAAGATATTTTAAAAGACTTAATAAATGAGTTTTCAAAAGCAGGATATTTTAGTTGTGAAGGACCAACCTTAAATGCAGTTAGGTCTAAATTATCTGAAAAAAAAATTTCCTTTGTATTTTATTTTTGAAATTGGTATAAGATTTTTAAATAATTTTAAAAAAAGACTTAAAATCATACAATATTCCATTATTAAATACAATTGGTTATATTGAAAAAAAATAATAATTTTCATTTAGAAAATATAAATACAGAACTAACTGAATCTAATGGAGAATTTTTAATAAATGGAGAAAAAAAGATATGTTCCATTTCTAGATTTATGTGAATCAGTATTTGTTTTGGCAAAAAAAAGAGAATACACCTTGTTTGTGTTTGATAAAAAAAAGATGATCTAGACTATGAGATGATCAATAATGAGTTTGTTGAAGGGATAAATTTTTTTTAATATAAAATTAAAAAATATAAAAGTTCCAAAAGAACATGTTTTTTTATATAACAATAAAGATGGATTTCTGGATATATTTTTTTTATGAGTTAAATAAAATTGCAATATCTGGTGCCATGGGACTTATGAATGCTGCATTCAATGAAGCTGTATGTTTTGCAAAGACACACAAGAATAACAACAAACCAGTTATTCACTATCAAGAGGTGGGCTTTAAGCTTGCTGAGATGAAGACCCTATTAGATGCCTCTTACCTCATCTCATCAAAGACTAATTCAATCAAAAAAAATAGATAAAGAAGCAATAGAAACAGCACTAGTTGCAAAGGTTTTTTTGCTTAGAATCACTTGAAAAAATATCAAGTGGAGCAATTTCAATCCTATCAATTCATGGATTTTTCAATGAAAGCTACGCCCCCAAGGCATATGTGTTATCAAAGTTCTTGCAGGTCCTTGGTAAATCAACAGAGGTTTCAAGGGTAGATCTTGGAGACCTACTTCTTGGATATAAGCGTTTTTAATTCCTACTCAAAAAGGAGATGTTATGCTAGATAGTGAGTTAGATATTGAAATGAAAGACCTCTCACCAGCAGAGAAAAGAAGACTTAGGGAAAAGAGGCATAGATATGAGACAATATTATCTGCAGCAATGAAGTTTTTTTTGTGAAAAAGGTTATAATAAAACAACTATAGAAGACATTGCCAATAAGGCAGAAGTGTCTGTTGGCACAGTATATTTTTATTTTAAAAATAAAGAAGATATAATGATAAAGTTAATAGATGAGAGTGGTAAGATACTCAGGCGTGCTTTAGGAGAGGAATTTAAAAAAAAAGGAAGGCACCATTGAAGGATTTTTGAATGCAGGACGGGTGTTCTTTTATGACCTATGTAAAAAACATCCTGACACTATTTTAATATTAATGAGGGAATCTGTAGGACAAACCCCTGATATTGAAAAAAAGAGACAAGAGTTATTTAATAAACTCATAAAAGATTTAATGAAGGCACTGGATAAAATTAAACAAAGATATGATATTGAATACAAATCAGATATGTCTGTTGAAGTGATAGCAACTATAGTGATGGGTCTCTTTGAAAAAAATATCTTACCACTTTATAATCAATAATGGAAAAAATATGGAGTTAATTGGAGAAGACGTAATAGACTTTATTTATGGTGGTATAAAAAATCTCACTATTGGAGACTTTAATGATAATTAGGGGAGCACTTCATGTTCATACACTGTGTTCTGATGGAGAGATGGATTTATTTGAGGCAATAGATATATATGCATCAAAGGGTTTTGATTTTATTGCATTTACTGATCACGATTTTATTATGAAAAATGGCTGTTATAAGGTCCTTGATGAAGTAAAACCAGAAATTTTGGTATTTAAAGGCATTGAAAAGACCATATTTGTAAATGGTTATGTCCATGTAAATGAAATATATGGTGACAAGGAAGTATTGAGAATTTTCAACCATCCAATGGACATAGCTTTTGATTTAAAGGGGGTATTGGAAAAAAATTGAGCTTGTTAAAAAGATAATTAACATTGACGCAATAGAGGTAACTTCCAGGGGATTTTATACCAAAGAAATAGATATTCCTGATATTCCATATCCTAAGGTGGCAACAGATGATGCCCATAATATAAGAATGTGTGGCAGGGCATGGATTGAGATGGATGCGCCTTTGGATAAGGATGTTATAATCAAAAAGATTAAGGCTGGGGATTTTTGGAATTGTTTTTTTGTAAAAAAAATAGGGGGATGTAGATGAAAAGGGTTGGTATTTGTGCATTTGCCCAGACCACTGTGGAGTCAAATAAGTGGGATCAGCGATTTCAGGAAATGGCGTGGGAGGTGGTAGAGAAGCTCCTTGATGAGACTTCTTTAGATTTTTCTGACAATGGGATTGAAATAATAATAAGTGTATCAGATGATGTGTTTGATGCAAGGACCATATCTGATAATGCAATGACTGATGTACTGGGCGCCATTTTAGGTGTGAGGAAAAGGTGTCTCAAGAAGGGCTTCAGGCCCTCTATTATGCATGTAGTGTTATAAACTCAGGGATTGCTGATGTGGTCATGGTGGTGGGGCATTGTAAGGAGTCCCAAGCAAAGTCGAGAAACATGGTGACACACATGGCCTTTGATCCATTTTATGAGAGGCCTGTTGGTATGGATTTCTTAATTGCTGCAGGTATGCAGGCACAGATGTTAAGGGATAAGGTAAATATTGGTGATGAAGAGCTGGCAGAAATAGTTGTCAGGGCAAAGGATAGGGGGGCTAAAAATATCTTTTATCCTGAAGTGACTAAGGTAACAAAAGAGGAGGTAATTGCCTCTGAATATTTGTGTAAGCCAATTAGAAAACTCCATGCATATCCTGTTTCTGATGCTGCAGTTGGTTTTATTTTGGCATCTAAAAAAAGGGCAAAGGAAATAACAAAAAATCCTGTTTGGATAGATGGAGTTGGGTGTTCCATGAACTCATATTTCCCCCAAAATGGTGACCTACTAGATTTGACAACTTTAAGAGATGCTTTAGATAGGGTACTTTTTCGAGCAAATTTAAAATCAACTCACGAAATAGACCTTTTTGAGTTGTCAGATCAATATGCCTATCAGCTGCCCCTTTGGGCAAGTGGTCTTGGGCTGTGCAATTTAGAAGATATTAGCTCATTTGTAAAAAAATGGAGGTATTGATGAGAAAAACATAAATCCATCAGGTGGGATGTTAATAGGATCTCCCCTAATACTAGGTGGCCTATTTCGCACCATTGAGGCAGTAAAACAGCTAGAAAACATATCTGAAAATCAGGTAAAGGATCCAAAAAGGGCATTGGTGCACAGCTCAATGGGACCAGCTGGTCAGTTTCATTCAATATTAGTTTTATCTAGGGATAATTGAAGGAGGGGGACATGAGGAAAAGAGAGAGGGAAGTAGCAATAGTTGGTGTTGGACAGACAAAATATTCATCCCACAGGAAGATGTAAATCAACCAGAGATGATCACAGAGGCAATAGTGGAGGCATTAAACCAAACTGACCTTACAATGGATGATATAGATTGTGTACTTCATGGAAACATGGAGCTTTTTGAGATGGTTCATCAGCCAGATCTCTGGCACACAATTGGTACAGGGGTAATGGGCAAGGAATGTTTAAGACTCACAACAGGGGGCACTACTGGAGCCACTTTGGTTTGTGCTGCAGATGCACTAGTTGCTTCTGGCATGCACGATGTGGTCATGGCAATTGGATTTGAAAAACTCCAGGAAGGACACACAACCGGTGGCATAACAAATATGGCAGATCCACTTTGGGGAAGAAAGCTTCAAAGTGGTGCACTAGTTGGAATCACAGCAACACAGATGATGGAAGAATTCGGAGAACAAAGGGCAAAGCGGGCATCAATAGACTACAGGATTATTATGGACATGCATGCAATGAAAAATGAAAAGGCACATAGAAGGCTTGGACTTAACTTTGATATGGCTGAAGATCTCATGAACAACTCTCCACAACTAGTTGGGGAGCTCAGGATGATCCATATGTGTTCACAGAGCGATGGGGCATGTGTGGTTATTATGGCATCAGAGGACAAGGCAAAGGAGATTTGTGATAGACCAGCATGGCTAGTGGACCATGTCACAGTGCACAGGGAAGAGCACATGGGTACTTTGTTTGGTCTAAAAAAAGCAAAAAAATGACCCATAGGCATGCGGCTGAGGTGCTATTTAAGAGGAATAACATAAAGGACCCAATGTCTTATTTTGATGTATTTGAGATGTATGATCCATCAAGCTGGTGGGGTGTTGATTGGCTTAGAGAGTTTCTCCTATTTGATGGTGATGAGCATTTAAGATTAGTTGAGGAAAGAGAGATATATATGGACGGAAAATTTCCTGTTAATCCATCTGGAGGGGTCATAGCTTCAAATCCAATAGGTGCCACTGCAATGGTGAGGTTTGCTGAGGCTGCCTTGCAGATAATGGGAAAGGCTGGAGATCACCAAATTAAAAAGGACGTAGATAGGGCTCTTGCATCTGGATTTGGAGGCACTTTTTGGACTGTTTTGGGAATATTATCTGCTGAAAAACCCAAAAGATAACAAGGGGATGAAATCTATGGAAAAGGTAACAGTAAAGGATATCATATATAGTTTTATTGAGAGGGCAAATCGTCATATTATTAAAGATGAGAAGTGTACTATTGGGTATGATATAACAGGAGATCAAGGGGGAAAATGGACAGTTATAATTGATATGGGAGATGTAAAGGTAGAAGAGGGTATGGTAGAGCCTGATGTTGTTATATCCATGAAGGATGAAGATTTTATTGGATTTACCCTTGGGAGATTAGATGCACTTAATTTGCTTTCATCTGGAAGGTTAAAAATAGATGGTGATGTGTCTATTGCTCAAAAATCTGCAAAGTTTTTTTAAGAAATTTACCCTGGATAAAAAGGAGGAAGTGGAAGAGCTAATTCGTCTAAAACAGATATTATCTATACCCCAGAGGTTTTCAACAGGTGAAGTGATGGGATATTTTTTTGCACAAGCTAAAAGAAAAAAAAGATTATGGCAAACAAGTGCCCAAAATGTGGAAGGTTACAATGTCCACCTAGAGAGGTGTGTGCAATTTGTAGAGTGGCAGCAGATGAGTGGGTAGAGGTTGGGCCAGAGGGTATATTAACCGTGGCTGATATTATCTATTATGCAGCCCCTGATCCTTTAACAGGAGAAATAAGAAAAACCCCATATATAAGTGCTTATATTATCCTAGATGGATGTGAGGATCCTGACACCTTCTGGCATGAGATAGATCCATCTACACCACATGAGAAGTTAAAAAAAAGGGAGCAAGGGTCAGACCTGTTTGGAATGATGTAAGGATAGGGGCAATAACTGATATTAAGTATTTTGAGGTGTTGTAAACAAAGAGGAGTTAGATATGAAAAGGTATAGTTTTGTAGTTCATGGTAAATTGGCTTTGCCCTATCAATATTTTGCTGGAACATTGGGATCAAAGTTTATTAAGGCGTTACGGATGATAAGAGGATCTTTGGAACAAGGTGTGATAAGTGTGGTAGTGTGTATGTTCCACCTAGAAGTTTGTGTGACAGATGTTTTTTTAGACATAAAAGACAATATGGTGGATGTATCCAATGAAGGAACAGTGATCACATACACAGTTGTAAATCACTGTGAAGGCCACTATCCCTTAAAACCTCCCTTTGTGTTGGCACTTATTAAACTAGATGGAACAACAACTCCTATGGTCCATATAGTAAAAGGGGTACCAGCATCCAAGATGAGATCTAATGTTAGGGTTAGGGCAGTTTTTTTCAAAAGAGCCCAAAGATACTATCCTTGCAATCTCCCATTTTGAGCCAGTTGATTATTCTGCTTTTGAGATGGGATATACTTTTGACGAGCTTGAGATTGGCATGAGTGCATCCTTTACCAAGACCATAACTGAGACAGATGTATATCTCTTTGCTGGAATATCTGGTGATTTTAATCCCATGCATGTGAATGAGGAATATTCAAAGAAATCTCTGTTTGGGAAAAGGGTGGCCCATGGGGCAGTTCCACAGAGTCTAATTGCCCCAGTCTTAGGCACAAAACTCCCTGGCCTTGGAACCATTGCCCTTGAGATATCAACCAGATTTTTAAGGCCAACCTATTTCGGGGATACAATAACTGCAATAGCAACTGTTAAAGAAAAGATTCATGATAAAAAAATGGGTAAAAATGGATATAAAGTTCAAAAATCAAAAAGGTGAGCTCATAGGGGTAGGAGAGGCACTGGTTATTCCGCCACAGGGTTAACAATTTAAACTTTATTTAAAGGGGGGGGAGAGATGGTAATGGAATCTAGGTATAAAATGGGTAAAAATTTTTATGATGATGAATTTTATAAAACATACAAAAAAATAGGGTACCCAGATAATTGGATTGAAGAATCATTAACATACGCCCCAGATGATGCTTATTGTATAATGCATCCATCTTGGGTTCATGAAGAACTACCGCAAATACCAGAATGTTCTATTTATGATTTATTTAAATCAACAGTTAAATCAAAACCAGATAATACTTCAGTTATTTTTTTTAGAGAAATCTATTAGTTACAAATACTTAGAAGATCTTACATCTAGGTATGCAGGTTTATTAAATAGATTGGGAGTGAAAAAAAATGATGTTGTAGCCACGATGTTGCCTAATTCATTACAACACATAGTAGCATTTTATGGTGTAACCAAATTAGGTGCAATACATACTCCTATAAATATAATGTATAAAACCCACGAAATAGAATATCAAGTTGAAGATTCTGGCGCAAAGATAATATGTTGTTTAGATATTTTATATCCCAGAATAAAGCCTCTTATGGATCAAGGGAAAATAGAACACGTAATTGTCACAAGTATCCATGATTTTGCTGCACCTGACTTTGTTCCCCCCCAAAATTTAAGATCTCTTTGGGAACAACCTAAAGCAAAAATTGAAGGAACTATGGATTTTTTTCTCAGAAATTGAAAAAGCTGATCCAGTATATGAAGTAGAAGAGGTTAATCCAAAAGAAGATGTTGCATTAATATTATATACTTCGGGTACCACAGGTAGACCCAAGGGGGTACTTTGTACACATTTTAACATGGTATACAACTCATTAACTCATACCCATGCATTTAGGGTATGGGGGGATCATGAGGTGAATTTGTCAATTATGCCCATGTTTCATACTGCTGGATATTATTTGCATTTTTTTACCAGTTATGTATCAAGGGGGAACAATAGTTCCAATTCCTTTATTTGATGTTGAATACGTAATAAATGTGATAGAAAAATATAAGGTAAATGTGGTGTTTGCACCTCCAACATTTTACATTGCCCTCATGTCTAGGCTGATCTCTTAAGTAAAGAGAAATTAAAAAGTCTTGCGTGTTCAGTTGGATGCGGAGCACCAGTTCCTCAAGAAGTTCAAAAAAAAGTGGTTTGAGTATACGGGACTTAGTTTAACAAATGGATGGGGCATGACTGAGACAAATAGCGGTGGAATTATATCTATACCAGAGCGAAAAGAAAATTCAACTTCAATAGGAATTCCTATTTTTCTGAAGCGAAGATAGTTGGTGAAAATGGTGAGGTATTAAAAAGGGGTGAAAGAGGGGAGATATATTATAGGGGCTTCAAGTTGCAAAAGGTTATCATAATAAGGAAGAGGAAACCAAAAGTAATTTTCTTTCAGATGGTTGGTTTAAAACAGGTGATATGGGCTATATTGATGAAGATGACTTTGTATATTTTGTGGATAGATTGAAAGATTTAATTATTGCATCTGGTTATAATATTGCTCCAGTTGAAGTTGAAAATGTCTTATACAAGCATCCTGCAGTTCAAGAGGCAGCAGTTATAGGGGTACCTGATGAATACAGGGGGGAGACTGTGAAGGCATACATTGCATTGAAACCTGAATATAAGGGTAATGTCACAGAAGAGGAGATTATTAATTTTTGCAGGGAAAACTTAGCAAATTTTAAGGTGCCCAGGATAGTTGAATTTAGAGATGAGCTTCCAAAAAGTGCTGTTGGAAAGATACTTAGAAGAAAGTTAAAGGAATAACTTAAAACTTTTTAAAAAGGAGGGGGAGATTATGTCTTTTGAGCTTTATAAAAATTTGGTGCAAAGGGTGTGTGTTGGGGATATATTTAGGAGAAGGGCCAAATTATCTGGTAATAAAGAAGGAGTGGTTGAAGTTAGAGAAGACAAAGAGATCAGGCTTACATTTAGAGAGCTAAATAGTTGCTTAAATAATTTTGTATGGAAAATGAGGGAAATTGGAGTTAAAAAAAGGCGATAGGGTTGGATTAATTGGACCAAATTCAACAGAATATTTAATATGTCTTTATGGATGTGGAAAAGGTGGGTTTGAAGCAGTACCCATAAATCCCTTATTAAATCCTAATGACCTTTTGTATGTTTTAACACATTCTGAGGTAAAAGTGATAATATTTGATGATAGGCTCTATCCTCACATAAAAGATCATATTCCCAAACTAGATTTTATAGAGAAATTTGTATCCCTACCAATTGTTGGACATGAAGTATTAGATAATGTGTTAATATTTGATCCCCTAATTGTTGAAAAGGAAGATGAAATAGAAGATGTTATAATAGAAGATAGGGATAATTTTGAGATACTATATACCAGTGGAACAACATCAAGGCCAAAGGGTGTTCAGATATCTCATCTGTCAGTATTTTTGATGTCTCTTAGTAATCTAATTGAACTGGACATTACTAAACCCCATGTTGCCACTACAATCATGCCCCTTTTCCACTGTGCACAACAGACATTAACTATATCACTATTTCATATTGGAGGAAAGAGTGTTATATTCCCTTCTTTTGATCCTGAAAAATTGCTTAAAGCAATAGATAAGGAAAAGATAGAATTTATATTTTGTCTGCCTATGATGTATAAAACCTTACTTGATCATCCCTTAAGTAAAGATGTAGATCTTTCAAGCTTAAAAAAAATGTATCTATGCCATGACTCCAATGGATGGAAATACCTTAAAAATGGCAAAGGAACGTTTTGGATCCCATGTGGAATTTATTTTGGGTACTGGTCAAACTGAGTGTTTCCCTTCAACCAATTGTTTTAAGGATCAGTGGCAGCTAAAAAAAAATGGGGAATTATTGGGGTGAATCTGCCTGGTATTGGATACTGCAATAATGGACGAATCTGGAAACATCTTAGGTCCTGGAGAGATTGGTGAAATTGTTTGGCGGGGTCCTGGGACAATGAATGGGTATTTGAAAAATGAAGAAGAGACCAAAAAGACTTGGGAATATGGATGGCATCATTCAGGGGATTTAGGATACTTTGATGAAGATGGATTGCTTGTGTTTGTGGATAGAAAGAAGGATATGATAAAGACAGGAGGAGAGAATGTACCTTCTATTAAAGTAGAACGGGTGATCTTGTCACATCCTAAGGTTGTTGGTGCTGCTGTTGTGGGACTGCCACATCCCAGATGGATAGAGGCTATAACAGCATTTGTAGAACCTATGCCAGGGGAAGATATTGATCCGCAAGAGATAATAGATTTATGCAAAAAGGAATTATCTCCATTTGAGGTTCCCAAAGAGGTGATAATAAGTACGGATCTTCCTAAGACAGCAACAGGTAAACTTCAAAAAAATATACTGAGGGAGAAATATAAAGACATATATAAGGATTTATATAAAGAGGAATCTTAAATTTATCTTGAGGTAATCACAATTACTTAATTTGGGTTAGGAGAATCTAAATATGGAATATAGACTCAAATATAAGGCTCCTGATTATTTTACTAAATCCCACGAGCTTGTGAGAAAAACCGTTAGGGAATTTGTGAAAAAGGAGGTCTTGCCTTATGTGAACGAATGGGAAGAGGCAGGTAGTTTTCCAAAGGAGATATACAAAAAAAAGCAGGGGAGTTGGGGATATTAGGAATAGGATATCCTGAAGAATTAGGGGGAACTTCTGGAGATATATTTTATAAAGTTGCAGCAACTGAGGAGCTCATGAGATCTAGCTCAGGAGGTTTTTCTGCAGGACTTGGCTCTTTAGATATTGCTATCCCAATTATTATTAAACATGGTACAAAGGAGCAGATTGATAAATTTGTAAAACCAGTGATAAGGGGGGAGAGGATTGCAGCACTGGCTGTTACTGAACCATCTGGTGGATCAGATGTTGCCAATATAGAAACCACTGCAGAAAAAAAAGGGGATTATTACATTGTAAATGGGTCAAAGACCTTTATAACAAGCGGATGTAGAGCTGATCAGATAACCTGTGCTGTGAGAACAGGAGGTGAAGGGGCAAAGGGGATAAGCGTACTCATAATTGAAGCAACATCTCCTGGTTATAGGACATCTTCTCCTTTAAAAAAAATGGGTTGGTGGGCATCAGATACTGCTCAAATATTTTTTTGATAATTGTAAGGTCCCAGCTGAAAATCTCATTGGAGAAGAAAATTTTGGGTTTTATTATCTCATGGAAAATTTCCAGAATGAAAGGCTACAGCTTGCAATAATGGCCAATATGACAGCACAACTCGCTTATGAAGAGGCCCTCTCTTATGCAAAGCAGAGGGAGGCCTTTGGGAAAAAGATTAAGGATTTTCAAGTGATAGAACATAAGTTAGTGGATATGGCAACCTTGATTGAGGTTAGCAAAGAATTCACATACAGGATTGCAGCAAAGATTGATATGGGTGAAAATTGCATAAAAGAGATATCTATGGCTAAAAATTTTGCATGCATGGTCAGTGATAAGGTGGTATATGACGCTGTTCAAATCTTTGGTGGCTATGGGTTTATGAGGGAATCTTTGGTTGAGAGGCTATATAGGGATAACAGGGTGTTATCCATTGGGGGTGGGACCACTGAGATAATGAAGGAGATTATATCAAAATTTATTTTTTAAAAGGAGGGGGATATGAGTGAAAATTTTTTTAATCAGAAATGTAAAGGACATAGAAGAGATAGAAAAGGTCCCAGTAAAGGAGAGGATTAAAGAAAAAAAAGCACATATGAATTGATCTACAAGGGGTCTTTAATAAATCCAGATGCACCTGCAATAAGTTTTATATTAAATGGAGATACCTATAATACGCCACAGGTTATACCTTATAAAGAACTTATAAGAAAATTGAGCAAACAGCCAATCTATTTTATGATCTTGGTATAAGGGATACAGATGTTGTGACCTATATTTTGCCCAATATACCTCAAACATATTTTATATTATATGGTGCTGAAGCAGTAGGAATTGCAAACCCCATAAATCCTTTATTAGAGCCACATGTAATAAGAGATATATGTAATGCTGCAAAGACAAAGGTATTGGTAGCATTAGGAGAATTCCCTGGGGCAGATATATGGCAAAAGGTAGAAAAAATCAAAGATGAGATACCTTCTCTAAAATACATTGTAAGGGTAATGGGACCATCAAATAAATCTCAAAATATCATAGGATATGAAGAGGTAATTGAAAATTACAATGGAGATGGTTTAGATTTTAAGAGAAATATAGATCCAGATGACATTGCATCCATATATCACACTGGAGGCACAACAGGAAGGCCAAAGCTTGCAAAGAGAACGCACTGGAATGAGATTGTTGTATCATATGACATTAGATGGGCAGCTGGCATAAATGCTGGAGAAACAGTGATGGTAGGTCTTCCCCTGTTTCATTGTAATGGAACCATTGTAACTGGTCTTTCACCATTCTCAATTGGAGCACACGTTGTTATGTTATCGCCTCGTGGATACAGGGAACCAAGTATAATTAAGAATTTTTATAAGATTGTAGAATTTTATAAACCAGTATTCTTTAGTTGTGTTCCTACAGTGCTTTCCATGTTACTTGAAGTTCCAACTGAGGAATGTGATATTTCATCTTTAAGATATGTAATATGTGGTGCTGCACCATTGAGTGTTGAGCTCTTTAGACGTTTTGAAGAAAAGACCAAGATGAAGATATTAGAGGGATATGGTCTAACTGAAGTTGGTGTTGCATCATGTGTGAATCCAAAGGATGGAGAGAGAAAGATAGGTTCAGTGGGTATAAGGCTTCCATATCAGGACGTGCGCGTATTTATCTTAGATGAAGATAATCAATTTATTAGAGAGGCAAAGACCAATGAGATTGGAGTTGTCTGCATTTCTGGAGAATGTGTATTCAAAGGATATGTAGAAGAAGAACATAATAGGGGTATTTGGCCAAAGGAAGGATGGTTTAATACTGGTGATCTTGGGAGAATAGATGAAGATGGTTATCTGTTTTTAACTGGAAGGAAAAAGGATTTGATAATCAGAGGTGGTCACAACATTGATCCATCAACCATAGAAGAGGCCCTTTTCAAGATTAAAGAAGTAAAAAAATGTTGCTGCTGTTGGAAAACCAGATGCATATGCAGGTGAAGTTCCAGTAGCTTATGTGGAATTAGTAGAAGGAGCAAAGATAACAGAAGAGGAGTTACTTAAATTTGCAAAAAGTAATATAGGAGAGAGGGCGGCTATTCCAAAAGAGATAATAATTGTTGATCAGATACCCCTAACCCCTGTTGGAAAGGTGTTTAAACCTGCACTTAGATGGGATGCAATAAAGAGGACCTTTGAAGCTGAGCTTAAAAAAAATTAAGGACATGGCAAAGGGGTTTTCTGTGCATGTTGGAGAAGATAAGCTTCATGGCACCAAAGTGAGGTTGGAAGTTGTTCCTGAAAAAGATGTGAGCAAAGATGAGTTAAGGAGTAAAATTAGTGAACTTTTCACTGCATATCCCTTTTACTATGAAATAAATTTTAACGGATAGATATATAAGGAGATTTATATGTATACACTAAATTATGATTCTCAAATTTGTTACTCGTGCAAAACTATAGATTGTCTTACAAGATGTTGGTATCAAGAGCTAAAAGATGTTGATAAGGCAAGAGAAGAGAAAAATAAGATATTAAGAGGGGAATATTCAAAGGTGTTAGATGATTGCAAGACATGTTATGGGTGTGAGGAGTATTGTCCAAATAATAACCATCCCTTTTATCAAATAGTGGAGCTTCAGGAGAAATTAGGGGTTAAAAATGTACCAGAGCCAATACATAAACAACAGCTCAAGATGATGGGGCCTAAGAATAGGATAAAAAAAAGAATCTCTAAATCCTCCAATTATTGATATGTGTTTATTTCCTCAACTTATAGATTCTATTAAAGGAAAGTTATATGAGAATGCATCAATTATATGGGGAGGGGATATTTTTTTGCAATATAATGTGGCTTCACTTTGCAGATATGTCGTCTATACTTGAGAGACTGCCTAAGATGATCCAAAATATTTATGAATATTATGTAAAAGAAAGTAATACTCATGAGATAATATGCTTCCATGATGAATGCTACGGTGCCTTTACACATCTTGCCCCAGCCTATGGAATTAATGTCCCTTTTAAGCCTGTTCATATTTTTGAGTATATATTGAGAAAATTAGATAAACTAAAAGATGCTATAAAGCCATTAAATGAGAAAATAGCCTATCAAAGGCCGTGCTCTAATAGGTTATGTCCTGAAATGGATGAATTGTTAGATGAGATTTTTCATAGAATTGGAGCAATAAGGGTAGATAGAAGATACGATAAAAAGACTCCCCTTTGTTGTGGTAGTGTTATAAGAATCCAACAAAAGGACAGGGAAGCAGATGAGATTCAAAGGGAGAATATAATGGACATGAAAAAAAACAGGGGCACGGTTTGCTGTATTTAATTGTCCAATGTGTATGATGACCCTTGGAGAAGAGGTACTTGCCAATGGTCTATTTCCTTTGCATGTATCTGATTTAGTAAGACATTCACTTGGAGAGATATAAAATTCAGGAGTAAAAAGATGAATGTAGACTTAATAGAAAAATTAAAAGATATAATAGGATCAGAATTTGTATCAACACATAGAGAGGAAAGATTTTTTTTATTCAAGGGATGGGGGTACAATGGAGCCCTGTGAACCTGATGTTGTAATATTACCTGGAGATGCAGAGCAGATAAGTAAAATTTTGTATCTGGCAAATGAAAATAAAATCCCTGTATATTGTATGGGCGCGGGACTTACATTATCTGGACTTCACCGTGCAATAAATGGCGGGATCCTTATTGATATGAAGAGGATGGACAGAGTTGTGGAAGTTAATGAAAAGAGTAGATATTTGGTAGTTGAGGCAGGTATCTCCCAGGGCAAGTTGCAGGCCTATCTTAAAAAAAATTATCCACATTTTAAACATTCCATGCCAGATGCACCACCAGCAGCCACCATTGGGGGAAACATTGCAATCCATGGATCAGGACACCTCTCTTTTTTTAGGTGGATTTCACTCAGATATGGTAACTGGTCTTGAGATAGTTCTTCCCAAGGGGAAGATTATTAGAACTGGAAGCTGCTCAGTGTCAGATTACTGGTTTGCAAAAGCACCACTGCCAGATTTATCTGGTCTTTTTTTTGGGATGGTTTGCAACCACAGGCATTATTACAAAGGTAGGATTAAAACTATATCCAGCCCATCCCCTACAAGATGTCAGGGTCCTGATATGTGAGGATCCTGATCTTATGGAAGAGATACTCTATAGGGTAACTGATATTCTCATTGCTGAAGATATTATTACCTGGATGACTCCAAAACCAGAGTGGGCAAGGGGATTTTTGCATTGCAATGTTATATATGGGGCAAAGACAAAAGAGGAGTTAATTTTTAAAAGAGACCTTTTATACAGCCAGGTAAAAGATCTAATTCACAAAAAGGTAACAGGTTTTTTTGCCATTACTCCCTTTTATGAAAAAAAAGATTTCTGGATGTTCCAGGTAAGGATCTAGTGAGATTTGCGGATGCAAAAAAAAGGAGGGGGTTTGAATATGTGGGAGCAATGATTCCCAGTAATATTTTTTTCAAAGGCCTATAGATTGGGGTTGGATATTGCAAAAAAAGTATAATGTTGCCTATTCCCTGGGATCTAGAATTATAGGAAATTCCCATTCAATGATGTTTTTTTTATGCCTATGCCTTTAACCGAGCAGATCCTTTAGATGTGAAAAGTGCTCAGAAGGCCCTGCATGAAACTAATAAAAGAGTAATTGATATTGGAGGAATCCCATGGAAGGCAGAAATACCAGCGCAAAAGGAAATACTTAGAAGAATGGATAAAAACACAAAAGAGCTAATTTTTAATATAAAAAAAATTATTGGATACAAATGGGATAATGAGCCCAGGAAATTTAGAGGAGTGATCTATGGACATTATAGATATTATTCACAGGTGTTTTAGGTGTGGGTATTGCAAATTTCCATCTGATTATACGGATTTTAATTGTCCTAGTTATTTTTCTTATAGATTTGAAACATTTTCACCTGGTGGGAGGATGTGGTTAATTAGAGAGTGGTTAAGTGGAGAACTCAAGACCAGTACAAGGTTCCAGGAAATTTTATATTCATGTGCAACCTGCTCAAATTGTGTCACTCACTGTGCATTTCCTGATTTTAGGGATATGCTTTTAGATGTATTTAGATATGCAAAAGAAAGATTAATAGATGAGAGCAAAGTTCCTGCTCCTGTTAGGGACTATTTAACTAATTTGTATAAATTTAAAAATGGATTTGGAATACCAAATAGAAAGAGATTTAAATGGGTTGATGATGAGGTGGAAGAATTTGATCCTAAAAAAAACATGAATATCTTTTATATGTGGGTGATGAAGGCTGTTTTGATCCTATGGCAAATGAGATGTCAAAATCCACTATAGAGGTTTTTAGGAAATTAAATATATCTTTTGGTATATTGAAAAATAACGAAATATCAGATGGTCTGGAAGCATATAATCTGGGAGAGATAGATTTATTTAAAGAAATAGCAGGAGAATTACTTAAAAATATCAATGGTTCAAACGTAAGCAAAGTAATACTAATATCTCCTCATACTTTTTATGCGTTTAGAGAATTATATCCCAAGTTTTTTTCAGATAAACTTTAAAACATATCATTTTACCCAGATAGTCTTAGAAAATCTATCCTGTTTAACTAAAGGTATTAAACATAACAGCAAAGAGAGAAAGGTATCTTACCACGATCCATGCTATCTGGGCAGATATTTAAAGGATTTTACAACTGTTAGACAAATTATAGCCTCCTTTCCTGTTAAATTTTTAGAACTTCCCGGAAATAAAATGGATTCTCTTTGTTGTGGAGGGGGTGGTGGAAATTTTTACACCTCTTTTACGCAAAAAAAATGAATATACAACAGCAAAAAAAGAGAATTCTGGAAGCAGTAAATTTGGGTATTGAATCTCTTATTGTATCCTGTCCCATTTGTTTAGTTATGTTAGAGGATGCAAGAAAGTCTTTGGCTTTGAAGTATAAACTGGACGTAGTGGACATCTCCAGATTTATTTTAAAGTTTGCATAACATTTTGTGTTAACTATTTTTTTTAAAGAATATGTTGACACAAATAAGGAACTTTGTTTAATATTTTAGAAAGTTTTTTTGTTTACTTATCGCCTGGTAATTTAAGGGACTGTGTAACATCAAGCAAAAGGAGGTAAAGGTATGAAGAGAGGGTTTAGACTGATTGTTTTATCTTTTATATTGGTATTTGTGGCATCTCTTGGTTTTGCTGCAGATGAGGCAACTGATATTACAAAAGAGGTATTGGTAGGTCCAGGATCAGTTGCTATTTCCACACAAAAGGATATTTTGATGTCCTTTGGTGGACAAATCAGGATGATCCCAACGTCTGAGACCGATTGGGACTTTGGTATGGCAGATAGTCTAAAAGATATAGGACTTTCTGGATATCTTGGTGGTGCTTTAAAAAAAGTCTTTTTTTCAAGGCCCATTTCAATGAAAGTGGAAATATAGACAATAGTTATATAAGGTCTGAAGACCGCCTATATTTTAATGCCATGCCAAGGGATAGGAAATGGAGTTTTTATGCAGCACTTGAGTTTGATAGTCCTTTGGATACTCAATCTGTAGATAATAGGGGTGGTAAAGACAAAGAACACAGCAATTTTGGTTTAGAGAGACTCCATGGCACCATGGCTCTTCCATTTGGTTTGAGGCTTCATGCTGGATGGGATATTTGGCATTTGGATGTTATGGATGGTGGTGGATTGGTTTATGGAGATGATAATCCTGGTTTCTGGATCACAGGTGGTTATGGACCCATTACATATTCTGTGGGGTATTTTAAATTAGGTGAGAATAATTTCCAGAACAGTATAGGGGATTTAAAAGATGGTAACAATGATGATAGGGACCTGTATGCAGGTTATTTGATTTATAAGATAGATGATGCAAACAAAATAAAGGTATTTTATGCCTATGATCAAATAGAAAGTGTTAAGACTGGCAGTTTTTACGACTATTTTTCTGATGCAGTAAATGAAAAAAATAGGAAAGAAGTTATTTCCTGGTGGTATGGGTAATGCCCCAGACGTACAATCTCATCACATTGGTGGGTATTACACGGGAAAATTTGCAGGACTGGAGCTATTTTTAGAAGGTGTTTACCAGTTTGGAACTGCTGATGATGTAAAAGGATTTAAATATGATAGCTATGATATTTCTGCATATGCATTTGCTGGTGACATTGCTTATAATTTAAAAGACCTCGTTGGATTTACGGTAAAACCACATATTGGATTTATCTATACCTCTGGTGACGATGACCCAAATGACGATGAATTAAATGGATATGAGGGTGTAGATAATGCCCAGAGATTTTCTCAATATTGGGGTGGTGAGAATACAATTATTGGTGATACCAACCTGGTATATGGTTCTATCCTCTATGGATATCTCCCTGAACTCTACGGTAATGGAACTCCAATCTTTACTGGAGGTCTCCAAAATGTTGCAGGACTTGGTGGAGGTAGAGGTGACAACCCAGGTATGACCATGCTATCCGTTGGATTAACCGTTGCCCCAAAAAGATTCATTATCTATAGAACAAATGTAAATTCCATCTGGTGGAATGAAGATATTTATGTGACCAGCTTTGCCGATGGTGCAACTACCACTAAGGTAGAGAGTGATTATGCTGGAACAGAATGGGATAATGAGCTAACACTTGCACTTTCAAAACACACATTTATCAAAGGTCAAGCAGCCTTTTTCTTCCCTGGTGACACTATAAAAGACGTAACCAGTGCTTTGACAGCCGTTGGAGGAAAAAAAGGACCTGAAAGCGACGATACTGCTATGAGGTTTGCAGCTGAGCTTATCTGGACATTTTAAATTTGATCAAAAAAATACACAGTCCCTTAGAATTAAGGTCCCCCTTTTTGGGGGACTTTTTTTTATGGAAAATTTATAAAAAAAGGTGTTAAATTTATAAAAAAATTTAAAATGGGGGACGGATATGAATAAATTTTATCTTTATTACAGAGCTATTTTAGCTGGAATTTTGTTTTTATTTATTTTTTTCCTGTGCTGGTATATATGGGAAAAAGCCAGATATTGTTTCAGAAACCAAGGTCAATGGTACCATCTCAAATGCAGATGTTCGAAGGATTGTGGTAGATCAACTTTTTGATATCTGGTGACTATTTCAGGGAAAGGCCAACTCCAAAGGATACCATAGACCTGAGTAAATTTTTCAGTGAAAGTAAGTCAATAGAACAGCGGGTTGCAAAACTAGAAAAAAAAACTTGAAGGAAAAAAATGCTCCTATGTCAAAACCCATGGCAATGTCTGGTCAACCAATTAAGGCCCAGGTGCAAAGAGTAAGTGGTGAGCCTCTGGAAAAGATTGGGATAATTATGTTTCATAAGAATAACTATTTTAGAGATGAGTTATCCAGTGATTTGAATCTCTCATCCCCTTCATATGGATTTTTATTTTTTTTCAGATGCCCAGCTAAGAGAGTTACTGTCTCCAACTGGATGTCTGGATAAAAAAGATCTAAAGTGTATAGTATCTAATTTGTCCCTATATCCAGGAATAAGGTTTTTAATATTAGTTGACAGGGCAAAAGTCTATTCAAAATTTCCAGCCAGATGTTCCTTACCATTAGAGTGGTGGATACTGGTTTGAACTATAACTATAAAATAATAGATACAAATAAGGAGTTTAAGAGTGAAAAAGAATTTAAACTATACTTAAAAGAAATTTCAAATGGTATCTTGAAATTCGCCCAGAAAAAGAAATCAATTATGGAGTGGTATGCACGTATATTTTCAATAAAAAAAAGATAAATATTATGTGAATTCAGGAAAACTCTCAGGGATAAAACCAGGAGAGATTTTAAAAGTAGTTGAATATGGAGAGCCAATATTTGCTCCAACAGGAGTCCCTGTTGCTTGGTCCCCTGGCGAAACCATTGGGAAACTAAAGGTAATTCGTCTGATTGGTGAAGATGTTAGCGAATGCTCAAGGATTGAAGGGGATAGGGATTTTAAGGTGGGTAATATTGTAATAAAATAACTGGTTCAAGCATAAAAAAAAGGAGAGCCTTGATGGCTCTCCTTTTTTACAGGTATAAATCTATTTCATTTTCCACTAACTTTTTTTGCAATCTGTTTTGTATCAATTTTATACTCCCCGGATGAAACTTTATCCTTAAGATCATTTACCTTTTCCTGTCTAACAACATCTTGCTTTTTGGCAGTTTCAATCAAGTTATTTAAGAGTTTACCCTGATCAGACAACTCAACCTTATCAGATGTGGTTATTAAATCTGGGGCCTTTTCCTTGTTCTTTAAAGGAGTTTCTTTTTCCTGGGAGATTTTATTCTGATTGTATAGATTTATTTTATCAAAAACACCTTTTATTACCATTTTTACCCCCATTTTGTTGTCTTCTTAATTTAATTAACTAAGGGGACAACACAGAATTTAATTTGTTATATGTGATATCCCATATCCTTTTAAGTAGGTTTTCCTGTTCTTCATCAGAAAGAGGCCTTTTGTCCTCTCTTCGGACTGTTAAGGATTTTTCTTTAGGATTAAATTTAAATAGAAGTTTGTGTCCATATTCATTTTCCAGTTCCTGTTTTATTTCCTCAACAATTTCTGGTTGATTTTTTTGCCAGAATCAAGTTGTTCACCACCTCTTTTGTGAGCCTGGAGATAAGTTCCTTCCTTTTACCATCCTTTGATAAACTGACCTTGTCTTCAGATAATTCACGAGTTAAGTCGTTTTTTTAGCAATATAATACGCTTGGATCTATTTTGCTGCACATAATATCTTTGGATGGCATTTATTATTTTAGGAGTAGTCACATCTGTCTCCTGATCGTATTCTTAATTTTTTTTATCGACAGGGCTGAAAAAAAACTTTAGGGACTTTTTTTTAAAAATTTTCTATTTTTTTTTAATACTTGTCAATTGGTTTTTTTTAGACTCCTTTATGTTTAGAGTTTAAGTGTTTGTTGCAAACGTGAAGAAAATCGTTTATGAGGGTTTATGTCTTGTTTAAGACAACAGAAATCCACTCTGTTTAAAAAAAATCTTTAAAAGATAAAATTGGGTTATCTAATTAATAAAGCGGGGGGAAAGTAAGGTGGGACAGACAATAAGATTTGGTGTTTCATTGGACTCAGAATTATTGGATAGGTTTGATAAGTTGTGTGAAGAGAGGTGTTACCAGACAAGGTCTGAAGCCATTAGGGATCTCATTAGAAAAGAACTGGTTCAAAAGGAGTGGGAAGATGAAAATAGGGAGGTAACTGGTACCCTTACCTTGGTCTATGACCACCACGTAAGTGACCTATCTCAAAAGATGACTGAAATTCAGCATAAATCCTTGGATATTATAATAACATCACTACATGTCCACATTGATCATCATAACTGTATGGAAGTGTTGATACTTAGAGGACCTGTTAAAAGGATCAAGGAAGTTTCCCAGAGACTTCAGTCTACCAAAGGTGTTAAATACGGAAGCCTTAACCTTTCAACCACAGGTAAGGACTTAGTGTAATGGAAGATATTCAGAGCAAAATGCCTTCAGTTCAAATTCCCATAGATAGGGTAGGTGTGAAGGATTTTAGGTATCCCCTGGTGGTTAGGAAAAAGAATAATGGTATTCAACATACAGTAGCCAATGTAAATATCTATGTGGATCTTCCCTCGGAGTTTAAGGGGACCCACATGAGCAGGTTTGTTGAAGCCCTCCAGGAGTGGTCTGGTGTCCTAGATTACCACAGTTTTAAAGAACTATTAAAGGATGTCCAAAATAGATTAAAGGCCAGAAAGTCTCATCTGTCCATTTCCTTTCCTTACTTTTTAGAACACCATGCACCCAAAAGTGGCATAAAAGCCTTAATGGATTATCAATGTGTCTTTTTAGGGGAGTTAGAAGATGACAAGCTCGTTATGTTTTTGGAAGTAACTGTCCCTGTTATGACTGTATGTCCGTGTTCCCTTGCAATTAGCGAGTACGGTGCACATAGCCAGAGGGCACTTGTAAAGATTAGATGTCAGTTTGAAGGTCTATTATGGGTAGAAGACGTAATTGAAATGGCAACTACTTCTGCATCTTCACCAGTGTATGCCCTTTTAAAAAGGGTAGATGAAAAATATGTAACTGAATCCGCTTTTTCCAATCCAGTGTTTGTGGAAGATGTGGTGAGAAGGGTGGCTGCTAGACTCAAAGACCATCCACTTGTTAAATGGTTTAGGGTTGAGGTGGAAAGCCATGAATCTATCCACAACCACAATGCCTACGCATGTATAGAATCTGGTACAAAATAGTATGAAACTTTACGAAAATAAAAAAAGCGCTAAAATTAAGTTAGCGCTTTTTTTTTCTCGCTTTCCCAAGGGGATTTGAATCCCATTGTGGCACGTAAAAGACTTTGGTTATTTTCTCTAGAAGAGAATTTATCATTATATCAGGACAGTAAGGCGTTTCAATTAAAAAAAAGGCCTCAAAAACTAGAGGCCTTAGCATAAATTTTTACGTCCCCAAGGGGATTTGAACCCCTGTCGCCGGCGTGAAAGGCCGGTGTCCTAGACCGAGCTAGACGATGGGGACACTATCAAAAATTTTTACTGGGGGAAAGGGATTCGAACCCCTGCTACTGGGGCCAGAACCCAGCGTCCTGCCACTAGACGATCCCCCAATCAACGAGAAACAGACCATATAGATTTTTTTACATCCTTGTCAACACTTTTTTTTAGTTTGCAGTTGCCAATATCCTGGTCTTTCTCCTGAGTTTTTTTGATCTGCTTTCTAATTTTATCCCTTTCTTTTCTGTTTCTTCTAGGGATAGCGAGCTTTGCCTGTCTTAGTTTTTTTTATCTCTCTTTTTAGCTCAAAAATTTGTTCCTTGTAGGGAGATACTGTGCCTTCTTCCTCAAGACCAAGCACTTCTTTAATTTTTGCGAGCAATTCCTCTTTTTGCATGCCAGATGCCCCAACGATCTGGGGAATTTTTTTCCATGGCAAGCTGCCTGAGCTCTTTTGCAGTCATTTTTTTCCAAAGGCTTTTTTTAGTTCCAAGGACTCCAAGGTAATTTCATCGCTCATTATAGGACTCCTCCTTAAGGTTTTTTTATTTGCTGAATGAGTTCTAAGTATTTTATATATGCTCTGTATACTGGGCTTTTTTTTGAAATACTTTTTTTTAAATTGCCCACTTCTGACGGGATTTTGATTTTTTTTCTCCTATTTAAGGATTTTTCTTCAACTAAAATCCTGTCAAGGGGAGTTTTGTCTTCTAACAACTTATATATTATTTTGTCAAATGGTTCATAGCCCAAAAATTCATTAATTTTTTTTAAAATATCAGGGGTAAAAAAAGGTGAGCTCTTGCATAAGCAAACTGTCTTCAACCCCTATTATTAGTGTTTTTTTGTTTGTACCTAAGGGTTTTGCAAGTTTTGCAAGGTTTTCCCCCAGGACATGTTCCCAATTTTTCCAGAGGCGAATTAATGCAAATTTTTCTGTGCCTCCTTTTTGGTCTATTATTTCAGAGATAAGTGTTGATGCGTGTTTTATGCTTTTAGTTGTTTTTTTTATATTGCATAGATTACATAGATCCAAATACGTGGGATATCCACAGATTTTGCACTCTCTATAGTTTTCAAAACCAGTCATTGGTCTGTTTTGTTCAATGTATCTAAACAAAAAAATTCCTCTTTATACCTGGCATCTGGTTTTCTAAGAGGTTTAAGGCCTTTTTGAACTTTCTCGATGTAGCTCCCCTGGATAATGGGCAGTCAATATTTACTGGTTCAATTGATTTTAATTGAGCATAGATTAATATTTCTTTTATTTCCAATCGATATAAGGGCTTTATTTTTGCTGGAATTTTAGGATGGGGTGAAGGGAGATAGGGGTATGTTTTTTTTACATATTCTTCTCTTTTTCCAATTAGATTTCCCAAAAGACGTCCGGCCTCATCATCTAAATTATGACCTGTTGCAACCACAGAAAATCCCTCTTTTGTGGTCACAACATCTAAAAGTTGTCTTTTAAGCTTACCACAAACAGAGCATATCTTTCTCCTGATTTTTTTTGTGGATTTGTACCATATCAAGGCCCACAAAATCTGTTAAATGATATATCTTCCATTCAAGGTCCCTTGGACCAGCAAAATTTTCAATGGCCTTAATTGATTTTTTGGAGAATTCATCTATTCCCAGGTCAATATGTATTCCCATGGTTTTATACCCAAGCTCATTTAAGACGTCCCAGAGCACAAGGGAATCTTTACCCCCAGAGACTGCTACCATAATGGGAGTGTCCTTTTGAATTTTTATCTTTTTCATGGCCCTGATAACTGCAGTCTTAAAAAAAATGTTCAAAGCACTCTTTACAAAATTTTGCATTGTGGGAAGGAAGCCTTATTATAGCCTGTTTCTTGCATCTTGTGCATTTTGCATTTTTCGGTAGTGTGTCAAAGTTTTTCCCCATTTTATCCCCTTTATTAATCGTTAATTTTTGTTGGGTAGTAATGGCTGAAATATGGTAAATGGCAATTTTATGGTGTTCTTTAAAATCCCCATGGCCTCAGCGCCAACTGCCTTTGGAGACAATGGGATTATCATTGGGTCGTTAATTTTCCCCTTTGCCTGAAATGGAATTACAAGTAGGTTCCCTCCAGTGATATTTTTTAATATGGGAATCTTTTTTATAATCCTATCAACAGTCTTTAAAGGGGCGAATAATACAATTAAATCAACTTTCTTGGTATTGAGGTCAATTTTCCCATGGAACGCAAGCTCCATATTGGTTCCATTTATAAAGGATTTTTTAAAAATTATAGTTCCCTTTTTGATTTCACCAATGGCCTGCAGGTTATTATATTTAAAACCTGTTTTTTTCAAGGTCAGGGACCTTTCCAAAAAAATATCTCTGTTGAATTAATAATGGTTAAAATTTGAGATATTAAGGTTAGCTTAAATATCCTTCCATCCTTTGAATCAAAGATAAATTTTCCATTAAGGGTTTTAATAAAATTATTTTTACTGTCCAGATTAGAGTGCAGATCCAGTTTTAATTTTGATGTGCCAGTAATCAACTTGTTTTTATTGGAAATTAGACAGGTCAATGTATCCTGTATTGGAAAATATGATGAATTTATCCATATGTCTAACTTATTATATTTTTCTTTTTTCTGTACCCTGGCCATTATTGGTAAATTACATAAATACCCCCTGGATACCTTAAGAAACTTAAAACCATTGTCAATAAAAATTTGTCCTCCTAAGTCTGTGATTACTCGCTTTTTATAAAAGGTGTTTTTTATTTTAAAATAAATAGTACCCTTTAGTTTTAATTGTACTTTTTTTTTCTTGTTTTTTTTGTGGAATTTATTAATTATTGGATCTAAATGTAATTTATCTGATTTTAATGCTATATCTATGTTGTTATGGTCTTTTACTAGATTTATTTTACCATATGCATTTATTTTGTCCTTAAATAAACTGATTAAGGATTTCTCAATTACTATCATATTGTTGAAAGAATTTGCACTTAATTGTATTACAGAAAGATTAGATGATGGATCTATAAAAAGGGAATTTATTTTAATATACCCATTTGAATTTATAATATAAAATGGATTTAAAGAAAATCTTAGACTAAAGTCTCCAGAGATTTTTCCCTTTAAATAGGAATTTTCATTAATTAATCTATCTACTATATTTTTTGTTAACTCGCCCTTAAATTTAAGGGAAAAGTCTCTTTTTGTTTATTAAACAGGACATTACACCGTGAATTTTTATATATTAGTCCAATAGCTGTAAATAATTTTATTGGATTTTTCTCTACCTTTAAGTTGGTTAATATTCCGTTTAATATTACCTGACCATTAATAGTTACATTTTTTCCACTGGAATTGATTTTCATTTTATTTACATGGATATTGTTATTTGTCTTAACCAGTTTTAGTTGGGGAACCATTTTTTTTATTATATTCTGGATCTTTCTGGAAATGTCTCCAGAGAAGTCAATTTTTAT
>BBBM01000022.1 GCA_001311565.1 Desulfothermus okinawensis JCM 13304
AGATAACTAATTGATATTATTTGTAATTTATATCAAGTTCAACTTGAAAGGGTGAAAGTTCTGTTAAAACCCAAAAATACAAGGGAGGAGTGCCATGAATCGTTTTTATTTGATAATAGGCATCTTGTTTATTTTTTTTATTTCTTCATGTGGGGTCAAGGTAATAAACATAACCAATGGATTAACCCTTAATAAAGAAAAGAAATTTGCAGTGATTCCATTTGAAAATTTTACAGATACCCCACTGGCAGGATGCTCAGTGGCATCTATTGTAGAGGGAATCCTTTACTCCAGGGGATACAAATTACAAACCAAGGTCTGGAGTATACCAAAGACTGAACCCTCAAAGAAAGATATTGAAAAGATCAAGGAAAAGGCAATTGAGATGGGAGCTGAATTTATAGTTATGGGAAGCGTAAATGAATTTAGATATAAAACTGGTATTGATGGAGAGCCAGCTGTGAGTCTAACCCTACTGTTATATGATGCAAAGGCCCAAAAGGTTGTGACAGGCTCCACTGCATCGGCAACTGGATGGGCAAATGAATCTTTAGGCACAATTGCTCAAAAATTGATAAATAAGGTGATTAAATGAATTTAAGAGATTTAGGACCTAGACTTCTTCTTATTGAAATAATAATACTTACTTTGCTGTTTGTAGGTTTTGGATTCTTATTTAATGAATCAGATCCATTATATCTAAAGAGCGCATATTCACCTCTCCAATTATTGGTCCTTGTATTTACTCTTTATTACGGAATATTACAGGGAATTATTGCATTTATATTTATTGTTTTATTAGCGTTCATATTATACAATCTATCAGAAATAAGCCTAATATCCCTTGGATGGAATCTAGTTATAGTACTCACTGCAGGGGAATTTAGATATTATTGGCATAGACGTATAGATGAAACAGAAAAAGAAAGAATATATTATGAAGAACACATAAATAGTCTTAGAAGATCTTATTATATTTTAAAACTTTCCCATGAACAGTTGGAAAATAATTTTATTTTAAGACCATTTAGTATTAGACAATTGTTTGAACAACTCAAAAAAAAGACTATTAATTTCAAAAGATGAAAGTGAAATCATGAGCTTTTTGCTAAACATACTTATACAAAATTTCAATGTGTATAAAGCTGAAATATACAAAGGAAACAAAGAAAAAGGCTTTAAAATTATTGCAAGCACTGACAATGATCTTAATAAGAATCTAGATCTTAATGACTCCATAGTTAAGGAAGCTGTTGAAAGTGAAACTACACACTATATATCCCCTGATCTAGCAATAAAATTTTTATCTGAAAGCGAAAAAGAATCTATTTTAGCAGTAATTTTTTCAAAGTCATATAATGACAACTATTTAGTAGTTATAAGAGATATTCCATTTATCAACTTAAATACAGAAACCCTAAATTATATTTATATTTTATTGAATTACATAATAGACGATTTTAAAATTGTTAAAAATGTAGATATTGACACTTTTGTTTGCGACATAGACTTTATTAAAGAACTATATAAAATGTATAAGCTTTATTCTGAATTTGGTACTGAAAGCAATATTGTAATTTTTGACCATAAAAATAAAGATACTGAAGATATAAAGGGAAAAATAGAGCATCTAGTTAGGCCTTTGGATAGAATCTGCATTTTTGATACAAAAAAAATGGCTGTATTACTTCCACTTACCAACAAGGTTGGAGCTGAGAGTTTCATAAAAAGAATTTCTTCAAAAATTGATTTAGATGTAATTGATATTGTAAAGGTCACCAAAGATCCCAAAGGTATTTTGGATACAATTGAAAATTTAGATGGATAAAATATGGTATACCTTTTATTAATGGTACTTTTTTTTTGAATGTGTAGGTATCTGGTTGTTTTTCCATCTCTTTTCATTAGTTGGATTTGGAATATATCTTTTCTTACACACTATTCTATCTTTTTATTGGGATTTTTTTATCTATGTATTATTAAAAGGTAATTATCAGAAAACTCTATAATATTTTTACTGCATTTTTTACATTTTCTGGTCCAATTGGCACTTTTGTTGGAGTATTTTTTTTACCTTTTGTTTATCAGAAAAACCAAGTTAAATTTAGACCTATTTGAGTCAATTGATGAAGAAAAATTTGGTTATGAACAACAAGAGTCAAGACCATTTGGAGAGGGGATCCTCTCTTCTAATTTTATAAAACCTGAAGTTGTATACTTTCTTAGCAGAAATTTAGCTCCCATAAGTTATATGTATTTAAAAAAAATTGCTTTCCTCAAAAGAGGATGAAATAAGACTTATGGCCTTTTCTTCAATATCAAGAAAAGAAAATGATATTTTAGAAAAAAATTGATATGTTGCAAAAAGAACTTAAAAAAAGATGAGAACATAAATAAGTTTGTTATACTTCTATCTATTGCTGAAGCATATTGGGAACTTGTATATTTAAATATCAGTGATATAGAATTGGAAAAAATTTATTTAGAGATGGCAAAAGAATATGTTCTCAAGGCATTAGATCAAAAAAAAAGATCCTAAAGCATATTATCTATTAGGTAGAATTAGCCTAAGGGAAAACAACATAAATGACGCTAAAAAAAATATTTTGAATTCTCACAAATGCATGGATTTCCAATGACAAAGATAGCACCATATTTGATGGAAATATATTTTAAATTAAAGCAATATAAAGATGTAATAAATATTTCAAAACAATTTAATGAATTAATCATCCCAAATCAAAAATTTCATAGTATAATTAGTTATTGGAAAACAACTTATGATAAGAATTGATAAACAAAAGGATATAGATATCCTCTTCATTGCAGAGGGTACATATCCATTTGTCAGAGGTGGTGTTTCAACTTGGATTGATCAAATTATCAGGGGAATTCCTGAATTTAATTTTGGAATATTATTTTTAGGATCCAAAGAAGACCACTATGAGGGAATCCAATATAAAGTTCCAGACAATGTAGTTTATTTAGAAGACTACTATATTTTTTTCAGCCCAGGATAAGAACTTCAAAAAAAAAGTATCTTGGACCACCAGAAATATTTGAACTTATAAATTTTATAAAAGATCCCCATGAATTCAATCTTAAATCAATTATTATAGAACCAGATTTTTACAAAAAGGTCACTTATGCAGACTTTCTATACTCATTTAATAGTTGGCTCATGCTTGAGCACATCTATATAACTTTTAATGTAAATGTGCCATTTGTTGATTTTTTCTGGACAATGATAAATATTTTTAATCCATTATGGACTATAGTTAAGGCAATTTATAATGTACAGGATAGAAATATTAAAATAATACACTCCCCTTCAACAGGATATGCTGGATTTTTAGGTGCAATGCTAAAGCAGGTTAAAAATATTCCATATATAATAACTGAACATGGCATTTATACAAAGGAGAGAAAAATTGATATCTTAAATGCAAAATGGGCTGAACTCTCCAATCTATAGGACAATCAAAGTATCATATTGATGATCTCAAAATGCTTTGGATAAACTTCTTTGTCAATTTAGGCAAAATAACATACCTAGCAGCAGATCGCATATTTTCATTGTTTCATAATGCTAGGGAATTTCAAATATCTTTAGGTGCCCCAAAAGAAAAAAACAGACGTTATTCCCAATGGTGTTGATTTAACCAAGTATGAATATATAATTAACAGGCGAAACTATGATCAGATCCCAAAAGCAGTTGCCCTTATAGGAAGAGTTGTACCAATAAAGGATATTAAAACCTTTATCAAAGCAATTAAATTGACAAAGCAAAGAATAGAAGATGTAAAAGGGTGGATAGTTGGGCCAGAGGAAGAAGATAGGGAGTATGTGGAAGAGTGCAAGATACTCACCAAAACTCTTGGCTTGGAAAATGCCATTAAATTTATGGGATTTCAGGATGTGAGTAAGGTACTTCCCATGGTAGGACTAACCACATTAACTTCAATTTCAGAGGGAATGCCTTTAATAATACTGGAGTCCTTTGCAGCAGGTATTCCATGTGTTGCCACAGATGTAGGTGCTTGCAGACAATTAATTTATGGGGGTTTTGATGAGAAAGACCTGTCACTTGGCAAGGCTGGTGAAGTAGTAGAAGTAGGAGATGTATCTAGCTTGGCAAAATCTTATACAGAATTACTTTTAGATAGTAACAGGTGGAAACAATATAGGGAAACAGCAATAACAAGGGTAAAAAACTACTATTCTTTAGATAAAATCACACATAAATACAAAATAGTGTATGAAAAATACATGGGAAATTAAATGGCTGGTATATCATTTGAACTAAAAAAAGCTCCTCAGCAAAAAGAGTCTTCTTGCTTTACTTACTGCAACTGGATATTCAGCCATTCTAAGTACAGGAAACTGGGTAGTTGCCGTTGGTATAATTGTTGTATTTTCACTAATAGCAAATACATTTATATATGATCCACATGTTATTATAAATTTTCAAGTTTATATTACTTATACAATAGCAATTAGCCTTATATTATCAGGTCCACTTCAACTCATGTTTACAAGATATGTTGCAGATAGACTATTTGAAAAGGAACCAGAAAGGGTAATTCCAAATTTTAATGGTGCAATTATCCTTTGTATGGGATATTCCTTTATTATTGCACTTACTTTATCATTTTATCTATTCAATAAATTAGATTATATATATCACCTTTTGTTTAGTTTTACAATTTCTGTTCAATGTGGACTATGGATAGCAAATTCCCTTTTAGCAGGACTAAAAAGATATAAACATGTTATTATATCCTTTGCAACTAGTTATCTATCTATAGGTATAGGAACTATCTTTACTGCAAAATTTGGACTTATCTATATATTGGCAATATTTTATATTGGACAATCAATTCTTCTGTTTTTCTTGATGTGGGAAATTGTTAATTATTATCCATCAAACAGATTATTGGAATGGGATTTTTTTAAAATCCTCTAGATCTTATTATGTTTTGGCCATAGTTGGTTTTTTTTTATAACTTTGGTATATGGATTGATAAAATTGTCTTTTGGTTGTCACCTTATACTGGGTCCATTGTCTTTGGAAATATTAAGGCATCGGTTATATATGATGTACCAGTGCTTTTGTCTTACCTTTGTTTGATACCAGGAATTTCAGTATTTTTTTCTAAAAACAGAGGCAGAATTTGCTGTTGATTATGACAACTACTACGATGCAGTGAGATATTGGGGAAGGCTTCCAGATATTTATAAAATGGGAAATAGAATGATATTAGAAGTTCAGGCTGTATTTTATGATACATTGAGAATAGAGGGTATTTTTTTTAGTACTGATCCTTTTTGCAGAAAATTTTCTGTTTAAACTGGCGAAAATACCTGAGCTATACTTAGCATTATTCAATGTATTACTTATTGGAGCTATATTGCAACTTGGATTCATGGTTATATTTGCCATATTGTCATATTTTGATAGAAGGGTTGAATTAATGATAATTAGCACTACTTTTGGTGTTTTAAATCTATGCCTGACTATTGTAACACAAATTTTAGGACCTTGTTATTATGGATATGGATATGTTATTTCCTTACTCATATCAGATGTTATAGGTATGATTATCTTAAGGAGATTTTTAGATGAAATACATTATAAAACTTTTATGCTTAATTATTAGTATATATTCAACAATTTTATTTGCTGCCAACCCACCTAGAAATGTACTTATATACTATCATCATAAAAATATACCCATTGATCTTCTTCACTTTTATGACTGGATAATTGTAGACCAAGACAATCCACATATAGAAGATATAAACAATATTTTTTTATCAAAAACAGAGAGCAAAAATAATTGCTTACATAAGTGTTGGTGAGATTGAAAAACATAGGAATTATTATAAAAAGGCGAAAAAAAATGGGCCTTATTGGAAAACAAAAGTTGGGATAGTTTTGTAGCAGATATTGGTTCAAAGGAATATATGAATTTTCTCTTAGATGAAATATGTAAAAAAAATTGTGGATAAAGGTTTTGATGGATTTTTTTTAGATACTCTAGATTCTTATAAATTACTCAACCAAAAAAACAATAATAAAAGATTCAAAAGATCTCTTATAGATTTTATTAAAAATTTAAGAAAGAGATATCCCCAAAAAATTATAATTATAAACAGGGGCTTTGAAATAATTGATGAGGTGTACAAATACATAGATGCAGTGTTAGTTGAAAGTGTTTACTATGGATTAGATAAAAACAACAAATATAAAGTTATGGATAAAGAAGATACCAAGTGGATGATGGAAAAATTAAATAAAATAAAATCCTTGGGCCTACCAGTTATTGTAGTGGATTATGTAGATTCTAAAAATAATGAATTAGCCCAACAAGCTGTTCAAGCCATTGCTGCACAAGGATTTATACCTTATGTTAGTGATAGATTTTTATCTAAAATAGGATTTGTTAAAGACAGACCCATTCCACGAAAAATTGTCCTACTTTTTGATTCTTCAATTCCCACTGAAAAAAATCCTTATTTATGTGCCATACACCGACTTGTTTCCATGCCCCTTGAATATCTTGGTTTCATTCCAATATTAGTTGATGTAAATGGTCAACTCCCAGAGGTAAGTTTAAATGCTGGATATGCAGGAATTGTTTCCATGTTTATAAAAAAAGTGGTCTAGCCATTTAATAAAGTGGTTAATAGATGCAAAAAAATTCAGGCCTAAAAATATTTTTTATTGAAGATATTCCTACAGAGAATTTAGAGGAATTTAAATTATCTACTGAGCCTAACAAAGTAAATGAATTATCTTCTTTTAATATAGTTTATAAAAAAAATGGCTGTGGATTTGAAGCTCCACTTATAGTTTCTTACACAGACAATCTTATTCAATGTGAAGAGTGTACCCCAATAGTCATTGCCAAAAACAAATTGGGTCAAAAACACATCCCATTTGCAATAACAAAATGGGGTGGATATGCCATCTCCAGCTCTTTTTTTAAATTCAGAAACTGAATATTGGACCTACGATCCAATGAAAATATTTAAACTCATCTTTAATATAAAATTCCCCATCCCTGATACCACAACAGAAAACGGAAGAAGGATAATTACTGCACACATAGATGGTGACGGTTTTTTTGGAGACTCAGAACTTGACCCATCAAGGACAAATGGAGAAATTATAAGAGATGAAATTTTAAAGAGATACAAAATACCTCATACAGTATCTATTATAGAGGGGGAAACTGCACCCTGGGGACTCTATCCATCAAAGTCACATAGACTGGAAAATATTGCAAAATCCATATTTAGATTACCCTATGTAGAAGTGGCTTCCCACAGCTTCTCTCACCCTTTTGATTGGCAACTATTGAGCAAAAAAATTTTTAAAAGGAAAAACCAAAGAAGGTACATACAACCTTCCTATCCCTAACTACAACTTCAGTCTAATTAGAGAGATAAAGGGTTCTGTGGACTATATTAACAAGAGATTAACTAGTGGTTCAAAAAAAAGTGAAGGTCTTTCTCTGGACTGGCGACTGCAGCCCAGGATTAGACGGGATAAAACAAACATATTTTTTTAAAAATCTTTAACGTGAATGGGGGTGATACCACCATCACAAATATAGAGCCATTTTTATCAAGGATTGCCCCATTAGGCATAAATTTTGGCCCTTATTTTCAAGTGTATGCGCCCATGCAAAATGAAAATATCTATACTAATCTCTGGACTGGGCCATTTTGGGGATATAGAAATGTAATACAAACCTTTAAATTAACAGATAGACCAAAACGCATAAAACCAATATCCATATATTATCACTTTTATTCTGGGCAAAAATATGCATCATTAAATGCATTAAAGACAGTTTATAATTATGTTAAATCTCAAAAAACAAATCCGCAATTTTTGTCCGATTATGCTAAAAAGGTCCTTGACTTTAGGGAAACTGTCATAATTCCCCAAAATAGGGGTTTTAGAATAAAAAATAATGGGTATCTTAAGACCCTAAGAATCCCTAAAAAATGGGTTATCCAGACATAAAAAATAGTAAAGGAGTCATTGGCTACAATGAATACAATGGATATTACTATATACATTTAGATGATAAGGGAGATTATTATGTCACTTTTTCATCTAATAAGCCTAATTTAGGCTTATTAGTACCAATGGACAAGTAAAATCGTTTATAAAAGAAGGAAATATATATAAACTTAAACTAGCTAGTTATGTGCCACTGGAAGCTGAGTTTGAAGCAAGGGGATGTAAGGTATTTATTAATCATAAAAAAAAGAACAACTAAAAACAACAAAATTTTTTTATAAAGGCAAGAAAAGTGCAATTATCAAGGCAATATGCACTAATTAAAATATTCAATCCCAGTGAAATTATAGGATTTGTCTCCATAATTTTTATTTTTATGTATATTGCATTTCCAAAGGGATTGTTTAACAAATTGATACTAGCTAAAAATGATATTAACATAGATTTAACAATAAAATATTTAGAAGCCTTAAGCAAATCTCATTCTAACTCAGATATCAAGATTGCAATACTAAAAAAAATATTTGTCACTTGGTAGAATAGATGAGGCAGAGTCATTACTTGATAAATTAAAATTGTATGGTGCTACATACAACAAATATATTAAAGATGCCCTCTGGATAGAATACAATATTTGGAAAAGGGAATATTTTGCTACTGAAGATTTACTACTAAAGAAAAGATACCTAAAGTTAATGAAGTCAAACTTAGATGAATATATCTACTTAACAAAAAAATGAACAAGAACTTGAGCAAGCATATAATGAGGCAAAATCAATGAATCTACCTTATCTTGCAAAAAAAGATATCCTTTAGGCTTGCTCAAATTACAAATAGCAATAAGTGGCTAAAGATTGCCTTTTTTTGACGCAGTTAATATAAGGGATTTTAAAAACGCGAGAGTTCTTGCGAGGATGGTAGAAGCAAAATCAAATGATGAAGATACGTTAAATATTTTGTACCACTTTTATTATTATGATAAAAATTACAAAAAAAATCTTTTTTAATAGCAAAAAAAATTAATGAATTATTTTAATAAAAGTAAAGATAAATCAAAATATATTTCATATTTGCTTGAAAGTGCCATATTATCTAATAACAAAAAAATTTATTAGGTTGTATTCAAATGAATTAATCAATATGATTAATGATCCAAAAACTCAGAAATCCATTATAAAAAAAATTGATAAATCTATCTATTTATAATAAAGACATTGATCTTGCAAAAAACTTAATATCAACATATTTTCCATTATTTAGAAATAATATAGATGATAATATATTTATAATAAAAAAGCGCTATGTCTTTAAATGCCCCTAAATTTGCATCCTTAATAGCAGACAGAATAGCAAAGCTAAGAGGCTTATAAGGTGATTAAAAAAAATTTTTTTGCTGTTTTTTATATTTATCTTTTTTTATACCACTAAATCTTGAGTCTCAAAATCACAAAATTTATTCTATCCAAGTAACATCAAGCCAGTCCTTAGATGAGTGTAAAGAGATATTTTATAAACTGTCTAAAAAAAGTAGATGCAAATATTAGGATTGAAAAGATAGGAAAATTTTATGTAATTAGACTAGGAGTTGAGTCAACTGTTAAAAATCTAATCCCCTATCTCAGTAAGCTAAAAAATCTTGGTTTTTCTTCAGCGTTTATTAGAAACGCATTTTACATACCAAATAGAATAATATTAGAATCTTCTCCCCCTATATCAATAAAACAAAATCTTCATATATCCAAAGAAAAGCTTTCAGAACTATTAAATCTCATAATTAATGCATACACATATGCAGGAGAGCTGGACAAGGCTGAGGCAATTGCTGAAAAGGCAGTGAATTTATACCCATATAATTGGTGGTTTTTAAAAAAAATATGGGGAGATACTTCTGTGGAATAGTAAGCCTAAAAAGGCTCTAAACATTCTATATAGGGCATTTAAATTAAAGAAAGACAGAGAAGTTGCCAGGAATTTGTTTAGATTATCTATGGGACTCAAAAGATATGATATTTCAAAAGAAGTGCTTCCCTATGTAAATTATAAATGGAATCAACTAGTTGAAATCTATACACAGCTCGGTGATATAGACAACTTAATAAAATTACTTGAGAAAAAGGATACTGAAGAATCCATAAATACACTAATTAGGCTTTATTTTGCCATGGGAGATACAGAAAATACCATTAGAAAATTAAGAGAAAAGGAAAAAAGATACAAATTAAATGAAGATGATATCTTAATAATGGCAAATGTGTATTATGCAAAAAGGGATTTCAAGCAGGCACTAAATATACTAAAAGGCCATATAAAAAAACATATCCAAAACTAAAAACGTTGATTATCTAGAAACACTATCTGATCTTGCATGGATGTTACAAGATCATGAAACTGCAGCATTGGCTTCAGAAAAACTTATACAGTTAAAAAGCAAAAGAGAAGTAGATTATTTAAGGGTTTCCATGACAAAATTTATAAAGGATCCCAAAGAAGCATTTTCTGTCTGTATTTTGGGATATCAAAGGATAAAAAGTACTAATTTGCTATCAAGAGCCTTATTTATTGGATATTCCCATTCTATGTGGAAAGAGATAATAAACATATATCAAAACCTAAGCCAAGATGAAATAAATAGGCTTATGGAAAATTCATCAATTGTTTTTTTATTTCTCAACTGCTCTACAAAAAAACAGGAAATTTTAAAGAAGCAATTAGTTTGATTGAAACTGCACTACAAAAAAAAGATTTTCCACTGATCTATTGCAAAATTACATTTATCTGGCTATTTCTATGAATAATCCTGGCCTCTTAAAAAAAGATTATAGCCTCTTACAAAAAAATATCAGGAAAACCCAGATCTTATTTCTGCATTTGCAACTGCATATATTCAGTTAAGGGACGGTACTTCTGCTATGAAATTAATTAGAAAAATGAAAAGTCCTGACCCAATAATTGTTGCAGATGCACTTTATATATTAGGTAAAGAACAACAATCAAGAAACTTAAGGTACATCTCTTATAAAAACATGAAAAACACTTTAAATTCCAATCCCTATCTAATCAATGATCCAATATTTATACAAAATTACTTATCCATAGCTATGATTTTATGCCTATCAATGAATATGAAAACCTACTTATCAAAGCAAAAGAAATATTACCCAAGCCCACCTATGATGACATATACATTTCATATCTATATGCAAAAGATAGACAGGATAAGGCCTCATATCTTTCAAGGATAAATAAATACACATTACAACCATGGATGTTACTTAGTTATGCATTAAATAGAGATTATAGGCTTCTACAAAAAGAGGTACTTGAAAGATATTCTGAGCTTTTACCATCAAGGGACAGGATAGAAGCACTGGCAAATACATATCAAATAAAAAAAGGCAATAAATGTTGCATATGAGGAGTTTCAACAAAGACCATACGATTTTTTTTAATATACAAACAACTAAGGGATCTAATTGTTGAAAATGGAAACTCCTTTAAATTGACATCTACTTTTCAGACAAGAAAGAGTTTTACTCAGCTCACAGAAAAAAATGTCTTTAAATTATAAACTTGTTGATTCAGGTTTTGGTCTTGGGATGGAATCTTCCTTTGCTCAGGTTGTAGACAAGGATAAAGATGTATTTGATAAGACCCCTTCAGGCAAAAAAACTTACCCTTTTTGTGGAAAAGCTCACAAAACGTGGCTTAATTGTATTAGGTGGTGGATATTTTTCACGCCTAAATGACAACCTACACCTATTTTTCAAACAAGATTTAAGGGTGACAAGAAAATTAAATATTGGTTATGGAATCTATAAAAATAAAGAATCCATTGAAACTGAATATCTAAATATTGGCGGTATGCAAGATAGCTTAGAATTTTCAGGGAGCTACAGCTTGTCCAATAGCTTTTCTATCTCCCTTTTAACATCCTTATCTAGGTTTTATTCTCAGGATAAAGAGTATTTAGGCAGGGGGCAAACTGTCTATATGGAACTACAAAAAAAAATTTAGGGTCTCCTATCCAGATTTTACCATAAGGACTTTTGGACAATATTCAGATTATTTAGAAAAAAAATACACAAGGGAATATAAAGAAGATTTCAAAGCTCACTGATGTAAAATTTTTACCTGAAGATTTTTATTTAATTGGAACTGGATTTTTGTTTGGCTATGAACATAGAGATTCCTATACAAGGACCTGGAAGCCTTTTGTTAATGTAGATATTGGCTATAATTCTGTTTCCAATCTATCCATTGGAGCGAATATTGGTTTGGGAGGAATATTGTTTGGGAAAGATCAGCTTAGTTTTGAGGTTGGATATTCAAAAAAATACTGGTGGAGTGGCAGAGACATTAAAATCAATTACATTTAATTATTCCAGGTGGTTTTAATGGCTATATTTTTCCTAACCAAAGTTTATGATTTTGATAAGTTTGGGCTAAGTGTGAAGGGTTAAGGGTATTAGTTGCCAAGGGTCTATCACCTGTATAAAATTAGCAGACATTATATTCCTGTGTATTTTTGACAGGTCAGCAGCGTGCTAGATATTTTTTTTAGTTGGGGGGTACAATCCCTTGGTATTAAATGCAAACAAGGAAAATTTATTAATGGGAGATTTTTCCACCCACTTTTCCAAACCCTTATCAACAAAGAGCTTCACTTTTTCCAGGATTTAGCATATGAGCTCAAAAAGAATTTATTGACAGGCGCTGTTGTAAAAGAACTCTTTGCAAAGACTTTTGATTATGTAATGGCAAACGATGATTTTTCAGCTATTTACAAATTGATAAAAAAAATAGGTCTTAATGAATTTAAAGGGATAATTAACAAACACATAAGGAGTTTATATGAAGGGTTATGTACAGGTTTATACTGGCAATGGAAAGGGAAAAACAACAGCAGCAATCGGGCTTGCTGTTAGGGCCGCAGGTGCAAATCTAAAGGTCTTTATAGGTCAGTTTGTAAAAGGAATGCACTATAGTGAGCTTGATAGTTTAAAGAGGTTTGATGATCTCATTACCATTAAACAATTTGGCAGGTCGTGTTTTATATACAACGATCCAACTGAAGAAGATATAAGACGTGCCAGGGAAGGATTAGCAGAAGCCAAAGAGATTATAAATAGTGGAAAATATAATGTTGTAATATTGGATGAAATCCATATTGCACTTTATTATAAACTTTTTTTCTGTTGATGAAGTTGTAGATATAATAAAAAAATAAACCAGAGGATGTTGAACTCATTTTAACTGGTAGATATGCCCCACAACAGATTATAGACCTTGCTGATCTGGTTACTGAGATGAGGGAAATAAAGCACTATTATGAAAAAGGGGTTATGGCAAGGGATGGAATAGAGAAGTAAGGTAGCTTGTATGAATAAAAGGACATTATATATTCAACCAATAGGTGGAATCAGCGGAGATATGTTTTTATCTCTTATGGCTGATCTTGGAGTGGACCTAAAAGAGTTGGAGCTGATCATCTCTGAAGTAGTCTCAGTTGAGATAAATTATCAAAAGAGGCGGACAAAGGGTTTTTCTGGAACAAGAGTTGATATTAAATATGCTAGGGACCAGAGATTTAGAAACCTATATGATTTACATAAAATTGTTGAAAGGTTAAATGTAAGTGCTACAGTAAAACAAAAATCAATAAATAGTTTTAAGAGATTAGCAGAGGTTGAATCCCAGGTACATGGGGTATCAATATCCAGTATACATTTTCATGAAATTGGAGCCGTTGATACCTTAGTTGATGTGGTGGGATGCTTTTTTTGCCCTTGAAAAACTCAATGTATCTAAGGTTTATTCATCAAAAATTCCCTTGTTTGAAGGACATGTATTATGCGAACATGGTGAAATTCCCCTTCCTGCCCCAGCCACCTTAAAGCTCTTAAAAGATAAGCCCATATACTTTACACCTGAACAAAAGGAACTTGTAACTCCAACTGGGGCCCTTATATTGGATCAGGCTGTTGATTCTTTTACTAAAAAGCCAGAGGGAAAGATTCTTTTAGATGGTATTGGCATTGGACATATGGATCTTACTATTCCAAATATCTTAAGGGGTATTTTATTTGAAGAAGCAGGGGATATTAGACACGATTTTTTTAGAAGATGAGGTCTATGTATTGGAGACCAATATAGACCACATGACTGGAGAAGAAATAGGTTTTTTTATTTGACTCAATTCTACAACATGGAGCCCTCGATGTTTTTTTATGTGCCAGGGATTATGAAGAAAAATAGACCATCTGGTCTTTTAAAAGTAATATGTCTTGAGCATAAATTAAATGATGTATTAAATTTTGTTTTTAAAAATACCCTCTCTTTGGGTATTAGGCTTACTAAGACAAAGAGAGTAAAGTTAGATAGACATAGCTGTTCTATTTCTACAAGTTCAGGTGATTTAAATTTAAAGGAATTCAAGTTTAAAAATAGCTCATATAAAAGGCCAGAGTTTGAATCCATAAAAAAAGATAGGAGAAAAAAAAGAATATGTCTCCTATAGAAATCAGGCTAAAGTTAGTGGAAAGGGGGCTTACTTTAGATGATTTAGACTAAATTTAAAGTTAACTGGAGGTTATTATGGAATATATTGAAAAGGTAAGAAAGAGGTTGGAACACTGGATGGAACATAATGAAAAGCACATGGAGGAATATAAAAAAAACTGGCAGAAGAACTAAAGTCAAATGGCCTTGATAGTGCTGCACACTATATTATGAATCTGGTCAAACACACAGAAAATATGAATAGAGAAATAGAAGAGGCATTGAAAAATTTATAACCCGAGTTATCAAAGTGATAAACTCGGGATAAGGAGGCTTTTTATGTGTGACTACAGTTTGGTTTTTATTAAAAAGGATGGATCCAAGGAAAAGGTTATGGAGTCAGTGGAACTTGTGACAAAAAAAGGATTCATCTTATATTGCCAGGAATATATTTGGAGAGGAAAAGAAAATATCAGGGGATTTTATTACCTTTGATGGATCCCAAAATGAGTTGATATTTCAAGAAAAATAAAAAAAGGGCACATGTATGTGCCCTTTTTTTCTATCCCCTTATGAATTTTTCCACCTCTTCATATGCCTCACTGTCGGTATATTGGACTGGAGGATGTTTAAAAAAAGTAGGATGAGGGTCCTAAAAGAGGACCTCCTATATTCCTGTCAAGGGCGATCTTGGCACACCTAATTGCATCTATTACAACACCTGCTGAATTGGGAGAGTCCTCCACAGAGAGCCTTAGTTCAATATTCATGGGAACATCTCCAAATAATTTCCCTTCCATTCTAATGAAACATATTTTATTGTCTTTCAACCATGGGACATAATCACTTGGCCCAATATGAATATTTTCGTCTTCCAGTCTCTTTGCAGTCACTGATTGTACTGCCTCTGTCTTTGAAATCTTTTTGGACTTTAACCTCTCCCTATTTAACATGTTTAAAAAGTCAGTATTACCTCCCATATTTAGCTGATATGTCCTATCTAGCTTTACACCCCTTTTCTTAAAAAGATCAGTGAGTGTCCTGTGGACTATGGTGGCCCCTACCTGGGATTTTATGTCATCTCCAAGGATAGGTAGATTTTTTTTCCTCAAATTTTTTTTGCCCAGTTTTTATCACTGGCAATAAATACAGGAATGTTATTTATAAAGGCCACATTTGCTTCAAGTGCGCATTGTGCATAAAATTTTGTGGCCTGCTCAGAACCAACAGGAAGGTAATTTAAAAGGATATCCACCTCCCTTTCTTTTAATATAGAGACTATGTCTTCTTTTTCCAGCTCTTTCTCATCTGATAGCAAAAATGTATATTTGTCTTCATAATCTTTTATGTGGTCAGATAGTCCATCTAACACCTTACCCATTTCAACTTTCACACCTTGCTTGGGAATTTCATCAAAAAAATACCTTGGTACAATTTGGAAGTTCAAATATTGCCTGCGATATATCCTTTCCCACTTTTCTCTTATCAATATCAAAGGCTGCAACTACCTTTATGTGTTCTGGCTTGTATCCATTCATTTCAGGATGCATGAGCCCAATTGAATTTGAGAGCCTGTAATTATCGCTGTAATAATATATTCCCTGTATAAGAGAACTGGCGCAATTTCCAAGTCCTGCAATAGCGATATTAATACACTTTTCACTGGCCATCTACCATCCTCCACTATGTTTCATTTTAAGTAAACTTTTGTAGGAGCACTTATCCCATATCCCTGTAAATTAAGCAGTTGCGCATGACTATAATAGTAGTTAACAACCAAAGTCAATCGTTTGAGGGGTATTTTTCAAGGATATTTAATACAGCTTCCCTCCATCCAACTGGCCCTTCTCCTTTTACCCTGACCAGTTTTGGAAGATTAATAAGGGCAAACCCCCCTCCTTTTTTTCTCTACCAGGATGGGAATATCCACCTCTTCTAACATGCTAAGGTCATTTTCACTGTCTCCAATACCAATTGTCAAAATTTTCCTTTTGTAGTTTTTTTTCATAGAGATCTTTTAATAAATCTACACATTTGCCTTTTGAGACACCTCTGTCAAGTATATGAAAAAATCTCCCCCCAAATACACACTGGAGTCCGAATATATCAAGCTGTTCTTTTAATTCGGGTAGATATCTTTTGTCTATCACGATTGTCTCATCAAAATCCCTTTGTTTTGCAAGTGTTGAGTTTTCTAAATCCAGTCCTGTTAGTTGAGATACTTCTTCTACGCTGAGGTCACCAAAACCTATAAATGGTATCTTTGCATCCCTTCTAATTTTTTTCTAAAATGGTTCTTATGCTAGTATAATCTCTACCAATACAAACAACAATATAATCTTTCCCATTTTGTATATGATAAGTGTTTTCAATTGCTTTATTTAGACAAAAGTTGAAATACCCTTTAGGGATGTAGATGCCTCCTCCATTTTCTACAATAAAAGGAGCATTTATTTTCAACTCTTTTCTTATTTTTTTTCCTGTTCAGCCCTTGTCTTTGCAGAGGTAAGTATAATTGGGATATTTCTTTTTTTTTACCTCAGGGATTATGTCCAATACTGGATCCACTGAGAAATCAGTTAAATCCATTATGGTTCCATCTATATCTGTAAAGATGACTATTTTGGGCATGTTCATTTATTTTATTCGGTTATTCCCTTAACCTCGAATTCTCAAGCTTTGATGTGTCTGTGTATAAAGTTCAATGTTCAACGTTCAAGGTTAAAAGTTTTAGGTGCTCTTCGCCCTTCTACCTTCATCCTTCGCCCTTATACTAACAACTAAAAACTAATCACTATTCACTATTCACTTGATCCATAATGGAGTTAAAGAAATAAGCAGATTATTTTATTATGTATCTTTCAATATTTTCTCCTACTATTTCTTTGAACCTTTCAAAGTTAATTTCCTTTGGCGCCCTTATTAATTTTGGTCTTGGTGGCTCATCACCTAGCTTTAGTAGCCCCTGTCTTTGAAGCTCTTCTAATATCAGGTTTTTGGTTTCTTCCGGGCACACTTCGCTGTGGTATATGGATCCAAGTGATGCAAGTAGCATGTTATTTATGTGTTCCTGCCCTTTATTTTCATGTAGATGGGGATTTCTTGTCTCAATTTGCAGTATTTCAATCCCTTTAAATCCATTCTTGTGATTGCCAAGATGTGGAATATCTCCATATTCTTCAAATAGAGATAGGAGTTCTTGTGGTTCAATTGCATACCCTGATGCATATGGGATGGACTCAGCAAGGCTTAGAGACATTGCGTGTTCTCCTGCATTTCCTGTCTTTATAACATCTGTTTCAAATCCACTTACAAAGGATATCAGGGAATTTAAACACCTGTTTGTTATCTCAGATACTCTTCCCCATCTTTTAAAATACAGCCCCTGCTCATGGATCTTGGGTTTGTATCTCCAGAGTATCCTTACCATACACTGTTCATATTTGGCAATGTTTAGGCCTGCAGCATATGCCTTGCATATTCTAGTACAGTACCAGGGAAGTAGTTGTCTGCATCAATAAATCCAATAAAATCCTTATTAAAAAAATTTTGTTAGCAAGATTCCAATTATCATTCCCTCTGCCTTTCCGTCCCTGACCATGCCCTCTTGGTCCAATAGGTCATCATACCCTGCCTCTTGGAGTGCCCTGCTAATAATGGGATCCTTTTGATGTACAATTATTGCGCGCCTTTTAGAAAATTCACAGAATTGTTGCAATGTCTCTTTTTCCAGCTCAAACCTATTAATGGGCCTGGTATCACTATTTGAAACAATGATCTTTAGACATTCGTGGGGAATACCGCTTATGCAATTTTCAAATAATCTCAGTTTTTCGTTTTTTTGTGGGAATCACTATGACCATTTGCCTCTGCATCTCATGAATGGTGGATTCACTGACCTTTAACACCCCCCGTGCCTCTTCACTTTCTGTATCTTCTAGCCCAGAATCAAGTTCAATTACCTTCTGCACGTCCCTTAAAAGAACAGCTCCAAGCCTTTCTGTATATCTAAAAGTCTCTATTCTCATTAGATCCATCCTCCTGTGGGAAAAGTTTCTATATGCTTGAATTAATCTATGGTTTGTGTTAAGCGATTTTAATTATAGTAAACTGTTAAATGTAGGTTTCAAGTCCCTCTTTCTTTACATGAAATTTTTTTAAAAAGGCAAACTTGGTGTATTGATTTTTCATTTGGTGTGATTAATAAATATAATATAACTACTTTTTATCTAGGTTTTGTTCCTATATTTACTTTATGTGTAACCTTTCAAAAAAGGGGGAGATTATGTGTTTAGTTGTATTTCCATTTAAAAAAAGAAAATCCTCAGGTGGTTTTAAATAATGTTAAAATTGCAGCTGAGCATCCAAGGGTGGAAGAGGTCCTGTGTGTGGGTGTTGAGAAGGAAGAGACATATAGGAGCCTGGAGCAAAACATTCCCACAATAAAAATGGAGACCAACACAGAGATAAATCTTATATTACAGGAAAGACTTGGGAATAAAAGGCCTGGTAAAGGCGATGGAATGAATACTGCCTTAAAGTACTTTTTAGAAGAGACTGATGCACAGAGGATCTTGTTTTTTTGATTCTGATATTACAACCTTTGGTCAGCACTGGATTACAAAGGCATTGGAAGGGTCAGATATGGGATATCCTGTGGTTAGGCACTATTTCCCAAGGGCATCAACAGATGCATGATAACCTGGATGATTACAAAGACAGGGTTTGCTTTACTCTGGCCTACCTCTGAACTTCCATGGATAGAACAGCCCCTTGGTGGTGAACTTTTGATGCACAGATCAGTGGTGGAAAAGCTGCTAAAAGAAGAGGACGTTATTTCAAGGAGTGATTGGGGAGTTGATACAATGTATACCTTTTACAGTGTGAAGTACGGATATCCCATGCTTGAGACATATATCTCAGAAGGAAAACTCCACAAACTCTATGGAAAGCTAACAGATCTGAAGACCATGCTGGTAGAGTGTTTTGATACAATTCAGTCCCTAAAGGATAAGTCCTTTTCACTCACCTCAAAAAAATCCTGATATGGAGAATATATCTGTGTGTAATGGAGGTATTGTTCATAGGGCAGAACATCCCCATGATGTCCCTCCTGATGTGTTTGAAAAAAATAGGATTTGACATAGAGGGCTCTTTAAGTCTGTTAATGGAAAATTGGACTTCTAAAATGGAAGAACTCTTGGACTTATTTCCCAGAAGGGTAAGAGATGGCCTGCTGGCAAACAAGAAGGCGCCTTCATTTAGTTTTATGGATGAACATACATGGAGAGAGGCCTATTTTGTGTTGCTTGAGCATTTTGATGCCACAGATGAAGATTGGCAGGAGCTTATCTTTAAACTATGGACCAGCAGGGTAATATGTTACACAACCACCATTGCCCTGAGGGGATATTTCTTTGCCATGAGATACCTCTATTCAATGATCGATAGGTATATGAACTATTCTGCTAAACAAATGCTAAAAAAAGATAAGAAAGGCAAAGAAAAATGAAGATAGTATTAGCGCCTAATGCATACAAGGGTTCTATTTCTGCTAAGGATGCAGCCAATATAATGGCAGAGGGAATCTTGGCAGAGGTTCGAGGTGTTGAAATACAAAAGGTTCCATTTTCAGACGGTGGTGATGGTTTATTAGAGGTCTTAAGGGATATCTTTGATGGAGAAATTGTAAAATGTAGGGTAAAAGATCCCCTTTTTAGGGAGATAGTGTCTGAACTCTGTTTCGTTGAAAGGGAAAAACTGGCTGCAATTGAAATGGCCAGGGCAAGTGGAATTGCTCTCATCAAAGATAATGAGAAGGATCCAACAAAGACCACTACCTATGGAACAGGGGAGCTAATAAAAAAAAGGCCATTGACCTTGGAGCAAAAAAAAATAATTGTGGGAATAGGGGGTAGCGCAACAAATGATGGTGGAATAGGAATGGCTGCAGCCTTAGGTGTTAGGTTTTTAGATAAAGATAAAAATGAACTAGTTCCCAGCGGTGGGAATCTAATAAAGATTAATGAAATAGATCTATCAAAGTTAGATGAACGAATAAAGGATACAGAGATAATAGTTGTGTGTGATGTGGAAAATCCTCTAATTGGAGATAATGGTGCAACCAGGGTCTATGGGCCACAGAAAGGAGCAACTGAAGATATGATAAACCTATTGGAAAAAGGGCTTATAAACCTCTCAGAAATAATCAAAAGTCAACTTGGAATGGATATTACTAAAATACCAGGTGGTGGAGCTGCTGGTGGGCTTGGTGCTGGGCTCTATGCATTTTTAGGGGCACGTCTTGAAAAAGGGATTGAGGTAATGAAGGAACTAACAGGTCTTGATGATAAGATAAAAGGTGCTGATCTGGTTATAACTGGTGAAGGAAAACTGGATAATCAGATTTTTTTATGGAAAAGGCCCATACGGGGTAGCTACCACGTCAAAAAAATATAAAGTTCCCTGTGTTGCCATTGCTGTCCATAGATCAGGAATTAAATTATAACAGAATATATGATATTGGGATAGTGTCAGTTTTTTTTCTATGGTTCCTGGACCAATTTCACTTAATAATGCAATGAAAAATAGTAGGGAATACTTGAAGAAAATAACTGTTCAGGTCACCAGGTTATTTCTGGCTGGGGGTGAAAATAGGAATTCATAATCCATGATCAAAAAAGGAGGTGTTATATGATTGTACCGGTTGTTTTGTGTGGCGGATCAGGAACAAGACTTTGGCCCAAATCCAGAAAGTGGTTCCCAAAGCAATTTATGCCCCTTGTAAATAACAGGACCATGCTTCAGGATACAGTACTCAGGTTGGATGAATTAAATATAGAAACCCCACCAATGTTTTTGACAAATAAGGACCACAGATTTTTGGTGATATCCCAGGTATCTGAACTATCAAAAGAGATTGGAGAAATTATAATTGAACCAGAGCCAAGGAGCACAGCTCCAGCAATAGCTGTTGCTGCATTTGAAGCCCAATCCAATTATAAGGTGCCTACTCTGTTAGTACTTCCTGCTGATCATTATCTTGATAGGATAGAAAGATTTAAGGATGCAATTGAGAAAGGTGTTCGTGAGGCCAAGAGAGGAAGGCTTATTACATTTGGGATAGTACCAACCACACCTGAAACTGGATATGGCTATATTAAGAAAGGTCACAAGGCATCAGAGGGGGTCTTTTATGTGGATGCCTTTTTTTGAAAAACCAGATTTAGATACAGCAAAAAAAATATCTGGAGAGTGGAGATTATTTTTGGAATAGCGGTATGTTTTTGTTCAGGCTGATTCGTATCTGTCTGAGCTTAAAGAATATGCACCAGATATATATGAAAAGGCCCGTGAGGCATGGGAAAAGGGAAAAAGAAAGGATAAATTTTTGACCCTGGATGAGAAATCATTTCTGGAGTGCAGGGAAGATTCCATTGACTATGCTGTAATGGAAAAGACCAAAAATGCAGTGGTAGTACCTTTAGAGAGCCCATGGAGCGATGTTGGTTCTTGGTATTCCCTGTGGGATATAGGTGAAAAAGATGATGATGGAAATGTATTTAAAGGAAGTGTTGTCAGTATTGACACAAAGGGCTGTTACGTGGATGCCCAGGATATTTTAGTTGGTACTGTTGGGCTGGAAGATGAAGTAGTGGTGGTCACTAAAGACGCCATATTGGTATCGAAAAAGGATAGGGTTCAGGAAGTTAAAAAGATAGTAGCTAAATTAAAGGAACAAAATAGAGAAGAAGCATATCACCATAGAAAGGTTTACAGGCCGTGGCTCATACGAGACCCTTGAGATGGGTAAGAGGTATCAGGTTAAGAGAATTGTGGTGAATCCTGGGGCTATCCTTTCTCTGCAAAAGCATTTTCATCGATCTGAACATTGGGTGGTTGTCCAGGGAACAGGAAAGGTTACAAGATGATGAGGAGATTTTGTTATCAGAAAATCAATATGTGTACTTGCCCCTTGGATGTGTCCACAGGATTGAAAATCCAGGTAAGATACCGTTGGTTTTTATAGAGGTCCAGGTGGGTTCATATCTTGGAGAGGACGATATTGTGAGACTGCAGGATGTGTATGGAAGGGACACGTAATCTAAGTCGATTTTATCAATTTTGATAAACTTGGGCTTAAAGGGTGCATTTCACGTGGGAATGCACCCTTTCAATATAATCTTCAATTTACTTCTTTGAAGTAGAGAGTATTTTTACAATATCATCCAAAATCACATAAGAACAGGGTGTAATTATAAGTGTTATAAATGTAGCAAATAGAATTCCAAATCCCAGACTTACAGCCATTGGGATTAAAAATTGTGCCTGGATACTTTTTTTCCAGGATCATGGGAACTAGCCCAAAGAAGGTGGTTAGGGATGTTAAAAGGACTGGTCTAAACCTCATAATTCCTGCTTCAATGGCCCTTTTTTCAGGATCTCCAGACAGATTATTTGCTGCATCTGTTAATACAAGTGAGTCATTTACTGCCACCCCCGCAAGTCCCACCATGCCAAACATACTTAAGATAGTTAAATTAAGTCCCATAATCATGTGGCCAATAATTGCACCAACAAAGCTAAAGGGGATTGCTAGCATAATCACCAGTGGTTGTGTAAATGATCTTAATGGTATTGCAAGCAAGGTGTATATAGCAAACATTGCAATAATGAATCCTCTAATTATATCCTGAAAGGATTCCTGCTGTTCCTTGCCTTCTCCTTCTTGTGAGTAGTAAAGATCATTGTATTTCCCCATGAGCTTTGGCAATATAGAGCTAGTTACGTAATTTCTTATTTCATTAGCATTTGCCACCGACTCATCTACGTCTGCATATACAGTAATTATCCTCTTTCTATCTTTCCTGGATATTGAATTGTAACCTCTAGATACCTTAAAATCCGCAACCTCCTTTATGGGCACAAAGTTTCCAGAAGACGTTTTTATTTTCATATTCTTTAGACTAACCAGTACTCTTCTTTCCCAGTCTGGATACATCACTTTTACCTTTACCTCATTTTTCCCCCTAACAAATCTACAGGCCTCAGATCCAAAAAAAAGCACCCCTTACCTGGTAGCCAGATCAGCTACAGATATCCCAAGGCTTTTCCCTTGGGGTTTTAGATAAATCTTAATTTCCCTTTTTCCAGGAAGAAAGCTATCGTCTATATCAAATACCCCATTTATTTTTGATAGTTCTTTTTTTTAAGTCCTCCACAGCCTTTTTAAGTTGTTCGTAGTCAGGTGACGATAGGTTAATAGCTATGGGACTGCCAAAACTAAATAATTCTCCACTAAATGTAAGTGACTCAACACCAGGTATCTCTCCAACCTTTTTTTCTCCACAAAGATACAAGATATTCTGTTGAGATTTCTCTTTTTTCTGCCTCCAGTAGTTGCATTAGTATTTGACCCCTGTTTCTACCCAGCCACTTGAATCTTCTCCATGACCCCTTATGGAGATTTGTGCGCCAAGTATTGTAAGCACATATTTTAGTAAAGGAGGCCTAGTCTTGTCTCTTTTTTTTCTCCACCTCTTCTATTACCTCAAGGCCTATGTCCTTATTTTTTTCTACAATTTTTTTCTGTTCTGGATATGGGTGTCCCAGGGGGCATGGTCACTGAACATATCATTGTCTCACCTTCTACTTTTGGGAAAAAGGTAAATTTGATGATATGTCCAAACCATAGTCCAGAACATATAATTATTATAACCAGCCCCATAGATAGGGTTATGTATCGATATTTAACACACATGGTTAGAATTCTTTTGTATGGACCATGAACAAATTTTTTTCAAGATCTTGTCTGCCATTTTTTTTCTTTGGCTTTAAATGTTTTTTTTGTGGTTCCATAAAGATGGCAAGGAAGTATCAAAATGGCCTCTATAAGTGATGCAATAAGCACTAAATTCACAACAATTGGGATATTTCTCATTAGTTTTCCCATGTGACCAGAGCCTAAAAGTAATGGCCAGAAGGCTGCAACAGTGGTTAGAACAGAAAAGATAACTGCAGTGGCAACCTCATTTGTTCCTTGAGTTGCAGATTCATATGGTGATAGCCCCTGTTGCCTTTTTGTGTACACGTTTTCTCCAATTATTATTGCATCGTCTACAACGATTCCAAGGACCATGATAAATCCAAAAAGGGATATCATATTAATGGATACGTTAAATTGGGGAAGTACAAGCAATGCCCCCATAAATGCCACTGGTATTCCAGCACTAACCCATAGGGCTAACCTCGCTTCTAAAAATAATCCTAAAGTCAATACCACTAAAATAAGACCAAATCCCAAATTTTTAAATAAAAGCCTCATCCTGCCCTTTAATATCCTGGACTTATCTTCGAACTTTGTTATGTGGATATTTGGTGGAAGGGATGTTTTAATTTTTTTTTAAATAATTTGTAACCACGGAAGAAACTTCCAGGGCATTCTGGTCTCCTATTCTAAATACCTCTAAAAGCACTGCTGGCATTCCCTGGAATCTGAATTCCAGATCAGAATCATCAAAGGATTCTTTGATGTTTGCAATATCCTTTAAATATACTGTTGCTCCATCTGGTTTTGTTATAATGGGAATAAATCTAAATTCCCTGGCCCAATATTTTTTACCCTTTGTGCGAATAAGGATGTCTTCTGATGAAGATTGATATATCCAGCAGGGATATCCAGGGAGTAATTTCTTATTTTTCTGGCTACCTCTGGGAGACTCAAATTGTATTTCTCTAAAGTATCCTGGGATATTTCTATGTGTATTTCGTTTTCTTTTGCGCCATATATCTCTGCTAAGGATACCCCTTTTAATGAAGTGATCTCGTCTTTTATTTTTTTGGGCCGTGTATTTTAGGGTCTGTTCATCTGTATTCCCATATATTGCAAGATATACAACCTTATTTTTTTATAGTCAGTTGTTTGACTATGGCTTGTCTGCATCTTCTGGAAATGTAGTGATTGCATCTACTTGTGATTTTATATCATCTAAAAGTTTAGATACATCCCAATTTTTTAATCACATCTACTACAACTACACCATATCCTTCACTGGCAGTAGCTGACATTTCTTTTATGCCAGATAGTCCTGAAATAGCTTCCTCTATTGGAAGGATTATACTGTCTTCTATTTCTTCAGGAGAAGCACCTTCGTAGGTAACAGATATGGATATTTTATCTAACTCAGTTTCTGGAAATATCTCTACTTTTATAGTTGAAATAGTTATAATACCACCGATTATGACAAATAAAACTAATAAATTAGACGCAACATGATTTTTAACAAACCACGATATTATGGATTTCATTTGATTCCCTTGCTCACTATTTTTACTTCCATACCATCAACATCACCGGACATGGGACTTATGATTAGTTTATCATTATCAGATACACCGTCTAAGACTATAAATGAATTGCTAAATATTTTAGCTATATTCACTTTTGTCTTTTTGATATGGTTATCTATGACCTTTAAAACAAATTTTCCCTCAAAAAGGGCATCCATTGGAAGTAAAAAAATATGTTTTAATAGTCTTCCTTTAATTTTTGCTTCTACAAAGGTATTTATCAGTAGTGGCGGGATTTTTTTTAAAAGGATTTTTTTTACAATTGCTACTACATATAACATCCTTGTATTTTTGTCGATTTCTCCAATTGACCTTTGAATCTTTCCTTGAAATTGGATTTTTTTGTTTTCCTATGGAATACTCGATGGTGACATTAGATCCTTCACTGGATGGCTGGACAGTATATCCAGGCACATCTATCCATTCAAGATCAGACATGCTAAGGGGAATATGTACCTCAACTTCTTTAGTTGGGTAAATTTGGGAGAGGATTTGACCATAGGATACTGTGTTTCCAATATCAACATTGCGTTTTAATACGATTCCAGAATAGGGGGCATGGATTGACGTTCTCTCTAAATTTAATTTTGCCTGTAAAACCCCTGCCTTTGCAGCCAGGAAAGAGGCCATGGCTGCCTCAAGTTGAGGTAGTTTTGCAGCAAGTGGAGGGATGTTCATCTCTTTATGGGTTAGATACCATTCTTCTTTTGCCTGTTTTGCCTCTTCCCTTACTTGTATTAATGTGGAGTTTGCCTGTTTTAGTTCTGCCAATGCCCTGGACATGGCGAATTCATAGTCCCTTTTATCTATCTGGACAAGTAATTCTCCTTTTTTTTACCATATTACCTTGTCTTAGGTTGGGAGATACGTACGTGATTCGCCCTTTTACTTCTGGTACAATATTTGCAATAGAAATAGGTTTTACTTCCCCGTTTGCTTTAATTATCATCTGATAGTTTTGGGATTTTGCTACAATCACCTTTACAATGGGGACAATCTTTTTTTATTAACGCCTTTTTGGGTCTTGCCTTGTGTTTTGTAAGTAATATAAATATGGTAATTCCAAGAAAAAAGACAGTACATATAATAATAAATTGAGTTGATTTCTTCATTGTTTTAAGCTCCATTGCCTACTCAGTAACATAGTCTCCACCTAAAACCTTAAATAAGAGTACTTGATTTTTTTAAAATAGCCAACCTTGTATCTATTATATTTATTTTAGTATCAATAAGGCTTAATTTTTTTTTCCAAAAGATCAGTTAGTTGGGCTATGCCATTTTTATACCTGGAATTTTCATAGGTATATTCACGGGTTTTGTTTTTCAACTCCTCTTTATATATCTTATAAATATTTTCCAGCTCTCTTCTCTCCATAAGTGTTGATTCTACTTCAAAAAAATCCATTTAGTACTGTTTTTTGATATTCAAGTATTGATTTATAAACTGACTCTATTTTTTTGTTTTTTCGTTGTATTTTAATTTGTTCATATTAAATATTGGAAATAATAAAGACGAGGATACAGCCCATATCCTTGATTCTGGTCTGATTAGGGTATTTAGTTTGTCTGATATATATCCTACATTTGCAGAAAGATTAATGGATGGATACCTAATGGATCTAGCATATCCCAAATTAGCCAGCTTTTCTTCAACATTTAACATTGACTTTTTAATATCTGGCCTTCTTTTTAATAGCTCAGATGGTAATATCTTTGGTATATACAGTCTATCTATGTTGAAATTAAATGGAGATACCTTTATATTTCCAGTATGAGGATAACTTCCAATTAGGTTGTTTATCTTTTGCTCTGTGTATTTTTTTTGCTTTATTAGATCTTTAAAAATTACTTCATTTTTTAATAAAAGATCCTTATAATATTGTAATGTAAAAAAAATTTGTAAGACCAATTTTATATCGCCTGGCATAGATCCTATCTAAGGTATTTAATATTTCTATTTTTTTTCCATAATAATCTAATTTAGCATTCAATGCCATTAATTCAAAATAATGTTCAATACAGGTTGAGATAATTGACTGGACTAAAATATTTTCATCTTCCTTAGACTTTAAAAATTCCAATCTAGTAGCCTCCTTTTCAAAATGAATCTTTTTCCAAAAATCCAATTCATATGAGGCTACTATTTTGGTATTAAATGAATTTGAGATATTGACTATACTGATGTCTTTTCCAGTGATGGTTTTGGTTTTATAGGTCTGTCTTTGTCTGATCCAGCCACCCTGGAAATCCAAAGTCGGATACAGTCTAGTTCCAGCCTTTAGAAATTCGTATTTTAGTTCCTGGATGGTCTTTTTGACGATTTGTAAATCTAGATTCTTTTTTTAGGGTTAAGGAAACTAGATGATTTAAATTTGGATCATTTAGTCTCTTATACCAATTCACAAAGGAAGAATTTGAATCCATGTATAGTGTATTTTCAAAGGATTTTGGAATATTTAATCTTGTATGTGATCTGTATTTGGAAAGGTCTATTGGGCTACATCCATAGACATAGCTTAGGCCAATTATTAAGATTAGTAGTTGAACTACCTGTTTTTTTCATTTCTTCTAAAGGTCCTGATATCAAAACTTAAGGGTTTTTAAATTGGATCTATATAAAAATCAAGATGTTTATAAATAGGAAGTAAAAAAAACACCCTCTAAATCTCTCTCTTTGGAGGTCAAAGCTAGTCTTTTTGTTGTATCTATTGCAGATAGTTAGAATTCAGTGGTGAGAATTAATATATGTAGATTTGCTGTTTTTTTGTCACATGGAATTGTTGATTTATCATTACCTGCTGTGATAGCGTCAAACTTAACCCAAGTTTATCAAGATGATAAACTCGAGCTAAAAATGTTCGTAAAAAGGACCTGTTAACGTTTTTTTGGGTTTGTATTGTAAAAGTTTATATTGTTGATAATATCTTGGGATTTTTTTCGGGACGTTACTGCTAAGCATATGTTTTGTCCAATATTAAAACTATGGTGGAGACCTTATGGGTTTTGTTGTTAAAAAAAAGGATATATAAATTTAAAGGTGGTGAATTTAAGGAAAATGTGGACGATATTTTGGCAATAGAAAGGCCCCTTGAAATCTTTGTGGACAAAATGGTCTATTCCATGACCATGAGACTGCCAAATGACGACATAAATCTAGTGAGGGGTATATTGTTTTCAAATGGTTTAATTGATAGTATTCAAGATATAAAGGATATTTATTATTGTAAGGATTCCAGGGACAGGGTCTATGTAGAACTAAATAAGGTTAATAATAGGGAAATAGGGAAAACAAATGTACACCAGAGCTATTCAAGTTGTGGTGTTTGCGGTAAACAGGATTTTGGCGAAATTTTTATGGATATACCACAGATATGTGCCAGAAATGTCATAGATTATCTAACTCTATTTAAGATAAAAGAGAGTTTTGAGTCCAAAATGGACTTATTTTACAAAACCGGCTGTGTGCATGCAGTGTCAGTCTATTCTGAAAAACTGGAGATGTTGGGCTTTGGAGAAGACGTTGGTCGGCATAATGCATTTGATAAGTGCCTGGGAAAGATTCTCTATGATGACACAAGGTCACTGGTTTTATTGGCCATTTGTTCTTCACGTCTTAGTTTTGAAATGGTGCAAAAGGCAGCTAGGCTAGGTGTGCAAATCCTTGCTGGTTTTTCTGCTCCAACCTCTTTAGCTGTGGATTTGGCACGAAAATGGGGTTTGACACTTATAGGTTTTTTTAAGAAAAGGCAGGTTCAATGTCTATACTCATCCTGAGAGGATTAAGTGTTAGGCCATTATGACAAAAAAAATTATCTGCTTATTTCTTTAACTCCGTTATGGATCAAGTGAATAGCGATAGTGAATAGTGAAAGGTAGAAGGATGAAAGGTGAAGGATGAAGGGCGAAGACCATCCACAGACACAGATCACATACACAGACACATCAAAACTTGAGGTTTCGGAGTTAATGGAATAAGCATTAAAAATTATAAACACTATTAATATAATATTGCGAATATGTGTCTGTGTATGTTCCTTTTTTCACTTGACACCATGTAGTCTTAAGGCTATGAATCTCAAAAATTAACAACTAGTAAATAGATGATTTGAAAGTAAATTGATTTAATTAAACAGATGATTAGGAGTAGAAAAAAATTGAAAAATTTAAAGGGTGGGGTATTTGGAACATTAGAAGCAAAAAAAGGACGAGATAATTGAGAAGTGGGTAAATTATGCATTGGCTACCTATCCACCCAAGGCAAAGGATTTTTTTTCCAAGCAGTCAGATCCTTTTTTTAAATCCAGTTGGAAATATTTTAAAAAAAAGAATTTTGTGAAATTTATAACCAGCTCTTAAAGGACAGGGCAGAGGACTCAATTAAAGAGCATGTGGACGCCATAGTGAGGGTTAGGGCGGTCCAGGACTTTAGTCCTTCGTCAGCAGTTATGATTTTTTGGGGTCTTAAGGATATAGTCCTAGATTTGGTCAAGAAAGAAGGCCCATTCCTTTAGATTGGGAAGGGGTTCATGAATTTTTTTAGGCGAATAGATTTGTTATGTCTATTGGCCTTTGATATTTTTGTAAATTGTAGGGAAAAACTTTGGGAATTAAAGACCAAAGAATTTCAGGCCAGTCTTAAAAACATTATAAGGCATTACCAGGTAAGCCAGGACAATAATAGTGGGCAATAATAATTTTTATTGGCTAGAGGCTAGGGTAATTTTGTTTAACCAACAAACCCAAATGGTCTAAATTTGGAGTGAGGTAGCTGTTATGAATGCTCTATATTCCTTAATCATTGTACTGGGTTTAGTCCTAGTTGCCCTTGTGGGAGTAGGATCTGTGGGACTTCACGCCCTGTTTGGAGTGGTCATACCCTATGTTGCCTTCTTTATTTTTTTTGATAGGGTTTATCTATAGGGTAATAAAATGGGCAAGGTCTCCGGTTCCGTTCAGGATACCCACAACAGGGGGGCAACAGGAAAGCCACAAGTGGATCAAGCAAAACAAATTGGACAACCCATCTACTATGTGGGGGGTTGTGGGCAGAATGATCCTTGAGATTTTCTTTTTTTAGGTCCTTGTTTAGAAACACCAGGACGGAACTTAGATTTAATGGTGGGCCTTCTCTAAATTATGCGTCATCCAAATTTCTGTGGGTTGGAGCTATTTGTTTTCACTACTGTTTTTTTTATTATTTTGCTCAGGCATATAAGGTTTTTTTACCGATCCTGTACCAGTGTTGTTCCAGTGGATTGATAAGTTAGATTCTATCCTTCAAATAGGTGTACCCAATATCTATATTACAGAGTTTCTTATTTTAGGCGCCCTTACATATCTCTTCTTAAGAAGGTATGTGACCCAAAGCTTAGGTATATCTCGCTTCCTGCTGATTATTTCCCATTGTTTTTAATTTTTGGCATAGTAATTACTGGAATTTTGATGAGATATTTTATTAGGACTGACATTGTTGCTGTAAAAGATCTAACTATGGGACTGATAACATTACATCCAACGGTGCCTGAAAGTGTGGGTGTGATTTTTTTACATTCACCTATTTTTAGTTTCAGTGCTCATGGCGTATTTCCCATGGAGTAAACTCATGCACGCAGGTGGTGTTTTCCTAAGTCCTACTAGGAATCTTGCCAACAATAACAGAATGAAGAGACATATTAATCCATGGAATTATCCAGTAAAGCTTCATACGTATGAGGAGTGGGAGGACGAGTATAGGGAATTAATGAAAGAAGCAGGCATTCCAGTAGAAAAGGAGTAAGGCTATGTCTAAATTACCAAATCCAAAAGATTTAGCAGCATCTATTGATTATAGGCCACCAAGGGAATCTTGGATGGATATAAAGCCTGAGTTTAGGCCAGGCACCTATAGTTATCCAGCCAAACCCAAGGTGCTTGAAGGTATGGGTTTCCCTTACCCAAGGGAGTGGTCCCCAACTGATGAGGATTGGAAACTTCCTGAGAACTGGCAGGAAATTGTACACAATGCATTTAAAGACCGTTTGGACAAATATAGGTCATTAAAGGTCTTTATGGATATCTGCGTGAGGTGCGGTGCTTGTGCAGACAAGTGTCACTTTTTTTATAGGCTCAGGTGATCCTAAGAATATGCCAGTTTTGAGGGCAGAACTTTTGAGGTCAATTTACAGGAATGACTTTACCACCTTTGGTAAGATACTTGGCAGGTTTGGTGGTGCTAGAAAGCTTACACAAGATGTCATAAAAGAGTGGTTTTACTATTTTTATCAGTGCACTGAGTGTAGGAGGTGTTCTTTATATTGTCCCTATGGGATTGATACTGCAGAGATAACAATGATGGGACGTGAACTCCTTCACGAGCTTGGACTTTCCATCAACTGGGTCATGGAGCCTGTGTACAACTGTTTTCACGTGGGAAACCACTTAGGTATACCGCCTCATACATTGAAAGACATTATTGAATTTATGATCGATGATATTGAGGAAGTAACAGGTATCAGGATTGATGTTCCTCTAAATAAAAAAGGTGCTGACGTACTTTTTGTGGTTCCATCTGGTGACTATTTTGCTGATCCTGGTACATATACATTTATGGGTTATCTCATGCTTCTTCATGAGTGTGGCCTTAACTATACCATGAGTACTTATGCTGCTGAAGGTGGAAATTTTGGTCTGTTTAATTCCTTTGAGGCAATGAAGAGACTCAATGCCAAGATATATGCAGAGGCAAAAAGGCTTGGCGTAAAATGGATCCTTGGTGGTGAATGTGGCCATATGTGGCGTGTAATTCACCAATACATGGACACCATGAATGGACCTGCCGACTTTTTAGAGGTTCCAAGAAACCCAATTACAGGAACGGTCTTTCATAACGCCAAATCCACAAAAATGGTTCACATAGTGGAGTTTACAGCGGACTTGATTAAACATGGTGCCATAAAATTAGATCCTTCCAGGAATGATAATTTAATAGTTACCCATCATGATTCCTGTAATCCATCCAGGGCTTTGGGTCTATTCGATGAACCCAGGTATATTTTAAAAAAATGTATGCAATCATTTTTATGAGATGCCGGATCAAACCATTAGGGAACAGACCTTTTGCTGTGGTAGTGGTGCAGGATTAAATAATGATGAGTTCATGGAAATGAGGATGAGGGGTGGTCTTCCAAGGGCAAACGCAGTTAAATATGTACATGAGAAATATGGAGTAAATAGACTTACATGTATATGTGCCATTGATAGGGCAGCACTGCCAACCCTCATGGAATATTGGGTTCCAGAGGTGGATGTGTCTGGTGTTCATGAATTGGTCGCCAATGCCCTGGTGATGAAAGGTGAGAAAGAGAGGGAGACGAACCTTAGGGGCGAACCCTTGCCAGGAAAGGAGGGATAATCCATGTACGATAAAGGGAAAATAATTCCAGGGTTAGTAATTTTCTTTTTTTCTGTTAACCTTTCCGTTTTGGTATAATCTTGGTCAGGCAGCATACAAGAGTCCAGAGCCCAAGTTGCCTGTAAATATTAAGAAATGTATTGAGGATACAAATTGGATGAGGGCAAACCACATGGAACTCCTAAACGAGTGGAGGGACATGGTGGTGAGACATGACATGACCCATTATGTAAATAGTGCAGGCCAGGATTATGAGATTAGTCTGCAGAAGACATGCATGAAATGTCATACAAGTAAAAAGGAATTTTGTGACAAGTGTCATGTAAAGGTTTCAGTGACTCCATATTGTTGGGATTGTCACGTAGCTCCTGAGGAGGTCACAAATGGACAATAAAAGAAGAAAACTACTTAAATTGGCTGCAGCTTCTGCAGCAGTGAGTTTCACAGGTCTCCCCATTGAGACTTTTGCATCCTATCTTCCTAAAATAGGAAAATATGTAAGATCTAAAAATGAGATAAAGGCAAAACAATGGGGAATGGTCATTGATACTAGAAAATTGAGGACCAAGGAAGATTTTGAAAGGCTGATTGAAGCTTGTCATTCAATACACAATGTACCTGAAGACATACCTAATAAAAAGCAGGAAATTAAATGGATTTGGGAAGAGGAATTTTCCCAAGCCTTTCCAGATCAGGAAAATCCATTTCTGGCAGAGAGGTATGAACATAAAGAGGTAATAGTTCTCTGCAATCACTGTCAACATCCTCCATGTGTTAGGGTATGTCCAACCCAGGCCACTTTTAAGCGTCACGATGGTATAGTTATGATGGATTTTCACCGCTGCATTGGTTGTAGGTACTGTATGGCAGCGTGTCCATATGGCTCCAGGAGTTTTAATTTTAGAGATCCTGCACCCTTTGTAAAACACAAAAATCCTAAGTTTCCAACCAGAATGAGGGGTGTGGTTGAAAAATGTCTATTCTGTTATGAAAGGCTTGAAGAAGGTAAACAGCCTGCATGTGTTGAGGCTTCCAATGGTGCTATTATTTTTGGAGATCTTTTTGATCCAGATTCAGAGATAAGAAAGGTCCTCAAGGAAAATTATACTATTGTGAGGAAACCAGAGTTAGGTACTGAACCTTGTGTGTTTTATATAATATAGGGGGCATGATATGTTAGACAAAGCCTTATATGGAGACAAAAAAATATTGGACCTGGGTAATATTTTTGCTCATACTAATAGGTATAGGTTCAATTGCCTATATTACCCAGCTAAAAAAAAGGTTTGATGGTAACAGGTATGGGTAGAGATGTGTCATGGGGATTTTACATTGCCCAATTTACTTATCTAGTAGGTGTTGCAGCTTCAGCTGTTATGGTGGTGATTCCTCTCTATCTACATAATTATAAGAAGTTTGAACAGGTGGTCACTTTTGCGGAATTTATGGCAGTTGCAGCAGTTATTACCTGTCTTGGATTTATTGTAGTTGATCTTGGTCAACCACAAAGACTCTTTAACGTGCTTCTACATCCTACTCCACATTCAATTCTCTTTTATGACATGATTGTTTTAAACGGCTATTTGCTTTTAAATATCCTTATATCGTGGAACAATCTTCATGCAGATTATAGAAGGATTTCCCATCCAAAGTGGACCAAGGTGCTAGCTTATATTTCTATTCCATGGGCCGTTTCAATACATACTGTTACTGCATTTTTATACCAAGGCCTTCCAGGTAGGCATTTTTGGCTATCAGCCATTATGGCTGCTAGATTTTTGTCATCTGCATTTTGCTCTGGGCCTGCAATACTGGTGCTTTTACTTTTGATCTTGAAAAAGGTGAGCAAATTTGATCCAGGAAAAGAAGCCATTGAGACCCTTGCAAAGATTATCACATATGCCATGTGTATCAATGTATTCTTTTTCCTACTTGAGATATTCACAGCCTTTTACAGTAATATCCCTGGACACAAGGCAACATTTATTTATCTATTTAAAGGTCTTCAGGGACATGGATCCTTAGTTGGATGGATGTGGGTGATGGTAGCCACTGCAATTGCATGTTTAGTAATACTAATTCCTCCAAAATTTAGGAATAATCCAGAACTTCTGGTAGTTGGATTAATTTTACTAATTTTAGCCACATGGATTGACAAAGGCCTCGGTCTTGTAGTAGGCGGGTTCATACCAAATCCCTTTGAGCAGGTGGTGGAGTACTCTCCAACTGTTTATGAGTTGCTCATAGCCATGATGATATATGCAACTGGGCTATTGGTACTCACCATCTTATGGAAAATAGGTGTTGGTGTAAAAAGGGAACTTGGTATAATACCAAAACAAAACTAAATTATAGGAGGTTAGTGGTATGGCTCATCCAGTAATAGATTATGACAAGTGTGAAGGTTGTGGTGCCTGTGCAGACACCTGCCCAGCTGAGGTCATTGAGATGGAGGACGATAAACCTCAGGTAGTAAATCCAGATGATTGTCTAGAATGTGAATCTTGTGTTGAGGTTTGTGAGCAAGATGCCATCACACTAGAAGAGTAAGTTTGAAACTGGTTACAGTATCAAATAAGCCCTAATATTTACAATATATTAGGGGCTTATTTTTATAAGAAGGAGATAAGTTGTTATGGAGTTAGACTTGGGAGAATTTTTTGCCAGGTATGAGAGACTGGCAAAGGGGTGTTCAGATATATTTGAGTCCATGAAGGGAAAATATCCAAAAGAGGTCACCTGCAAAGAAGGTTGTACTGATTGTTGCTATGCGCTTTTTGATTTAACCCTCATTGAGGCCATGTATATCAATAAAAAAATTCAACGAAATTGTGCCCAGGGACATGCGGGAAGAAATTTTAGAGAGTGCAGGTAGAATTGATAGGCAGGTGTATAAAATAAAGAGATGGGCCTTTAGGGAAAGGCAAAAAGGAGTTCCAGAAGACAAGATTTTAGAAGAAATAGGAAAAAAAGAGGATAAGGTGTCCCCTTTTATCAAAGGAAAATAAATGTATTTTGTATGAATACCGGCCTATTACCTGCAGGATCTATGGACTTCCCCTTGCTGTTTTTGGTGATGTCAAGATCTGCTCAAAGACTGGTTTTATACCTGGGAAAAAATATGAAACAGTTTTTGTAGACAAAATTAATTCACGCCTATTTCAATTGAGCACTGAGCTTGTTCAAAGTATTCCTACTAAATATACAGCACTTAATGAGGTATTGGTTCCCCTATCAATGGCTCTACTTACTGACTACAATGAAGAGTATTTGGGGATTGTTAGTTGTGATGAAAAACCAGGACCAAAGGGTCCATCATGGACTTTAGGTGGAGATGGGTAATGGAGAAAAAAAAAGAGGTAGAGGAATTAAAAAGGGCCATTTATGAAAAGTTATCTCCACGGAGAAAAAAAATTTATTGACAAGATAGGTTTTGATAATTGGGATCCTTTTATGGAACCCAAGCATCCAATAGATATAAGGAGAGACTCAACTAAAAAGACCAGTAAAGAACTTATGGAAGAATTTTTAAAAACCAAAGAGGGGAAAAAGATCTCTCTTGCATATGAATCTGGTATATATGAAATATGTATGGGTCTATATCAATCTGATGAAAAATACAAAGCCATGTTTGATTTTTCAATATGGTATTATAATAAACTTACCCAGGCAGGCCTTGATCCAGATAAGGCTTGGGAGAAAAAAATAGGAGTTATTATGGATAAGGGAAAAAGAGAAAAAAATAGAGAGATACATTGCAGACCTCAGACAACGAATAAAACAGGCGCCATTTAATGGTATAGCCATTACAATCTTGCCTGTGCTTTAATAGGAATCGGGGAATTTGAAGAAGCTGAAAAGGAGTTAATAAAGGCAATTGATCATGCGCCACATTTGTGTGAGGCATATGTTCAGTTGGGTGGTCTGGCCATGAGAAAAGGAGACTATGAGACCTGTATTAGACTAAATAAAAAGGCTTCAGAGATAACTCCATCATTTGCAGTTCCACATAGCAATATTGGATTTGTTTATCTTCAGCAGGGAAAAGTTGATGATGCAATTGAAGCCCTCCAAAGGGCCATAGAATTAAATCCCAAATTAGTGCAAGCAAGGTGCACATTGGCCAGTGCATATTTGATAAACAAGGAGTATGATAAGTGTATTCAAGAATGTGAAAAAGTGATCGATCAGGAGCCAGCATTTGGTCCAGCCTATAACAACATTGGAATTGCATTTATGGAAAAAGGAGAGTACAAAAAAAGCAAAAGAATATTTTGACCTTGCCCAAAAGAATAACTACGAAGTGTCCCCTCAAATTATTGAAGAACTTAATAACTATTTAGAATAGTTTTTTCTTGACAAGGAGGAAATCTTGTTCTTAAAATCACAAGCGCATTATAAAGAATTAAGCATATTAGTAGAGGAAATTAACATTAAACAAGTTACAAGGAGCTAGAGAATGCCAAAACATGAAACCCCATTATTGGATCAACTTGTAAGTGGCCCTTGGCCAAGCTTTGTGGATGATTTGAAGAGTTATTCTGAGTACAGGCATCAAAACCCAAACAATGTGGAGTATCAGATTCCAGAAGACGTTGTTGATGATTTGTTGGGTGTGCTGGAACTCTCATATGTTGACAAGGAGACACACTGGAAACACGGTGGTATTGTTGGTGTATTTGGATATGGTGGCGGAGTTATTGGAAGATATTGTGACCAGCCAGAAAAGTTTCCTGGTGTTGCACACTTTCACACCATGCGTGTAAATCAGCCCAATGGAAAATATTATACCACTGAGTTTTTAAGAGGTATATGTGATCTATGGGAATTTAGGGGAAGTGGAATTATGAACATGCATGGTTCAACTGGTGATATGGTATTTTTAGGCACCAGGACTGAGCAGTTGGAAGAGGTCTTCTTTGAACTTACCCATAAATTTAATCAGGACCTTGGTGGCTCTGGTTCTAATTTGAGGACTCCATCTTGCTGTTTGGGTATGTCCCGTTGTGAATGGGCATGCTATAATACCCAGGAAGCTGCCTATCAATTGACCCACGAGTATCAGGATGAGCTACATCGTCCTGCATTCCCATACAAATTTAAGTTTAAATTTGACGGATGCCCAAATTGCTGTGTGGCATCAATAGCCAGGGCAGATTTGTCTGTAATTGGTACATGGAGGGATGAGATTCAGATAGATCAGGAAGCTGTCCAGGCCTATATTAACGGTGAGATCCCTCCGAATGGTGGAGCGCATGCTGATGGTGATTGGGGTCCTTTTGATATACAGAAGGAAGTCATTGACCTCTGTCCAACTGGTTGTATGTGGATGGAAGACGGGAAATTGATGATTGACAACAAGAACTGTACCAGATGTATGCATTGTATAAATGTAATGCCAAGGGCTTTAAGACCTGGTAAGGATAGGGGTGCAAGTTTACTTGTTGGCGCAAAGGCTCCAATCTTGGACGGTGCTCAGATGAGTTCATTGCTGGTGCCTTTCATTAAGATGGAAGAACCCTTTGATGAGCTAAAAGAACTTATTGAAAATATCTGGGATTGGTGGATGGAAGAAGGTAAAAACCGTGAGCGTTTAGGTGAGCTCATTAAGCGTAAAGGCTTCAGGGAGATTTTGAAGGTAACAGGACTCAGAGCAATTCCACAGCATGTAAAAGAACCAAGACATAACCCATACATTTACTGGTATGAAGAAGAGGTACCAGGTGGATGGCAGAGAGATATCAAAGAATTTAGAAAACGTCATCTAAGATAACCTGTATAAATTTGGTAAATAGAACTAAGGAGGAAAAATTATGGCATTTATTTCATCAGGATATAATCCAGATAAACCAATGGAAAACAGGATTACAGATATTGGTAATAGGCACTATGGTGAGTTTCTGCCTCCAGTAATTAAAAAGAATTTTGGGAAGTGGCTCTGGCATGAGATTTTGGAGCCAGGCGTTCTCATGCATAAGGCTGAAAGCGGAGATGTTGTATACACTGTACGTGTTGGTGAGCCAAGGCTTATGACTGTTCAATATCTAAGAGAAGCCCTGGATATTGCAGATAAATACTGTGATGGGTATTTAAGATTCACCACCAGAAACAATATTGAGTTTATGGTGGATTCCAAAGAAAAGTTGGAGGCCTTAAAAAAAGGATCTTCAAGGGAGAAAATTCCCTGGTGGTTCTTATAAATTTCCCATTGGGGGTACTGGGGCTGGTATTACAAATATAGTACATACCCAGGGCTGGATACACTGTCACACCCCTGCAACTGATGCATCTGGTCCAGTAAAGTGCGTACTGGATGAACTCTTTGAAGACTTTCAGAAAATGAGACTTCCTGCACAGCTCAGGATTTCCCTTGCCTGTTGTCTTAATATGTGTGGTGCTGTTCACTGCTCTGATATTGCTATTTTAGGTTATCACAGAAAGCCACCTATGATTGATGACGAATACATTGATAAACTATGTGAGATCCCTCTTGCTGTTGCTGCCTGTCCAGTTGGTGCTGTTAAACCAAAGAAGAAAAAGATTATTTCAGAGAAGACTGGTGAGGAAATTGAAGTAAAATCAGTAGAAGTTAACCAAGAGCGTTGTATGTTCTGTGGAAACTGTTATACCATGTGTCCTTCACTCCCATTGGCAGACCATGAAGGTGATGGAATCGTATTAATGGCTGGTGGAAAGGTATCTAATAGGATTACTGCACCTAAGTTTTCTAAGGTAGTTGTTGCCTATATCCCAAATGAGCCTCCACGTTGGCCTACACTTACCAAGACCATTAAAAAGATGGTTGATGCATATGCCAAGGGTGCTAGAAAATACGAAAGATTTGGTGATTGGGCAGAGAGGATTGGATGGGAAAAATTCTTTGAAGTTTGTGATTTAGATTTCAGCCACCATCTAATTGATGACTTCCGTGATCCTGCATACTACACCTGGCGTCAGACAACCAATTTCAAGTTCACTGAAAACTTCCCAATGGAATACGATAAGATGAAAGGCGATATTATACTCTCCGCTAAATAGGATCATCTTTAACATTTAATAGGGGGATGTTTCACATCTCCCTATTAGGACTTATTAAAGGAGTCAGGAAAATGGCATACGAAGAACAAAAAGAGAAGCTTTTAAAAAGAGCTCGAAAAAAAATCAAAAAAATAAAACAAAATTCTATTTTAATGATCTAGCCAAGATCCTTGGTGAGAAGCCAAGACAGGCAAAGAAAATCGTAAATGAATTGGTAGATGAAGGTAAACTTGTGTTTTGGTCAAGTGGATCAACTACAATGTATTCACTTCCTGGTGTTGGAAAACAGGCAGAAGCAGAGGGAGAAGCTTAGAAAATTGAGTGATGGAAAGTCCCACCTCACATTTCCAAGGATCGTAATAGGGGGACTTGGCGGAGGATCAGGCAAGACCATAGTAACACTTGGGCTGATTAAGTCGTTAAGAAATAGAGGCTCAAGGTAAAGCCCTTTAAAAAGGGTCCAGATTACATAGATGCAGCGTGGCTGGGGCTGGCTGCTGGAGAGCCAGCATGTAATCTAGACCCTTTTTTCTTAGATAATGATTCTATTCGCAATATTTTTTTTTCATAAAGCCCTCAGCTTTGATATATCTGTAATAGAGGGAAACAGGGGAATTTTTGATGGCCTGGATGTGGAAGGTTCTTGTTCCACAGTTCATCTTGCAAAAACATTACAATCCCCTATTATAGTGGTAGTTGATTGTACCAAGGTGACCAGGACAGTAGCAGCAATGCTCATTGGATGCAACAGCTTAGATCCAGATTTTAAGGTAAAGGGTGTTATATTTAATCGGGTAGCTGGTGAGCGACACAAGAATATTCTAAGTCGGTCTGTGGAGAAATATACAGATATAAAGGTATTGGGGGCTATTCCAAAGCTCAGACAAGACCCAATTCCAGAAAGATATATGGGGCTTATTTCCCACAGGGAATATGAAAGTGGGGAAAATCTAAATTACTTGGGTAGGGTTATTCATGACAATGTTGATTTGGATGGTATTTTAAATATTGCAACAGATGTAACTTTTGATTTTCAGGTGAAGCCAATCTGGCCTGAAAAGGTGGTAGGTGAGTCAGTAAATATTGGAGTGGTCAGGGACAGCTCTTTGTGGTTTTACTATGAAGAAAACCTTGAGCTTTTGTCAAAATGCGGTGCAAATATAATTGAATTTAGTCTAATTTCAGACTCAAGGCCTCCAACACAACTCCATGGCATATATCTTGGTGGGGGGTTTCCAGAAACCCAGGCAGAGCTCCTATCAAAAAATACTCATATGAAAAAGTATATTTTGGATTGTGCCATATGGGAATGCCTATTTATGCTGAATGTGGTGGGCTTATGTACCTTTGTAGGGAGATTACCACTAAAGGTTCTTCGTATCCAATGGCAGGGGTTTTTCCATATGAGGTAAAGATACACAAAAGGCCAAAGGGCCATGGTT
>BBBM01000023.1 GCA_001311565.1 Desulfothermus okinawensis JCM 13304
TATAGATAATAATATAGATATAAAAAAAATACGTTAAACATTCTACCCTACACCATGCTCCTAAAAGAAACGATATAAGACTAAGAACCAAATGATAAAAATATTTTTTTTCTAGATATGAAATAAAAAAAATACAATCCTGTTAAAGCAAAAAAACCAATATACAGGGCCTCTTATCACGTAATAAGATAAAACTGCATAAGACGGAATGCATGCCCATATGATTAAAATTATAAAGGATATTTTTTTCATTAAAGAATTTTTTTACAAAGAAAATATAAAGGACAAAAACTAAGAATACTGAAAAAAAAGGGAGGTTAGTTGACCTGATAACACCCAATTATGAATAATTTTATAAAAAAAAGGCAACAAGTATAGGATATAAAGATAAATAAGAGTAACACGAACTTATAGAATCAAATTTACCGTAATAAATAGATTTAGCCTGTTGTATATAGCAATTAGCTCCATCTGGATTGATCACTGGGTTATTATAGAGTGAATAGATTCTTATAATTATTGCAAGTGCAATGGAGATTGAGAGATAGAGTATTGAAATTTTGTTTTTTTTGAAGAAACTTAGCATAAACTATCTGTTGATATGTTGAATAAAGTCCGCAAATAATACAAAGCAAAAAGTTAGTCAACAATAAGAAGTTCATAGTTTGAATTTATGAAAACTTTTACTTGTCAAACGAAAAAAATTTATACTAAAAGAGCTTTTTGTCTTCGGAGAGGTGTCCGAGATGGCCGAAGGAGCACGATTGGAAATCGTGTGTACCGGAAATACCGGTACCGAGGGTTCGAATCCCTCCCTCTCCGTATAGATTTAAGGAGCCAGACGGCAGAGGCGCTGTGAACCCCGTCAGGCCCGAAAGGGAGCAGCGGTAGCAGGTCTGCCTCTGGGTGTCTGGTTCCTTATAAAAAGGGGACACATATATATGTGTCCCCTTTTTCTTTGGGTAAGTTTCTAGACAATGAATAGGTTCTTTGTTAATTTCCACTTAGCTTTGTAAGAAAGACAAAAATTTTCCCAGGAGAGTCAATATGTTAGATTTAAAATTCATTCAAAAAAAATCCAGAAATTGTCCAGGAAGCAATTAGAAAGAGGAGGATGGATTTAGATATCAAAGACTTTCTCAATCTTGATAATAAAAGAAAGTCAATAATTCAGGAAGTAGAAAAACTTAGAAATCAACTAAATACAGAATCTAAGGAAGTTGGCAAACTAAAGTCAAAAGGCGAGGACGTATCTGATAAGGTTAAAGAGCTCTCTGTAATTTCAGATAGAATCAAAGAATTGGAAAAAGAAAAAAAAGGAGATTGAAAAAGAACTATTTGACTTTAGGGCAAGGATTCCAAATATTCCTGCTCCAGATGTGCCAGAAGGAGACAGTGACCAGGACAATATAGAAATAAACAAATGGGGCACTAAACCTGAATTCAATTTTGATCCTAAACCACATTGGGAGGTGGGAACAGACCTCAAAGGATTGGATTTTGAAAGGGCTGCAAAGCTAGCTGGTTCCAGGTTTGCCCTGTATTTTGGGTGGGCAGCGAGGCTTGAAAGGGCCCTTATCAATTTCATGTTAGATGTACAGACCAGGGAAAATGGATATACAGAGGTATTACCCCCATTTCTGGTAAATGCTGATACAATGTTTGGAACCGGGCAACTTCCTAAATTTGAAGAAGACCTTTTTAAAATCACGGATTGGAATTATTATTTAATTCCAACAGCTGAAGTACCTGTTACAAACATATACCGAGACGAAGTATTGGACGAAGATGAACTCCCAATTGCATATACAGCCTATACTCCATGTTTCAGATCAGAGGCAGGATCATATGGTAAAGACACAAAAGGACTTATCAGGCAACATCAGTTTAACAAAGTAGAGTTGGTGAGATTTGTGCATCCAGACAAGTCCTATGAACAACTTGAATTACTACTTTCCCATGCAGAATCAATTTTACAAAAACTGGGACTTCATTACCGGGTGGTGATATTGTGTACAGGAGATCTTGGTTTTTCTGCCGCCAAGACATATGACATTGAAGTGTGGTTGCCTGGTCAAAACACATACAGGGAGATATCCTCTTGTTCTAATTTTGAAGATTTTCAGGCAAGACGTGCCAACATTAAATTTAAGCCCAAAAACTCTAAGAAAAAAAGAGTATGTCCATACCTTAAATGGATCGGGCCTTGCTGTTGGCAGGACCCTTGTTGCAATACTTGAAAATTATCAACAAGAAGATGGGTCAATTATTATACCTGATGCACTGAGACCGTATATGGACGGAGTCCACAAAATTTCTCCAACGGAATAAAAATGGTAAAAATAAAAAATCTCCTTTTAGATAGAGATGGCACTATCATTGTTGATAAACATTATTTAAAGTCCCCCAATGAAGTAGAATTAATACCTCATGCTGGTTCGGCGCTTCAAAAATTTAGTAAAAAAAGGGATAAATCTTTTTATTGTCACAAATCAATCTGGAATAGGTCGTGGATATTATAATGTAGAAGATTTTTTTTAAAGTACAAAAGAGGCTTTATGATATTTTAAATAGCTATAATGTTGAGATAAAGGATACAGAATTTTGTCCCCATCTACCTGAAGATAAATGCAAATGTAGAAAACCTGCAACAGGAATGTGGAAAAAAATTAAAGAAAAAAATATCACTTATCAGAACAGGAAACTGGAATTGTAGGAGATAAGATATGTGATATAAATTTTGGACAAAGGGCGGGACTATCTCTTAAAAGCTTAGTACTTACTGGCTATGGTATCAGTGAAATAAAAAAATATTCAGACATTAAAGCAGATATTATTGCCGATGATTTATTACACTTATATATTTTATTGGAACAAGAAGGTTTAATTTAGTATGAAAAACAAATCTGATAGTTACAAATCAGGATGGTATTATTTTAAAAGGACTCTCTTCTATTTTAAACCATATATTCCACGAATAATTTTATCAATTATTGCCATGATTATTGTGGCTGGTTGTACAGCATATGCTGCATATCTTGTACAACCAGCTCTAGACAAGATATTCATACAAAAGAACAAAGAAGCATTAAAAACTATTCCAGTCCTGGTTATTCTGATTTTTGCCATTAAAGGAATTTTCAGGCTAATCCAGAGTTATCAACTACAATTTTGTGCGATGAAAGTTCTGGAAACACTGCGTAATGAGCTATATCAGAAAGTAGTAAGGCTCCCAATAACTTTTTTTTGAAGAAAATCGAGTTGGAATGCTCATGTCACGAATTATAAATGATGTTAATTTGTTGAGAAACAGTGTTCCTGAAATAGTAAATTTAGTAAAGGAGCTATTTACTGTCATTGGTCTTACCTTTGTGGCCTTTTACAGGGACCCATACCTTGCCACATGGGCCATTGTTGTACTGCCACTTGCACTATATCCAATTGTGTATTTTGGCAGAAAGTTAAGAAAACTGGGAAGGAAGAATCAGGAAAAAAATTGCTGATATATCAAATATACTTCAGGAGATATTTAGTGGCATAAAAGTGGTCAAGGCCTTTGCAATGGAAAAAAAAAGAAACCGAGACCTTTAAGGGTCAAAACCGGAAATTAATAAAAATTGCCCTAAAGAGCATCTTCTATAATTCTCTATCTTCTCCTGTAATGGAGTTTATTGGATCACTTGGAATTGGACTTGTTATTTGGTATGGAGGCACTCAGGTTATAGCAGGACACTCCACGCCAGGAACATTCTTTTCTTTTCTAACTGCTGTGATGATGCTGTATGATCCTGTAAAAAGATTAAACAAATCAAATATGGTACTACAAAGGGCAATTGCAGGCGCAGAAAGGGTGTTTGAAGTTTTAGATTCAGAAGATATCTCAATTGAAGATGAGGGAAACACCCAATTAAAACCCCCTTTTAAAAATCTAAAGTTTATACATGTCTGGTTTAAATATCAAAACACTCCTGACTGGGCACTTGAAGATATAAACCTGGAAATTAGGCCAGGGGAAAAACTGGCTATTGTAGGACCATCAGGGCAGGTAAGACAACTATAATAAACCTAATTCCAAGGTTCTATGACCCTCTAAAGGGACAGATAATCTTAAACGGACACGACATTAAAGAATATACTGAGCTCCCTTAGAAGATTTATTGGAATTGTATCCCAGGAAACTATACTCTTTAATGCATCTATTAGGGACAACATAACATATGGAATATCAGACGTTGATGATGAACAAATTATCCGAGTTGCCAAAATTGCCTATGCCCATGATTTTATATCCGCCCTACCAGATGGTTATGATACAATAGTTGGGGAAAGGGGCGTTAGATTATCTGGTGGTGAAAAACAGAGAATAACAATAGCAAGGGCGCTTTTAAAGGACCCTCCACTCTTAATTTTAGATGAAGCCACAAGTGCACTGGACACAGAGTCTGAGAGGATCGTACAAAACGCACTGGACAATCTTATGCAAAACAGGACATCAATTATCATTGCCCACAGACTTTCCACCATATTAAGCGCAGATAGAATCGCTGTAATGGAAAAGGGGAAAATAATAGATATTGGACCTCACAGGGAAATCCTGAAAAGGTGTGAGCTCTATCAAAAATTGTATGAAATGCAGTTTAAAGATGAATAAAATATGATGAGACGTTTTGTAAAATATATCCTTTTGGCCTTTATTTTCTCATATACAAATTTATTTGCCTCCCCTCCTGTTTTATTTTTTTTGAAAAAAAAAATACACAAACCCAATAAACAGTACACCTTGTACAGGGTAAAAAAAGGAGAACACATCTATTCAATCCTGAGAAAAAAAAAAGATTCCTTTAAGTAAATTTGGTGAATATATAAGAAAAAATAAAAAAAATTAAATCCAAATATAAAAAATATAAATCACCTATACGCAGGTCAGATAATAAAATTGCCAAAAACTCATTATTTTCAATATAACCATAATATAAATGAAATTAAGATACACCCATCATTGAGGCTTTTATCTATAGATGAATTAAGAAAAAAAATATCCCTTTTATGAGAAAAAAATACATTGTCAAGAAAGGAGACTCTTTAACTAAACTACTCAAAATAATTGGTGGAATCCCTAAAAACTTAATATACAATGAATATTTATTTATTTTTGAGAAACTAAATCCACACATAAAAAAACATCAATAAATTGCCAGTAGGTGCAAATGTGACTATACCTACTATATTCAGAAAAATAAAAAAAAATATAAAAAAATAAAAACACTATAGTTTATAATAATGTTACACTATCTATATTGGAAAAGTTGGGATTTAAGATATACAAAAAAAGATATAGTTGTACTTCCAATTAAAAAGGGATGGATGCAAATTGATACATCCAGATCTCCCCTGCTTGAATATGGAGATAGAAAAAAGATCATCTTATTAAACGACCCTAAGCTCTACTCACAATATAGGGATATTGAAGATCCTGATATATCAATTTGCTTTACCACGGGTTTATCGGTCTATGATGAACTGGTACAATTAAGTAAGTATATAGATAGAATCAAGGTCTGGCCAAAGGGTGAAAATATCATTATAACAGAAAAATTATTTGTAGCAGAATTAAATGGAGATATACAAATAATTAAACACTTTAACTTGCTGAAAAATAATGACATCTCTTATTACATATTTTCTTAAATAAGAAAAAAAATGTGGATTTGTCCAGAAAATAGCTTATTCTTTTTTTGTCAAAACACAATGTCTTTGTATATTTTTGGTCTAACAGAAAAAAAAGATTTTGTATTATATGTAAAAAAAATGATACTAAAGATATCTATATTCCAAAAATTAAAACAAAAGATAATATCAATTTATTTAAATTAAAAAGTTCACAAGAAAATATCAAAGTAAACATAACAAATGGTATATCCCTTTTCCTGCCTTTGATTAAAGTAAAAGATAGAGAAAATGGATTTATCTATCTCATTGAGGATAATTCACCTGAGTTGGCAGCTATTTTAAGGGCCAGGGGCTACAGATGTTATGTCTATTAAACCCAATAAAAAAGGGAAACTGCAATGAAAAAAAATATACATATGTGCAATTATGGTTATTTTTCTATTGTCTGGCCATAGCGCATTTAGCTCAAAAAAATACAGTTTCTGCTCTTTATATTCGCATATCAGGGACCATAAATCCTGCTCAGGTTGATCTCCTGGAAAATGGGTATAGAAAAGCTATTTCTGACAATTTTGACCTAATAATAATTGGACTGGATACCCCTGGAGGTCTAGCAAAGTCCATGAGGGAGATGGTTAAGATAATACTTAATTCCCATATTCCAGTAGTAGTCTGGGTTGGACCAAAAGGAGCCAGGGCAGCATCAGCAGGGGTCTTTTTAGTTGCAGCCTCAGATATTGCTTCAATGGCACCTAATACCAGCATTGGGTCTGCTTCTCCAGTTTCAATGGGAGGAAAAGACGTACCAAAGACATTAGAGAAAAAAAATAAAAAAACGACTTTATGAGCCTAATTAGGTCCATGGCCAGGGAAAAGAACAGAAACTTTTTATGGTATGAGAGGGCCATAGAGAATGCAGAATCCCTAAATGCACAAGAAGCTGTAATAAATAGAGTAATAGATTTAATTGCTCTGTCCCCCAATGATCTCATGGAACAGCTTGGGAAAAGAGGGATTACAAAGAATGGACAACTCATTAAATTCCCAAAAAATGGATACAAGTTAGTTAAGTTCAATCCGTCATTTAGGTATAAATTTCTCTCATGGCTCTTAGACCCACAAATAGCTATTTACTCCTACTTGGTGGTATTGCAGGACTGTTTTTTTGAGCTATCTCATCCAGGGGCAATATTTCCAGGTGTTTTTGGTGGTATATGTCTTTTGCTTGCACTCTACGCCCTATCTGTCCTGCCAACTAATGTGGCTGGACTACTTTTAATATTGTTTGGCCTTGTACTCTTTATACTTGAGGTCAAGGTTATAAGTTATGGATTGCTGACCATTGGAGGGCTTGTGTGCATGTTTTTAGGCTCTACTATTCTATTTAGATTTGAATTTGGGGGTAGTGGTCTATCATATACCACAATATTGCCATCGCTTCTGGGTATTGGTATTTTCGTAATACTGGTTCTCTATCTGGTGACCAAAGTTCAAATTAAACCCAGTGAGCTAGGGATAGATGGTATGATTGGTAAGATTGGAGAGGTAATTGAATGGGAAGGAAACAAAGGTAAAATTAAGGTCAGGGGCGAAATCTGGAAGGCAGAGACAACCAGGGGAAACAATAATCTGTCCAAAGGGATGAAGGTCAGGGTAGTTGGTACCCTTGGTTTGACATTAATTGTTGAACCAATTTAAACTAAAAAAAACAGGAGGATCACCTATGTTTTCATTACTACCAATTTTAATAATAGTTTTTTTTATTTCTGGCATCATCCATCAAGGTTATCAATGAGTATGAAAGGGCCGTGGTATTCAGACTTGGAAGGATTTTAAGGGCAAAGGGTCCAGGCTCATTATTCTAATACCATTTGTGGACAAAATGATAAAAGTATCGCTTAGAATAATTACCCTGGATGTGCTTCCCAGGACGTAATTACAAAAGATAACGTAAGCGTAAAGATAAATGCTGTAGTGTATTTTAGAGTTGTTGAACCTGTAAATGCAGTGTTAGAAGTTGAAGACTATATGTTTGCCACAACCCAACTTGCCCAGACCACTTTAAGATCAATCTGTGGCTCAGTGGAATTGGACGAAATACTAACACACAGGGACAAAATAAATACACAAATTCAAAGCATCTTAGATGAACACACTGATCCATGGGGTATAAAAGTGACCAATGTGGAACTAAAGCACATAGACCTACCACAGGATATGCAAAGGGCAATGGCAAGACAGGCAGAGGCAGAAAGAGAACGTAGGTCCAAGGTAATCGCTGCAGAAGGTGAATTCCAGGCAGCTGAAAAACTTGCACAAGCAGCTGAGATAATTGCCAAAAGACCAATGGCTCTGCAACTTAGATATCTACAGACCTTAAGGGAAATGTCATATGAGAGTAATGCAAGTACCATACTACCTATTCCACTGGATTTATTTAAAAATTTAATACCCCAAAATAAAATCCAGCAAGGAGATGAGGAATAATAGTTATTGACTAGACTACAAGGGAACATATACTCTGTACTTCAACGAATGAACCCAAAAAACAAGGAGATAGAAAATGGCTGAGAAAAGGTATTGTCCTTATTGTCATCAAGAGATGGAGTATTGGCTAGCACCACCTGAAACTGGATGGGGCTACATTTATGTCTGTTTTAACAACCAATGTGTATTTTATAGAAATTCTTCTGATGCCATTCAAAATAAGGGTGAAGACCAAAGACACTTTGCAGCCAGATATGGGGAAGATCCTGCCAATAACTTTCATCCAATTAATGTACTTGCCTACAATCCATTTGTTAAATTAGAAGAAGAGAAATAGAAAAAAACCCGCCTTGAGCGGGTTTTTATTTTTACTATGGATAACAAATTATACACAATTAAAGAACTCTCCTCTATTTTAAATGTACCAGAAAGCACCCTTAGATATTACAGGGATAGATTTGAAGAATTCATTCCAGTAGTTGGAAAGGGAAGAAAAAGGAGATATAAAGAGGAAGCCATTGAGATTTTTAGACAAATAATAAAAGGATACGAAGATGACCTAACAACAAAACAGATTAGAAATAGACTCATAGAAAAATTGTCAACCAGTGAGTCAGAATCAAAACTCAGTAAAGATCATCTGGAAGAGCTACTTAAAAAGCAGACTCAGATAATAGAGCTTTTAACTGAAGATATTCTGCTAAAAAAAGGAGATTCAAGGTGAAATGGAGACCTTAAAATCTAAAATAAAAAAAGATTGAAAAGGTATTGGTTAAGCTCATCGAGGACTATAAGGGCTTTAAAAATGAACTGAATAAATATATTGATTTTTCAAACAACAAAAAGGAGATTTTGTGATGGAACTGGAAAAAAAATTTAAAAGAGATAGTTGAAGCAATTGAACCAATTGATGGTGACATTTTAGAAAAGGCCAGAGAACACACAGCACAATTGGTAATGCCCCCTAGGGCACTGGGCAGGCTGCACGATATTTCAGAGAGGATATGTGCAATTCAAAGGACATTAAATCCTGATGTTTCAAGAAAAAAAAGTAATAGTTTTTGCAGGAGATCACGGAATTGTAGAACAAGGGGTTTCTGCATTCCCTCAGGTGGTCTCTCTGGAGATGGTGCGTTGTTTTGTCAAAGGAGGGGCTGGAATTAGCGCAATCACCAGGTTTGTAGGTGCAGAGGTAATGGTTGTGGATATGGGAATAATCCCTGATTTTGTACCTGAAACTCCAGACGAAAAGGCAATATTTAAGGAACTTAAGGTTGGCAAAGGGACAAATAATTTTGCAAAAGGTCCTGCAATGACCAGGGATCAGGCTATCCAATCCATATTAAATGGATTTAATGTTGCAAAAGAAGCGATTTCAGATGGTGTAAAAATAATTGGAACAGGAGACATGGGAATTGGTAATACCACACCTTCTTCTGCCATTGGATGTGTATATACAGGGGAAAGTGCAGAAGTTATGGTTGGTCCAGGCACAGGAATTGACCATGAGGGAATAAAGAAAAAAAGTAGATGCCGTTAAAAAAAGGGATAGATATAAATAAACCAGATCCCGCAGATCCAATTGATGTCCTATCAAAGGTTGGCGGATTTGAGATCGGCGGTATTGCTGGGTGTATTTTGGCATGCGCTTATCACAAAGTTCCAGTTATGGTAGATGGCTTTATTTCAACAGCTGGTGCTATAATTGCCAAGGCCCTATCTTCAAAATGCGTAGATTATATGTTTGCAGGACACATGTCAGAGGAACCAGGACACAGGATCATGCTAGACTACTTAGGCCTTAGTCCAATTTTAAATTTGGGTATGAGGCTTGGAGAAGGAACAGGCGGGGCACTTTCTATGAATATTGTTGATGCAGCCTGTCATGTATTCAATGAAGTTATGACCTTTGAACAGGCGGGTGTGTCTGAAAAAGAAAAATAGTGAGCTATGAACAAAGAAGATATAAAAAAAGTATCTATCACTTTATTTGATTATAAGTAGATCAGCGTGTGGTAAAAGAGATATTTTTTTATGTATTAGATAGAGCTATCAAAGGTGGAGTAAGTCTAGTCCAACTTAGAGAAAAGAATATCACTTCAAGGGAATATGTAGACCTGGCAAGAAAGATAAAGGCCTTTTTAGATAAACATGGTATCCCATTAATTATAAATGACAGGGTGGATGTGGCTCTGGCATCAGATGCTCATGGTGTACATGTGGGTCAGGAGGACATCCACCCTTTAGATATAAGAAAAATTGCAGGGAAAAAGCTAATTATTGGCCTTAGTGTAAATACCATTGCCCACGCCCAGGAGGCCAATGAACTGGATGTAGATTATGTTGGTATTGGTCCTGTATTTAGAACACTAACAAAAAAAAGACCCAAAACCCACTCTTTATATCCATGGTCTAAAAAATATCTTAAAATCTTTAAAAAAACCATGTGTGGGCATTGGAGGAATAAATCCTGAAAATTGTTATGATGTGGTATTAGCAGGGACTCATGGGGTAGCTGTTGTTTCTGCTATTTGTAGTGCCAATGATCCTTATAATATTGCAAAAAGGATGTATCAAATGATAATTGCAGCTAAGAAAGATACTCAGAGACAAGATTAATACACAATTCTATAAAGTTATCCTTTACTACAGCAAAGGGTCCTTGATTTTTAAATACTGTGTTATTTTTTGCTTGAAATTTTAGTTTATATCTTTCTATCCTCTGTTTTATTATAAAATCTTGTTCCCTATTTCTATTTTCTAGCCTCTTGATTATAGTATTTAAATCAGCAGTTATAAGAATAGTATGTACATTGGCAAAATTTTTTTCAAAAAAATGGAACAACTGTCCTGGATACAGACAAAAAAATTACAACAATCTTCTTTTATAAGATATTTGGGAATCCCATATAAATTTTCGTAATTCTCCCACCATACCAGAAAAAAACCTTTATTTTTTTAAGGTGTTAAATCCTTTTTTTACACACATAAAAATTCTCCTCATACTCATCAGGCGGCCTAGTTATATACCTTGTTACAAAATTAACCCTGGCAAAGTCTTTAAAATAAACCTTTGCCTCTTTAATCAAACTATCCTTTCCTGCACCACTTGGACCGCAGATTAATATTATTTTAGTCATATATATTTAATAAAAAGATACTATTATTTGGATGGGAAAACTCATATAAAAGAAAAGAACAGATGTAAACCAAAAATCAACTACATAAAAGTCTTTAAATATAAAAATCAAAAATATAAATAAAAAGAAGACAGTATCCTCTACACTCAAATTTCCAATTTATCTATATGTTACCTAAAAAAAATTTTAAACGTTTTTTTTATGGCTTTAAAAAGTATTGACAAGCCATAGGTAATATGACTACAACTTTGTGAAAATTTTCTCTAATAAAAAAATTCATTTAAAATCAAATGTAGGTCTTTATCAAACAAATTAAGGAGGAGCGAAAATGAACATACTCATTTTTGGACCAAATGGCAGTGGTAAGGGGACTCAGGGATCTCTACTTAAAAAAAAAGTTTAACTTAGCCCATATAGAGTCTGGTGCGATTTTTAGGGATCACATAAAAAAATGGTACTGACCTTGCAAAAAGGCCAAAGAGTATATTGACAAAGGAGAGCTTGTGCCAGATGAGATAACAATTCCAATGGTGCTTGAGACCTTAAAAGAAAAAGGAAAGGATGGATGGCTCTTGGATGGTTTTCCAAGGAACATTACCCAGGCCAAGAAGCTATGGGAAGCACTTCAGGAAGCTGGGATGAAATTAGATTATGTGGTTGAAATCAAGTTGGATAGGGAGATTGCAAAAAAACAGGATCATGGGAAGAAGACTCTGTGAAAACGATCCAAACCATCCAAACAATATCTATATCGATGCCATTAAGCCAAATGGAGACAGGTGCAGGGTTTGTGGCGGTGCATTAAAAACAAGGTCAGATGATCAGGATGAAGATGCAATCAACAAAAGACATGACATCTATTATGACACTGAAACAGGAACACTTGCTGCTGCATATTTTTTTTAAGAAACTTGCAGAAGAGGGTAAGACCAAATATGTTGAAGTAGATGGCTCAAGGGATATTGAGACCATCAAACAGGAGCTTCTCTCCAAGATAGAGGGATAAATAAAAGGGGCCAAATTTGGCCCCTTTTATTTAATCTTCATTTAGCTCGGGGATATTTTTAAAATAATCCAAAGATTCAGGATTTCTTAAGGCATCCTTGTTTTTCACTTCTTCGTTGTGAATTACCTTTCTCACTGCAATTTCCACCTTCTTCATATTTAAAGTATATGGAATGTCTGGTACCTCTATGATCTTATCTGGAACATGACGGGGAGAGGCATTGTTCCTTATTGCCCTTTTGAGTCTGTTCTTTAGATCATCGTCTAGTTTGTATCCTGGATTCATCTTTACAAAGAGTATTACCCTTACATCATTTTTCCAGTTCTGGCCAACTACCAGGCTGTCTTCTATTTCTTCAAATTGTTCTACCTGGCGATAAATCTCAGCTGTGCCAATTCTCACCCCTCCAGGATTTAGGGTTGCATCAGACCTGCCATAAATAATTACTCCTCCCCTGTCATTGATTTCAATAAAATCGCCATGACGCCACACACCAGGATAGACATCAAAGTAGGCACTGTGGTATTTCTTTCCATCTGGATCGTTCCAGAAATAAAGGGGCATTGAAGGAAATGGCGCAGTGCATACAAGCTCACCCTTTTTATTATACACTGGCTTTCCGTTTTCATCATATGCATATACCTTCATTCCAAGGCCCCTACACTGGAGCTCTCCAGAATACACTGGAAGTATTGGATTACCCAGGGCAAAACAACCATTTAGATCCGTGCCCCCTGAAATAGAAGATAACTGGAGGTCTTCTTTTATGGCATCATACACATATTCAAATCCCTCTTCTGGAAGGGGAGATCCTGTGGACAAAACTGCCCTCAGACTTGAGAGATCAAATTCATCTTTTGGACGCACCTTTGCATTTTGCAGGGCTGATATGTAACCTGCACTTGTGCCAAAAACAGAGAGTTTAACATCCTCTGCCATCTCCCACAATACCTTTGGTGATGGATAAAAAGGATTGCCATCGTATAAAACAACTGTTGCCCCTACTGCCAGGGAACTAACTAGCCAATTCCACATCATCCAACCACATGTGGTAAAATAAAAAAATCTTATCATCACGTGACAGGTCAGTGTGCAAAATAAGTTCTTTTAAATGATTTATTAAAACTCCACCAGCACTCTGGACCATACATTTTGGCAGACCAGTGGTTCCAGAAGAGTACATAATATAATGGGGGTGTGAAAAAGAAAGTTGAACAAAATCCAGGGATGGATCTGTTTCACTTGATTTAAATTCATCTAAAAACACTCCATTCTTAATACCAGAAATATCTGGATTTTCCTCTAAAAATGGAACCACCACCACTTTTTCCACAGAATCTATTTGTTTTAATACCTCTATTACCCTGGATATGGAGTCTATCTTTTTACCCTTATAGCTATACCCATCAGCAGTAAAGAGTACCCTTGGTTTTATCTGACCAAACCTATCTAAAACCCCCTTGATTCCAAAATCTGGAGAACAGGAAGACCATGTAGCGCCTAGAGATGCAGCAGCAAGCATGGCAATTATGGTCTCAGGGATATTTGGCATGTAACCAACTACCCTATCCCCTGGCTGAATACCCAGCTGCTTTAATGCCTTGGCCACCCTTGCAACTTCCCTGTTAAGTTCCTTATAAGTAAGGGTCCTTTTTTTCTCTATCCTCTCCAAAGGCTATTATTGCTAAATGGTCATCATTGTATCTAAGTAAATTTTCAGCAAAATTCATCTTGGCACCAGAAAACCATTTGGCCCCTGGCATCTTGTGAGGATCGTCAACCACCTCATCAAAATCCCTGGAATAAATAATCTTTACAAAATCCCACACAGCAGCCCAAAAATTAGAAATATCTGTAACAGACCACTCCCACAATTCACTGTAAGTAGAAAATGACTTATTAAATCTTTCGTTTACATAAGTTAGAAATTTAAACATATTGGAATTTTTTTACCCTATCTTCAGATGGCTTCCAAAGTAATTTGCCCATCTCATCCCCCTTTTGCTCCAATTGGTTAAAAAAACTCTACAACTAACCCTCATATACAACTGCCAGAATAGTAGCAGATCCCTTTTTTTGCGGCAAGCATGTGGGGATAGTTGGATAGATAGTAAAGGGAATCGCCTGGTTTTAGCTCAAATCTGTCCTCACCTATTTTTACAATCACTTCACCATCTAAGACAAATATAAATTCTTCTCCCTCATGGATAGATGTCTCTTCATCTGGATTTTCTTTAAGCTGTACAATCAAGGGCTCCATGTGTTTACCCTTAACATCAGGGGCCAAGGACACATAGGAATAAAGTTCCCTTTGACCTTTAGGGGTAGTGGACCTTACTATCTTTTTTCTACCCTTTGCTGGTGTTAAACAGTAAGGCTTATCACCACCTTCACCTAAAAGGTCCCCAAGCCCCCTATCAAGTACCTTGGACAATTTTATAATCATCCCAAGTTGGGCTGAATCTCCCCTTGTTCAACTTTCTGAAGAAGCTCCTTATCAAAACCTGTTCGCTTTGATAATTCATCCAAACTAAGCCCCTTTTCTTCCCTGGTCTCTTTTATTATCTTTCCGATTTCCGCCACATCCCTTTTGTCCTGTTCCTCTATTTCTCCAGTCAAGGACTCAAAATAATCTACATTAATATATGGTTTTTCCTGTGCCATAGACTCTCCTTAAACTTTTTTTTCAAATTGATTAAAATCCCTATATAATACAACTCAATCTTTAAAATAAAAATTTTTAGGGATTCAATATTGATTCTGGAACCTTTGGATCTTTTGCCCATCCATTTGGAATCTTTTGTCCTTCATTTTCTCCAAATTTTTTTCTTTAATTGATCAAGTCCTGGTCGTGCAAACTCTGGATATCCTTCCTCTTTTTTTTCTACCATTTACAACTGCCTCAGAGCGGAGCCTCCTTCCAACTGTTTTTTTCCATCATTTTGCCCAGCCAGAGAACTTTCTGAACATCATAACCATGTTCAATCCCCATTTCATCTAACATAACAATTAAGTCTTCAATACAAATTAGCCCCACATATCTGGGATCTTCATAATAATAATCCCCAGTTCCAGGAACTGGTCTGTCATCTAAAAAATTTGCAGGCTGACCCCCAAGGCCACCTAATGTAGCCTCAAAATGGGTAATCCCCGCCTGCAGGGCAGCCAGTACTGCAGCTGAGCCTATTCGCCTTGTCTCGTGAAAATGTGCAATATGGACATCTGGATTGGGAATTTCATCGAGTATCATGGAAAAATACCTATAGACCTCAGGGGGTGAAGCACTTCCATCATGATCCGCATGTTCCACATCATGGGCTCCAATCTCAAACCACCTTTTGGTAAATTCCACCGCTTCCTTTAATTCTGTAGGTCCGCTAATTGGACTGCCCCAAATTGTGCTAACAGTCCCGCACATCTGAATACCCACATCTGAACATTTCTTTATACAACGCTCAGCTTCTTTCCAATATTCTGGCAGAGTTGTTCCAGAATTTGCAAAGTGGTGTTGTTCATCTGTGGACACCATCATAAGCACCCTATCAGGCCCTATTCCCTTCTCCTTTAACTCAATTGCCCTGTCAACTGACTTTTCCCTGATAGTTACGCATGTAAAGGTAATATCATCTGGATTTATTCCCCTCTTCGCACATCTTTTCTTAAACCTATCACCTCTAAAATAGGCAAGAACATCCTCTGCATCCCTAAATTGAGGCATTATATAGGGATTTCCAAGATTGGTAAGCTCAATATCCCTGCATCCGGCAAAAATAAGTTGCTCTGCATAATAGATTTTTGCCTCTGTTGATATAAATTTTTCCTCGTGTTGAAATCCGTCCCTTATGGTTATATCACCTATCACCACTTTCTTGGGCATCCTTGGAAATATCTTCCAAAGATCGTATTCACTCATAAAATCCTCCCTTAAAATCTGAAGTTACCAAATGAAGGCTCTGAAATTGGCTTAATTAAACTCACTTCAAATGCCATGGACAGCCACTTTCTTATTTCAGAAAACTTAAGGACACGATCATTAAGGAGTCTGGCTCCACAATAAAATGGATGGGCCTCTGTGTCGTATTTGTCCATCATTTTCTTATAAAAGGCATCCTCCTCTTCCTTGCTCATGGGTTTACCCTTTGCAGCCCTTTTCCTCTTTTCAATGGAAAGCAAGACCCCTGCTGCGCTCTTCCCACTCATAACAGAGGTCCTGGCCCTCATTGTGGCAAACAAAAAGTGTGGTCTATATGCCCTTCCACACATACCGTAATTGGCAGCACCGTGGTCAGGTCCAATTACCAGTTGGATCCTGGGAACCTGTGCACAGGATACAGCCCTCACCATATCAGCACCATATTTACCAATTCCCATGTGTTCAGACTCAGAGCCAACCATGTATCCAGGAGAATTCTGAATAAATAAAAGCGGGATTTTTTCATAAGAACACCTAACAATCCATTCTGTTGCCTTTTTTTGCAGCCTCAACAAATATGATACCCACACCATTTGAGGCAATAACCCCCACAGGTATTCCATCTATTTTTATCTTTCCAGTTACAATATTTTCACCTCTACCAGGTGCAAATCTCCGTTTATATTCAACAAATTCACTGTCATCGGAAATGGCCCTTATAAATGCCCTTACATCTATTCCCCTGCTAACCTGTGCAGGTAAGATTTCGTATATTTCATCAGCAGGAACCCTGGGAGGCCTTTTATCAAATCTGTGACAATGGATATTCTGGGGAGGCTCCATTGATAAGATTTCCCTTACCTTTAAAATACCTTCTTCCTGGGTCTTACAAAAATAATCAGCACCCCCTGAAATCCTTGTGTGAACGTCTGCGCCACCTAAAGCCTCTGCAGTTATTTCCTCTCCTGTGGCCATCTTGACCAGGGGAGGACCACCTAAAAAAAGAATAGGCCAGTTTCTCCACCATAACCGCCTGACAGGCCATAAAAACTATATATGCACCACCAGCGGTATTACCGCCTGTGCTCATGGTGATTTGCTTAAGACCCATGGCAGACATCCTGGCCATGTTATAAAACATTGCACCAAAGTGGTCTTCTCCAGGAAATACATCTGCCTGCATGGGGAGATAAGCCCCACCTGAATCTGCTATATATACACAATTTAGACCACACTTTTCTGCTATTGCTTGGGCACGAAGGTGTTTTTTTTAGGGTAATTGGAAAGTAAGTTCCAGCCTTTACCCTTGAATCATTGGCTATTATCATTGTCCAATTACCGTGTATCTTGCCAATTCCAGTAACAATCCCTGCGCAGGGCACATCTTCAACATCTGGGTAGTTCATTCCAAAACCAGCAATTCTACTGAGCTCATAAAATTCAGTACCAGGATCTATTAACAGATTAATTAATTCCCTAATAGGCCTTTTACCCTGTTTCTTTAACTTTAAAACCGCCTTTTCACCCCCAGGCCACATGGCTTTTTTTTACCAGCTCATCTAGCTTTTCTTCTTCCTTTTGCCAGAAAAGCCTATTATTTGTCCTATCATCCATTTTAACTTACCCCTATTATTTACCTTTGTAGTTGGGTTTTCTTTTTTTCCTTAAAGGCCTTTAATCCCTCCAACCTATCTTCTGTTGGAATGGTTATCCAATAGGCATTTGACTCAATTGCAAGTCCAGAATTAATATCTACTTCAATTCCTCTGTTTATTGCATATTTTGCCTGTTCAATTGCAATTGGCCCTGTTTCACATATCTCCATGGCAATTTTTTTCACATTCTGAAAGTAGCTCATCCAGAGCACATACCTTGTTAACCAGACCCATATCAAAGGCTTCTTTTGCACTTATTCTCTTGCCTGTAAAAATAAGCTCCTTGGCCTTTGCCCTGCCAATTATCCTTGGAAGTCTCTGGGTTCCACCAGCCCTGGGATTATGGCAAGCCTTGTCTCTGTTAGACCCATTGTGGCATTTTCTGATGCCATACGAATATCACATGCAAGGGCAAATTCAGTTCCTCCTCCCAGTGCCACACCATTTACAGCAGCAATAACTGGCTTGGGCAGGTTTTCAATATCTGTAAATAAATTTCTTATGGTGTAAATAAATTCCTTTACCTTCTCTTCTGGCATAGTTGCCCTTTCCTTTAAATCAGCACCAGCACAAAAGGCCCTATCGCCAGCTCCAGTTATTATAACAACGCGAATGTCCCTTCTGAATCTGAGATCATCTATTTCTTTCTTTAATGCAAGTAAAAGTTCAAAGTTGAAGGCATTCATCACCTGGGGGCGATTTAATGTTAAAATGCAGATTTGATCCTTTTCCTCTTTTAAAAGAATTTCATCTCCCATTATTTATACCTCTTAATTTTAGATTCTTAACAGCAAAAAGGCCTAGTTAAGGCCTTTTTGCTTACAGCTACTAATTACTTTAATCGCTTAAGCTGTTTCTACCTTTGCATCTTCTTCTCTACCAAGCAACCTTGTTGCCTCTTCCCTTAATTTATATTTTTGAATCTTACCACTTGCTGTTGTGGGATATTCGTCCACAAAAAACCAGTACCTGGGTATTTTATGGAAAGCTATCTTGTCTTTACAGAACTCCTTCATCTCCTCTTCTGTGGCCATTTCACCTTCTTTTAACTGGACAAATGCTGCAACTTCTTCACCATATTTCTTGCTTGGAACTCCAACCACCTGTACGTCCTTGATCTTGGGATGTGTGTATAAGAATTCTTCGATTTCCCTTGGATAAATATTCTCACCACCCCTTATTATCATATCCTTTATTCTACCAGTTATCTTACAATACCCATTCTCATCCATAATAGCCAGATCACCAGTATGTAACCAACCATCTTTATCTATGGCATTCTTTGTAGCTTCTTCATTTTTATAATACCCCTTCATTACATGATACCCTCTAGTACACAGCTCTCCCTGAACCCCTGGTGGAACTTCTTCACCTGTATCAATATCCACAATCTTTACTTCAACATTTGGAAGTGCCCTTCCAACAGTGGAAACCCTGATTTCAATTGGATCTTCAGTCCTTGTTTGAGTTATAACAGGTGATGCCTCTGTCTGGCCATATGCAATTGTCATCTCTTTTGCACCCATTACATTTACTACCTTCTTCATAACCTCTATTGGACATGGAGAACCTGCCATTATTCCTGTCCTTAAATGTGATGTATCGTATTTCTTCTTCTCCATCTCCTCTAATTCTGCAATAAACATAGTGGGCACGCCATGGAGTGCAGTACACTTTAATTGCTCAACTGACCGTAATACTGCATCTGGCTTAAATTGAACAACCGGACACATGGTAGCACCTGACACTAAACATGTTAACGTCCCAAGCACACAACCAAAACAGTGGAAAAATGGTACAGGAATACAGAGTTTATCTTTGGGACTCAACTTCATACACTCTGCAATTGACTTTGCATTACCAATTATATTTGTATGGGTAAGCATAACCCCTTTTGGAAACCCAGTGGTACCAGAGGTATATTGCATATTGATTACTTCATCTGGATGTAAGGTTTTTTGCACCCTATCTAGTTCCTCATCAGATACTTTTTCTCCCAACTCCATTAAATCCTTCCAATTAAACATCCCAGGAGGAGTCTCATCTCCAATAAAAACTATATTTTTCAAAAATGGAAGGTTATCATTTTTGAGCTTTCCAGGTTCACTATCCTTTAGCTCAGGACATACCTCATTTATTACCTTTATGTATTCATCAGGCTCTCTAACTCCTCCTATTAAAAAAAAGCGTTGTTGCATCTGATTGTTTTAAAAGATACTCAAGCTCAAATGACCTATAATTGGTGTTTACTGTAACTAAAACAGCCCCCATCTTTGGAGAACCAAATTGTAAATAGAGCCATTCAGGTACATTATTTGCCCAGATTGCAATATGGTCCCCTTTTTGGACTCCCATGGCCATAAGGCCCTTAGCCACTTTTCTGCAAATCTCGTTAAACTCTTTATAAGTATGGCTAATTCTCTTGGGCTCCAAATACTCCACTGCCATTTGATCTGGCATCTGCTCAGCCACTAAATCTACCAGGTCTCCTAAAGTAATCCTGCCAACTTCAAATTCTGGTAATTTCATATTTCTCTCCCCCCCTTTTTTTTAACATCCAATATGTCTTGATATTACAATCCTCTGAACTTCAGAGGTTCCCTCGCCTATATCCAATATCTTTTGATCCCTGTAAAACCTCTCAACATCATATTCCTTCATAAGCCCATATCCACCGTGAATTTGAACTGCTCGATCAACTACCCTTCCCATGAGTTCAGAACAATACAACTTTGCCATTGCAGCATACTTAGCAAAGGGACGATTATTGTCCCTGAGCCAACATGCCTTATAGAGCAAATTTCTTGCGCACTCTATTTCTGTTGCACAATCTGCCAATTTAAAGGCCACAGCCTGAAATTTTGATATGGGTTGGCCAAATTGCACCCTTTGTTTTGCATATTTAAGTGCCTTCTCATAGGCACCTTCTGCTCCACCAAGACCCATGGCCCCAATGGAAAGCCTACCCCCATCTAAGGTCATAAGCATTTGTTTAAAACCATCACCTCTTTTTCCAAGTATATTTTCTTCAGGCACCCTCACATTGTCAAAATAGAGTTCCGCAGTATTGGATGATCTCCACATCATCTTACCATGGATGGTCTTTGCAGTAAAACCCTTGGTTCCATGTTCAACCAAAAAAACAGGTGTACTCAGGTCTGCCATCCTCCTGGTCCCTGTAACTGTCTGAACGGTAACACCCATGGAGATTGGAGAAGATGCATTTGTTATAAAAATCTTTGATCCATTTATCACCCATTCATTTCCATCTTTTACTGCAGTGGTCTTGGTACCACCAGCATCAGAACCAGCTTCAGGCTCTGTCAAACCAAATCCCCAGAGTCCCTCTCCTGAACACAACTTTGGTAAATATTTCTTTTTTTTGCTCTTCTGTTCCAAAATAATAAATTGGGCCAATACCAAGGGAATTTCCCGCCGCAACTGTAGCAGCTTGAGAGGCATCTACCTTTGCAAGTTCCTCTACAGCAATAATATAAGAAAGATAATCAAGCCCCTGGCCTTCATATTTTTCAGATACAAACATGCCAAATAGACCTATCTCCCCCATTTTTTTTGGTAATTTCCACTGAAAATTCTTCCTTTTCATCCAACTCCCTGGCAACAGGGGCAATCTCCTTTAAGGCAAACTTCCTAACTTCTTTCCTTATCATTTCTTGCTCTTTGGTAAGATCAAAGTCCATACCCCCTCCTTAACTTTGTTTTTAAATTTACCATCACATACAATTAATACAAAAAAATTTATTTTTAATAAACCAATAATAAAACTCAAGATGAGCACCTTTTAAGCAAGTCTGAACATTTTTTTTAGCTTAGTTATATCAATTCCAGTGTAAATATTGAAACTATCCAACAAATAAACAACTTCTTCTGTGGAAACATTAATATATCTGTTATTTACAAAAGGACATCCTCCAATATAACCAAAGGAGGTATCGAATCTTTTGATTCCAAATTGAAGGCTTTCATAAATATTTACAATACCTAAATTCATCTTAGAATGATAATGCATTGAAATTATATCTGGATCGATTTTTTTTAAGAATTTTATTAAAAAATTATTGATGGAAATCGGATTTGCAAGTGCAGTTGTATCTGCAAATACTATTTCATTTACTTCGTAATTTAAAAATACATCAACAATTTCTAAAATATCATCTACTGATACATCATTTTCATTTAAATAGCCAAAACAACATTGAACACTTCCTCTAATATACATTCGATTTTCTTCAGACTTTTTTTAACATATCCTGTAAGTTCTTTATAGAATCTTTTTTTTGACATCCCCGTGTTTTTCACACTAAACTCATCACTTGCAGAAATTGATAATTCAACCCCTCTAGCCCCTGCTGAGATAGCCCTGTCTAATCCTTTTTTATTTAAAACCAACACAGTTAAAACTAAATCAGAATCTCTAAAAACCCCTACAATATCCTCTGCATCTTTAAATTGAGGGACTTTTTGGGGGTTTACAAAAGAGGTTATTTGAATATGTTTTAGGCCTGCATCTAATAAATTTTCTAAAATCTGTATCTTCTTTTGCGTGGAGATAAAGGCTGGATAGGACTGTAGTCCATCCCTGGGGCCTACTTCAGTAATGACAACTTGCGAAGGTAATTCATTTAATCCCATATTTTTACTAGTTCTTTTAAGTAAACAGAGTTACAGAAAATTAATTAAAATCCATTCTATGTAGGAAGTTTATAAAAACATCTATTTTTTTGTCAATATAATCTAGACCAAATGATAACAGAAATTAATTAAATATTCTTTACCTCCAACCTAGATTTTTCCTTGACAGGAAACACAAAAAAAACTTAACAAGATTCTTCGTCAGGGGCCATTAGCTCAATTGGCAGAGCAACGGACTCTTAATCCGGAGGTTGAAGGTTCGACTCCTTCATGGCCCATCATAAAATCAACTAATTAAAGAAATTTCCAACCTATAAAAATCTGGGAAGTTGGGTTGGAAAATCAAACTTTAGGGGAAAGATTTTCACAAAGGACTCTTACCTAAGAGGTGAGAGTCCTTTTTTTTATCTGGCTTCGTTAAATGAAAAATTTTTACCGCTTACTCCATGCCCCTTTTCTTTTTTTTAGTGACAAAATCACTATCACTACACTTGCCAATTAGAGTGGACATGAAATAAAGTTAGAGTTAGGATATAGGGGAATTTTTATAATTATAACCCCTAATCTTTAAGGAGCAGTATGTTGCCTGCAACACATGAAGAAATCAAATCACTCATCTCTGTTGTAAGAGGAGACAAAAAAACCAACCTTGCTCCTAAAAAAATGTCAGGCTTGTAAATGTCTTTAACGGAGAAATCCTTGAAACCAATGTAGCCATTTATCAAAAATACATTGCTGGTATTGGGGATTATTCTGAAGCCCACGACATCCTGGATTTGAAAGGCAGATTCCTTTTGCCAGGACTCATAGATGCACACCTCCATTTAGAAAGCAGCTTTTTGACCCCATCCAGTCTAGCCTCTGCGCTGATATCCCACGGCACCACATCTATTATCATTGACCCCCATGAAATTGCCAATGTACTGGGTATTAAGGGCGTAGAATACATTTTAAAGGCCTCAGAGGCCATTCCTCTAAATGTTTTTATGTTAGTGCCTTCTTGCGTGCCAGCTACACATCTGGAAACCGCTGGTGGCAAAATTGGCATTAGAGAAATAAGAAGACTCCTAAAGCACCCGCGGGTTATTGGTCTGGCAGAAATGATGAATTACCCTGGTGTTATCACAGCTAATGATAATGTATTAAAAAAAGATTACCTGCGTTGGAGCTCAAGGCTTACCAATAGATGGACATGCCCCTATGCTATCTGGTAAGGCGCTTCAGACCTATATTGCCGCTGGTATTGACTCTGATCACGAAACCACTACTTTAACAGAAGCCAAGGAAAAACTTAGCCTGGGAATGTGGCTCATGCTTCGTGAAGGCAGTGCTGCCAAAAATCTTTTAGACCTGTTGCCTGCTGTAAATGAATACACTGTTAATCGTTGCTTGCTTTGTTGTGATGATAAGGAGGCTCAAGACCTAATAGATAAGGGACACATGGATTTTGTCATTAAAAAGACAATTCAATCTGGTCTTAAACCTCTATGGGCCATAAAAATGGCCACTATTAATACTGCCCAGCGTTTTGGACTGAAAGGAATTGGTGCCATTGCACCTGGATATCTGGCTGATATGGTGGTTGTAGATAGTCTTGAAGAATTTAATGTTGTTTTCACTATCAAAAGTGGTGAAACTGTTTTTGAAAATGGAATGGTTAAAGGTAGCATACCATCTTTTGTACCTCCAGAGGTTACACATACCGTTCACTTGCCGAAGCTAAAACCAGATCACTTTAAAATTTGGACCAAAGGGAATAAAGCCCATGTTATTGGACTAATTCCCAACCAGATTGTAAACAAAGACCTCATTTGTGAAGTTAAAAAACATGGGGATGAAGTTATCTCTGATACAGATAATGATATCTTAAAGGTAGCTGTGGTTGAAAGACACAAAGGTACAGGCAACATCGGACTGGGGCTTATTTCAGGTCTGGGACTTAAATTTGGGGCCATAGCCCAGTCCATTGCCCATGACAGTCATAATATTATAGTGGTGGGGACCCACGATAAAGATATCCATTTTGCATTAAGCACTATTCACAAAATGCAAGGAGGTATTGCCTTGGTTAATGATGGCAAACTTATAGCCGCACTGGAGCTACCAATTGCAGGTTTGATATCTCAGTTAAGTGTCTCTCAAGTAGCCTTTAAAACCCAACAACTAATTAAAGAATCTCAAAATCTTGGTGTCAAATTATCTAATCCATTTTTGTCTCTTTCATTTATTGCCTTGCCTGTGATACCTACATTGCGGTTAACTGATAAAGGATTGGTAGATGTATCACAGTTTAGGTTTGTTCCCCTTGAGGCTAAATGAGGATTTATGTTTAACTCATTTAAAAAGCATAGATACAATTCTGACCATAGTACATATTAAAAAGGTCTGTTTTTTTGCCTCTGCTACAAGCCTATTCTTTGTCTCTTCATTTAAGCCATTGCTAAATGCATTGCTAAGGAGTTCTGGAAGCAACCAAGAGAGCAACTTAGCCCTTTGTTAATAATAGAAACAAATATCTTTTATGTGAGACTCATAAACACACTTAGGCATTTTAACTAAATAAACGTTGTCTTCTAATGGCTCAATACTGAAATCAGGGCTGTTTAAATCATATTTAAAATCTTAGAAAATGGATAAACAAATTTGGTGAATGCAAGATATTGTCTGTTGAATATTTCTCATTGATTTTTATTTTTCTCTTTTATGCATATTCAGATACACCATATATAATAGCAATTTTATATATATATTTGACCACCTATTCTTTAATTTCGCTATGGCAATTAGGACATATTTTCAAAGAATAGCAGATCCAAAGGACATAGCACCTTCCATGGGTGTGGGATTTACCATTAACCACATTGCTGCTGTAATTATACCTGTTATAGGTGGGATCATGTGGATGATAGACTATAAAATACCTTTTATAGTTGGAGCATTTTTGAGTATTATTTCACTTATATTTGTACAGATGATAAAAACAGAGTTATATTAGTTCAAAAAAACATACTCAACAATTAAATTGTATTGGAACACGGAATGAATATTGAAACCCTCTTGTTTTTTTTAAGAAATTATCTGTAGTATGGAACACACTATATTTGAAAATAATTAATAATTGGGAGGTAGTCATGGAACTAAGGCCAAATATGTTTAAAAAAAATGTTGCCAATTCCTCTTACTTTAATAACAACCATAGATAAAAAAAGATATTGTGAACGCAGCCCCTTACGGTTGCGTTATGCCCATTTTGAGACCACTGGATCTAATTGCTATTGCTTCAGCCCTACCTAGGGATACCCTAAAAAACATAAGGGAAACCCAGGAGTTTGTTGTGAATGTTATGGGAAGGACAGATTTTAGAGAGACAATTAAATGTGCAAAAAAATTTTCCGCCAAATATTAATGAGTTAGATGAGTTAAACATAGAATCCTTGTCTTCTAAAATAGTAAAACCTCCCCGTGTTAAAAATGCCATTGGGTGGATTGAGGCAAAATTGGATAGAGAAATTACTGGCGAAAACTACTCATTAATAATCGGTAAGGTATTGTGTGCAGAAATAAATGAGAACTATTTGAAAGATGGTAAATTAATACAAGAACCTTTGGTACTACTTATGGCTGAATTTAGGCAAATAGGAGAAAAAGTTGCAGATCACAAGGAATTTGCTGATGATTTAAAATCAATAAAATTTTGATGTTAAACATAATCCCCTTTACATATAAGACATATACTAAACCTCTACCTACGCAAATCTAGAAACCAGTATAAAAATTAATATGAACTTTTTTTAAGTATAGTGTTGTGAGGACATTATGGAACCTATTGCAAAAGATATAATGGTTACTGATTTTCATACAATTTTATATAGCGCAACTATAGAAGAAGCCATGAGGAAATTTAAAGAGGCCAGTAGCTCAGGTAATAGAAGAAGGGTATTTGGAATGATGGTAGTTGATGAGCAAGGGAAATTAATAGGAATGCTCTCTATGTATGATATTTTACTTTTGCTAAGGCCAAAACACATACATTTATGGGCAGATATGAATGATATTGATATAACGGGCATAATAGACACTGTATGTGACAGAGCTAGACATAAAAAAAGTAGAAGACATAATGACAACTGATCTAATAACTATAAGTCCTGATACCCACTTATTTACCATATTGGACATAATGATAAAAAAAACATGTAAGACGTATCCCTGTTCTAGATAAAAATACAATAGTTGGAATTGTCTATATATCAGACCTTTTCTATTATCTTTACCATAAACTCATAGGAAAAGGATCTTAGGATATGGGAGTTATAGAAAGACATAGCATATTAACTGGATTTAAAGTTGGCGAGGCCATGAGAAGGCAGGTTTTAAAACTTCCTGAGACAGATTCCATAAAAAAATGGTATCTCCTTACTTATCAAATATAAGACAGGTGCACTCCTTATTATTGACAAGGATGAAAAACCCTGCGGAGTTGTTTCAAAAACAGATATAATGTCTGCATATTATGCAGGATTTTCATTGGATCAGAAACTAAAAGATATTATTGGTGCTCAACCTATAACGTGCAGTGATAAAGACGCACTGGAAGACGCACTAGAATTAATGAGACAGAATTACATACATCGTTTGTATGTATATAAAAACCATAACAGTCAAATTGTTGGACTTCTTGCTTATCCTGATATAGTTGGACTAATGTATCGATTATGCATAAAGTGTAAAAACAACTATATGTCCAGAAAAATATCAACAAATCAAGAAGAGATGTTAAAAAGATTTAAAGTAAAAGACGTGATGAGCACTCATGTACAAAGTAAAAAGACAAGTCATACCATTTACCAAGTTATTGAAGGTCTTAGTCAATATCGTTTTGGAGCCATGTTGATTAGAGATAATAGTGATACTCCTGTAGGGGTTGTTTCCAAAACAGACCTTTTATTTGCATACAAACATGGAATAAGCCTGATGTACATGTAAAAGAAATAATGTCAAAAACAGTTCTTGCTTGCGATCTCAATACATATCTATCAGATGCTATCCAAAAAATGATCTTTTCAGATATCCACAGACTATTTGTATATCAAGGAGAACCTACAAATATTGTAGGAGTTTTATCATTTACAGATGCTGCAAAATTGAGGTCAGGCTCATGTAAGGCATGTATCACGAGCAGAATCATGGTATAATAACAACTCTAAAAATAAATAGATAGATTAAGGAGGATTTTATGAGGAATTTTTTGCCATATCATATGTTGAAAAGAAATATTTTGTTATACAAAAATAAAATAGCGATTTATGATTCAGGGTTAGATAGGGAGTTTACATTTTATGAGTTGTTTATAGAAACAGAAAAACTCTGTACAGGTCTGTTAAACCTTGGACTAAAAAGAGGCGATAGAATAGCAGTAATATCAAAAAAATACATATAGATTTTTCCCTCTATTTTTTTGCAGCATCTAAACTTGGATTAATATTAGTGCTTGTAAATAAAAGACTTTCAAAAGAAGAAAAAGAATTTGTTATACATGATACAACACCTAAACTAATATTTGCTGATAAAGATGAATTAAATATTTCTCTTGAAATAAAAGAAAAAAAATTCCTTTATTCAAAATTGTATATTGTTTGTGGGAGAGGAAAATGGAAATATAAATTATAAAGATATATTATTGGAACAAAAAGAAAATAAAATTTTTGGAAGAGAAGATGATCCATATATAATAATCCACACTGCAGCAGTGGATACCAAACCCAGAGGTGGAGTTTTATCTCAGAAAAATATAGTGTTAATTACACTGTCCCTTAAAAATGAATTAAATTTAAACAAAAATGATTCATATTTAAATATATTGCCCATTTTTCATATAATGGGTATAAATTTGGCCTTTGCAACATTTATAGATGGTGGCACAAATGTGGTTATTCCATCGTTTGATAGGGATTTAAGTGCTGATCTTTTAATAAAAAAAAGACATAACCTTGATGGGCACATTTCCACCAATACTTGCATCTATTTTAGATACCTTGGACAAGAAAAATTTATATCCAAAAACATTAAAGCAGGTTGTTGGGTTAGAGCAACCAGATGTAATAAAGAGGCTAACGGAAAGTACAAATGCAAAATTTATATGCATGTATGGTCAGACTGAAACATCTGGTCTCATTACCCTTGCTCCATATGATGAAAAGCCCCAAAATGCAGGAAGGCCAATAAATCTATGTGATATAAAGATTGTAGATGAAAATGACAATGAGCTATCTCCAGGAGAAGTTGGAGAAATAGCCATTACAGGTCCCTTTGTATTTCTTGGATATTGGAATAGGGAAAAAGATAATGAGTATGTGTTTAGAAACAATCTCCATCATAGTGGAGATATGGGATTTTTAGATGAAGATGGATATTTGTTTTTTTAAAGGAAGAAAACCAGAAAAAGAACTTATAAAATCTGGTGGAGAAAACGTGTATCCATCTGAAGTGGAAGAGGTTATTTTGCAACATGAGGATATCTTAGAGGTTTGTGTGGTAGGAGTCCCAGACCCTAAATTTGGGGAAGGATTAAGGCAGTTTGTGTAAAAAAACAGGGAAGTCCCTTAAAAGAGGATGAATTGATAGAATTTGTGGGAGGACGGATTGCCAGATACAAAAAAACCTAGATATGTGGAATTCGTGGACCAACTCCCAAAGGATAAAAATGGTAAAATAGACAGATTTAAGGTAAAAGAGTATTATGGTAAAAATTAACCCAAGTTTATTAAAACTTGGGTTAAGCATGGAGTAGTTAGAAAGGCGGACGCCCCAACCACTGCCACTGATCTAGGGGAAAAGAGTGCATCAAAAGCTGCACGTGCAGCCTTGTCCATTTCTGTCATGGTCTTCCTCTTTTTGTAAAACTCGTTTTAATTAGCTGTGGTTGAAATTTTTTTTGGCTGCCCCTATTAAAATTTTTTTGTAATTTTTTTTATTTCTCATTGACCAATTTTTTTTGTTTGTGTATAATCTAACCAGTCGGTCAAAATTTGAACAGTCGGTAAGCAAAGGGAATAATGGGTTATGAAAGATAATGAAAAAAGAGAAAAGGAGATTATTGAAGCCGCACTCAGAGTTGTAGCAAGAGAAGGTTATTACAATTTGAGTATGGAAAAGGTGGCTAAGGAAGCCAATATGTCAAAAGGTGGCATAGCACACTACTTTAGCTCAAAGAAAAAGCTATTTAAGGCAGTATTTGTGAAATTTTTTTGATATGATATTTTTGAGAAGTAAAAATACAGTAAAAGAAATAGATGACCCAATTGATAAGTTGGTGTCCTTTGTTTGGCTGTATAATTGGGACGATCCAGATGTATTCACAGGTTATCCCATTTTATTTGATTTTATGTCCATTGCGTCCAGAGATGAAGACTATAGAGAGATATTTATATCATGGGTTAACTCCTGGATTGATCTTTTAAAAGATGCATTAAAAGAGGCCAAAGAAAAGGGAATTATAAAAAAAAGAGCTAGATGAAGATGCCACAGCTAGGACCATTTCTGCAATATATCAGGGAATAGCAGAAAGGTGGTATCTGGATAGGGAGAATCACTCAACTAATTGGGCAGAATCTGAGTTGAAAAAGAGTGTTTATGGGTTGTTAAAAGCATATTTAATTTAAACTTTAAGGAGGGAATGAGATGGCTATTTTTGATTCAACAGAAAAAAATGTACGAAGTATTGGGTTCCTTATGGAGAGACCTGCTATCAAAAGAAGAGATGGCAAAAAAAATTTCAAGATGCAGGTATAGTCATAAAATTTTCCATTAACTCACCAAATGGGGAGATATGGCTTTTCCCTGATAGGGAAGAAAAGGTGGTGTGCGGCAAAGCAGATGGAAAACCAGATGTGGAGATGTTTTTAAGTGGGGATGATTGCCACAAATTCTGGATGCAGGAGCTAAAGCTTCCAATTGCTCTAGCAACTAGAAAGATAAAGGCAAAGGGCCCAATTAATAAAATTTTAAAGCTTTTGCCTATGTTAAAACCAGCTTATGAAAAGTATCCTCAAATCGCAAAAGATCACGGCCTAATATGATTTTTTTTGTGTATCTCGTAAACAATGTTTTAAAATTTTACTTATAGTTATGGAGAGATGGATATGTATACAGATTTAAATATAGAACTAACAAAAGAACAGATAATGATAAAGGAAGAGACCCACAAATTTGCAAAAGAGGTGCTAAGACCTGCTAGCTTAGAGTTAGATAAGATCTGTGACCCTGAAGAGATGATAAAAAGTCCCATTTTATGGGACAGTTTAAAAAAAGGCATATGAACTTGGGTATCATACAGTGTTAATCCCTGATACATGGGGAGGTCTTGGGGTTGGCCCCATTGAGACCCACATCATCTTTGAAGAGATGGGATGGGGTGCAGTGGATTTAGGCATATCAATAGGGGTTTCCTGTTTTCCAGCCTTTTTTTGCCTCTCTTCTACCAAATGACAGGTTGGGTGAAGAGATCATTATTCCTTTTTGTGAAAATAAGGATGCGTCTTTCATAGGTTGCTGGGCAATTACTGAGCCTGACCATGGGACTGATACACTGTGTCCTTTTACACCTGATTTTCACAATCCAAAGATTAGTGGGACTTGCAGGGCTGTTTTAGATAAAGATGAGTGGGTTATTTCAGGTCAAAAGTCCGCATGGGTATCCAATGGTACCATAGCAACACATGCCCTGGTTTATCTCACAATAGATCCATCCATGGGTATGGCAGGTGGTGGCATCTGCATAATACCCCTTGATCTTCCAGGGGTCAAAAAAAGGTGCACCCTTAAATAAACTTGGGCAGAGGGCATTAAATCAGGGAGAGATATTTTTTTGATAATGTGAGGATTCCAAGGGAATATATGTTAATTGAACCAGATTCTTATGAGGCCTTATTAGACATTACCCTAGCCACTGCAAATGCAGCAATGGGAGCATTTTTTTACTGGAGTTGCCAGGGCAGCATATGAAGAGGCATTAAATTATGCAAAACAACGGGTTCAAGGTGGTAAGGTGCTTTTTGAGCATCAGATGATAAAACACAAGCTCTTTAATATGTTCATGAAAATAGAGGCAGCAAGACAGCTATCAAGGTCAGTAATGATATATAACTACAACAACACACCTCCCAAGGTGCATTACTCCATTGCATCTAAGGTATTTTGCACCAATGTGGCATTTGAGGTTGCAAGTGAGGCTGTACAGATCTTTGGAGGATATGGTTTATCAAAGGAATACCTGTTGAAAATTTTTCAGGGATGCAAGGGCAGGTTTAATTGAAGATGGAGCAAATGACAGCCTTATGATAACTGGGGCACACCATCTTTAAAATAAAATGTTTTCTTTGCTTAAAGTTTTTTTTACTACTCGTAGTTGTAAATAATATGCAAATCTTAATTATTATAATAAGTTAACTCAAAGTTTTGACAAAATTGGGTTAAAAAAAAGGGGAAGATCTATGAATGCTTATATAATAGGTGTTGGAATGATCAGGTTTTCAAAATATCCCAATAGAAATGTAAGGGATATGGCAATAGAAGCAACCCTACTTAGTCTTAAAGATTGTGAGCTTGAAAAAAAAGGACCTGCAAGCAGCATATTTTTCAAACACTTTTTGGGGGATGTTTTCTAACCAGCATTCAATAAGAGGGCAGGTTGTTTTAAGATCAATGGGGATTGGTTCTATACCAGTTGTAAATGTGGAAAATGCGTGCGCTGGTGCATCCACTGCACTTTATCTTGCAATAATGGGAATTAAGGCTGGTATGTATGACTGTGCCCTTGCAGTGGGTTCTGAAAAGATAACCCATGAAGACAAGACAGTATCCCTTATGGCATATGCCTCTTGCATGGATGTTGAAAATTTTGACATGCAATTAAAGCTATTTGAAGAGTTAAACAAAAGTCTAAACTTCCAGATCCCAGAAGATGGTCCTCCTGGGCAAGGAAGAAGCGTTTTCATGGACGCATATGCCATGGGTGCCAGGTGGCACATGAAAAAAATTTGGCTCTACCCAAAGGCAACTTGCATACATTGCCTCAAAAAAATCATTTTCATGCATCTTTAAATCCCCTTGCCCAATATCAAAATCCAATGACAGTGGAAGAGGTATTAAATGACAAGCCAGTTGCATATCCCTTAACAAGATCCATGTGTGCACCAGTTGGTGATGGTGCAGCTGCTGCAATAGTTTGTTCTGAGAACTTCTTAAAAACACTCAAAAATAAAAGACCAGTTAAGGTGCTGGCCTCTGTTTTGGGCTCTGGGAGAGATAGAGACTTAGATGATGAAGACATAGGTGAGAGGATGGCAAAGCTTGCTTATGAGCAGGCCTCAGTTGGGCCAGAGGATATAGATATTGCAGAACTCCATGATGCAACAGCCTATGGTGAACTTCATCAATGTGAGGCCATGGGATTTTGTCCCCTTGGTGAAGGGGGAATATATGCAGAATCTAAAGCCACTAAGCTTGGTGGTGAAAGGCCCATTAATACCAGTGGAGGTTTAGAGTGTAGGGGGCATCCAATAGGTGCATCTGGACTTGCCCAGATTTATGAGATTGTTCAGCAGCTAAGGGGAGAAGCAGGAAAAAGACAGGTGGAAGGTGCAAGGATTGGTTTAGCTGAAAATGGTGGTGGAAACATAGGGGTTGAAGAGGCAGCAATGTGCATACACATATTACAAAAAGTTTAATGAAATTTTAATCCAAGTTTTGATAAACTTGTGTTAGGGGGAGAGATATGGAACAAAAACTTATACCTGGGCTGTTAGCAGACGAAGTCCAGGGGAAATATGGACTTATGCCTGATTTTCCAGTGCTCACCTTTGAAAATGGTGAATTTCCTGATGAAATTATAACTTATAGTGACCTCTATTTAAAGTCTTTGAGACTTGCCAAAAGATTGGAAGATTTAGGTCTTAAAAAAAGGAGATGGGTTCTCAATTGTAATGAGAAATCACCCAGAGGTGGTCTACTGCCTTATTGCTGCCTCAATGACAGGCGCAGTGGCAGTGCCCATTGATCCAAGGGCAAATCCTGATAGGCTTAGGTTTCAAATCCAAAATTCAGATTCCAAGGGCATTTTGTTTAGCAATGAATTTTTTTGAAAATGTGAAAGCTGCCATTGAACCTTTGAATATAGAGATCATTGGAGTTGTGTATAAAGATGGCTTTTTAGAACCTAAAAGAGACAAATATCCTGATTTGGATGAATTTATAGAGAAAGAAGATATTCCAGAGCTATCAAATAGAAATAAAGATCTAAATATTCCCCTTGAGATAATATACACATCTGGAACCACAGGGGATCCAAAGGGTGTAGTTGTAAAAGGAGATAGGCTGTTCGCATTTAAACTACTTGCACAACTAATCTGGAAATATTCCTTAAAGGACAAATTATACACAGGACTATCTTTAACACATGGCAATGCCAGGCGGTGACTATGATACCCGCAATAACACTTGGGATACCTGCTGTGATCAGCAGGAAATTTACAAAAAGTAGGATCTGGGATATATGCAGGTATTACGGATGCACCACCTTTTCCCTGTTAGGTGGAATGATGATGGGCATATATAGTGAACCAAGAAGACCAATGGATAAGCACAATCCTGTTAAAATAGTATTGAGTGCAGGAACACCGAGAGCAATATGGAGAGAATTTGAAGAGAGATTTGATGTAAAGATACATGAGTGGTACGGAGCAGTTGAAGGTGGTTTTGCCCACAATCCACCTGGTGTTGGGCCTGTTGGTTCCTTTGGAAAGCCACCAGAAGGATTTATGGAGATGATGGTGGTGAGGAAAGATGATACCCCTTGTGACCCTTATGAGATTGGAGAGATTGTATGCAGACCCGCAGGGGGAATTGCTGAGGTTGAATATCTTGGAAATCCTGAAGCATCAAAGAAAAAGACGAAAGGTGGATGGCTCAGAACTGGAGATATGGGGCATATGGATGAAAATGGATGGTTCTACTTTGACTTTAGAAAAGGAGGAGGCTTAAGAAGACAGGGAGAATTTATCCAGCCAGAATATATAGAAAAGACTCTAGCTGAAATAGAAGAGATTGAAGATGTGTGCGTGTATGGAATTCCAGCTGAATCTGGTGCCCCAGGTGAGGTGGATATAGTTGCTGCCATAAAGTTATTTGAAGGATATAAATTTGATCCAAAAAAGATATTTAAGGAACTTAAATCAAAGTTAGAAAACAATCAGATTCCATCATACATTCAGGTAGTTGAACAAATACCCAAGAGTGCCTCTCAGAAAAACCTTGATAGATTATTAAAACAAGATTTCTCTAATGACGCAGAGAATGTATATTCTTACAAAAAAATATGGTAAAATGTAAGGAGCTAAGTTATGTTTTTTTGAAAAATATAGATATTGCCATTTCCCCCCATCAATATTTCCAAAAGTGAACATAGATTATGAAAAATGTAAAAAAATGCAAAACTTGTGTAAAAACATGCCCAACTTCTTGTTTGCAATGGGATGAAGATAATAAAATACCAGTACCAACTTCACCTATGAAAATGAATCCTGCATGTCTTGGTTGTGGGAATTGTGAAACTGTTTGTCCTGAGAAGGCAATAAGATTATCTGGAAATTACTTTGTATTTAAAGGTAGATATAAAAGTGATTTAGATAAACCAAGAAAACTCACATTTCCATTTAGAAAAAAATGAAGATGAATTAGAAAAACTAGAAGGGAATTTAACTGAAGTGGAAAAATTGATACTAAAAAGAAGGAGTGTAAGGTTATTTAAAGACGATAAAGAAGTAGAAAAAGAGCTAATAGATAGAATACTTGAAGCTGGGAGATTTGCCCCTTCAGCAGGTAATGGACAGCCATATAAGTTTTTAGTTATTACAGACAAAAAGATTAATGAAGAAGTTGATAAAAGATGTGCAAGGGTATTATACAGGATAAAGGACTTTTATCTAACTAATAGTAAAATAAAAAAATTTTTTATATATTTACTGAGCTATATTTCAGCAAACAAATGGGACCAACGACCCATTGCAGCAATGGAGAAGTTAGAGCAAATTGGAGGATTAATTACATATAGAGCTCCTGTTGTAATACATATTTTAAAAGACAAAAGGGGAATATCCAATCCTGATATAGATGTTGGAATTTGTGGTCAAAATATGGTTCTTGCAGCGCATGACCTGGGGCTTGGAACCTGTTTTATTGGATTTATAGCAAGCGCCCTTCCCTTTGCACCTTCTGTTAAAAAAACTTTTAGGTATCAAGTATCCATATGAACTGGCGCTATCTATATGCGTTGGATATCCCAGGGTCCCCTACGATAAATTCGTTGAACGGGGTGAGGTGCCAGTTAATTTTATTTAAGCAACAGGAGTTAGGTCTTATGAGAAAAAAAATATAAATGATATTTATCCCTCAAAAAGGGTTGCAATAACTGGGGCGGGAAGCGGGTTAGGAAGACAACTTGCGCTGGATTTTGCAAAACTTGGCTGGAGAGTTGCCTTATGTGATATAAATGAAGAAAGATGCAACGAAACTTTGCATATGGTGCAAAAAAATAGGCTCCTTTGGTTTTTCTGTGAATTGCGATGTGGCAAAATGGGAAGATGTAGAGAATTTTTCAAAAAGAACAGTTGATGAGCTAGGTGGAGTAGATATAGTTATAAATAATGCAGGGGTCATAGTTGCTGGATATGTGGAAGATGTGAGTGTGGAAGATTGGAGATGGATATTATCCATTAATTTAATGGGTGTTGTGCATGGGTGTAAGGCATTTATTCCAATCTTAAAAAAAGAATAAAAAGGGTCATATTGTAAATATTGCATCATCTGCAGGAATTGTTAATCTGCCTGAAATGGCTCAATACAATGTTGCTAAGGCTGGGGTAATATCACTCTCTGAGACATTAAAAACTGAACTTAGCCCTTATAACATCAATATATCTTGTGTGTGCCCAACCTTTTTTTAAAACCAATTTAATGGATAATGCTAAGTGGGGATGTGAAAGACAAAAGGATATGGCGTCCAAATTTTTTTGACAAATCCCTATGTACTGTAGAGAATGTAAGTGCGGATATCATAAAGGGTATAGCAAGAAATAAGATGTACATAATAACTCAGATAGATGGAAAGTTTGCCTGGTATTTAAAAAGACTTAGTCCTTCATTTTTTTTACAGGCTTCTTTCCTTCCTATATAAAAGGGGTACTTTTGAAAATTTTTTTGAAAAAAAATAGAGTGTGTATATTAACCCAAGTTTATCAAATATAGTGCAAAAAAAATACCCATTATTACAATAGGTTCAACGAATTTTTGATAGACTTGGGTTAAACTTTACTGCTCATTTTGTAATTCTTAAATCTATCATTACTCCTTGTATTGATATTTTTTTAAGGTTTCAATTAAATAAGATGATGGTTCCATTGTCTTGTTTTTTTTATAATCGAAAAACACCTGTACTGATCTAGCCTTTGCACATTCTATGTAATCGATATTATCTGGTCCTTTTTTTCAAAAGTCTATATAATAATTCAAAATGTTTTTTTTCCAATCTCTCCAACCCACATTTCAAAAAGGAGTTTATCCATTAAAGTGATAGGTTTTAGATAATCACAGGAAATGTGTGCAATAATAAAAAAATAATCCTTTGGGTTTGATATATTAAAAATAGAACTTACAAAATTTTGTCTCCCTTGTTCTAAATATGTAAGGTAAACAGGGAGGGAAAAAGGGACAGGCGAATAATGGTTGAAACTCTTTATTTGCTCGCTGAGTAAACGATTGAAAATGGGCTCATTCAGAAACTGATATCAGTCTGATTCCCATTTCAGATAATATGGAATGTATCTAGACTACAGCGACCTGCAGCATACAAGAAACGCCCGGAACCTTTAAATATACCATAGCTTCATTTTAACCACTTCCAATATATATAACCAATTTTTAAACTTATATAGAATCTATGTTCTATTTAATTTTTTTAAAAAAATCTTATTATATCAGCAACTTACAAGCTACATATAACTTCTATAAATTCATTTTAAATCACTCCCAACCCCACAAAACAACTTTACAAATAGGGGGTATTCGGATATAAAAGTTTTAAAAATAGAATAAAGTTAAATAATAATGTTAGCGCCTGTATAAAACAATAATATGGACCAGTTGCCAACTAATTACGACAATATAATATCTTTTTTTCTCTAATCCAAATTTCTGGATAGCTATATATGGGGCGTTACTTTCTACGATACTTGCAATCAGAGAATTTTTGAAAGGTAGACGTAGAATCAAAGTTACATGTAATCTTTCTCTTACTGTAAATCCCAATAATAACAAACCATGGTGGCTGATAGCTATAAATATAATAAACAGAGGTTATAGGCCAGTTACTATTACTAGTGTTGCTCTCTTATTAAAAATGGTAAGTCATTGGTACGACTGAAAAACGCTATTGATCAAAAATCCTTATCTGATAAGCTGCCCCAAAAAAATTAATGATGGAGAACATATCGAAATTTTTTTTGATTATTCGGAAGTTAAAGAAACGCTCCAAAATCTCAACCCCCCCGTTTTTTTTAGATAGTGTCATTGCAATTGATGCAGAGGGTAAGCACTATTCAGGGAGGTTGCCGAAAGCTTTACAAGGCAAACTGGAACTACCACATAACATTGCTAAATAAATTAAGTAATTTGTCTAAAATACTAATCAAATTAATGAGTTGCGCTAACCATTGGGTGCACTTGACCGCCAATCCGCTGCGCCCTTCGGGCTTGCGTCTTGTCGGCAAGTGACCCTTGTCGTTAGGCGTATTAGGATATAAATAATGATAAAAAGTAAAATAGTAAAAGAACTAGAAGAGATAAAAAAAAGATATCAAGAACATATTATAAAAATTGGTCTTTTTGGATCTTATGCAAGAGGTGAAAATACAGCAGATAGTGATATTGATATAGTGATAGAACAGAAACAACCAGATTTGCTTTTATTAGGGAGAATAAAGATAGAATTAGAAGAGAAACTTAATAAACCAGTTGACGTGATAAGAATGAGAGAAAATATAAATCCTTTTTTTAAAGAAAAGAATAGAAAAAGATGTTATTTATGTGTAATGAAGATAGAACGTTACTGATAGAAATTTTGAAGAAAATAAGAGACTCACTTGAAATTATCTTATATCGTTTTGAGCCAATAAAGAAAATTTCAGATTTTACAAATTCGCCATGGGGAATGGAAAAATTAGATTCTATTTGCATGCAATTGATAAAATTACAAAAGGTAATTTACTGATGAAGTATCCTAATATCGATTGGAAAGGTGTTAAAGGAATGCGGGATATAATAAGCCATCATTATTTTGATGTTGATGCAGAAATAATTTATGAAGTTTGTAAAAATAAAATACCAGAATTAAAAAAAACAATTGATCAAATTTTAATGGATATAAAAAATAGTTTAAAAGCCTAACAAATCAGTGCAGTGGACTGGTTTTTCGCTGCGCTCCAAACCAGCCACTGACTTTAGACGTTAGATGAAACAAAAATGAAAGTGGAGAAGCATTATGGCAAAATTTTTGTTAAATAATGATGTAGAGAAGAAGCTATCAGATTTGACTATAGAAGAATTATTAGATCTGGAAGAAAAAAATAATGAAAATTATGAAGAAAAAAAATTAAAGACCAAAAATCTGAAGATTGGCGAAAAGATTTTCTTGAGATTTCAATGTGGAGTCATTTAGATGATACGTCTGAGGTAAAAGTTGATAAATGGAAAATAGAGACATTTTAATTGATACTAGTATAATAATAGAGTTTTTGCGCAAGCAAAATAAACAGCTCAGTTATTTATGGAAAATAAAAGAAGCAGGTTTTAATTGTCTCATATCAACTATAACTGTTTTTGAATTGTATGCAGGGGCCATCACAAAGAGGCATAAAAAAAGATTTAAACAAATTAATGAAATGGATGGATGTAATACCACTAACAACAGAGATAGCTCAACGATCTGCTGAGATTTACAAAGATTTAAAGTCTCAAAATCAGCCAATAGAATTTAGAGACATCTTCATAGGTGCAACAGCTGTTGAAGTAAATGTTCTATTACTAACTTTAAATGAAAAGCATTTTAAAAGGATCAAAGGGATAAAGATATACAATAAAGAAAACAT
>BBBM01000024.1 GCA_001311565.1 Desulfothermus okinawensis JCM 13304
CTATTATTATTTTTCATAATTTCAGAGAGCATAATTGCATTTTCCCCTACCCTTTTGTACCAATTTGAATATAACATATGTCTTGCAGCTAGATTATAATCCCCATTTTCCAAGGCTGATAACATGTTTTTAAAACTGAATAATCCTTTAATAGAGGTCTGTTTTGCCATTTCTACCAATACGATTTGTCTAACATTGCTCAATCTTTTGAAAAATGGCAGTTTTTCCTGAAGAATTAAGTAGACAATTTTGCCTGAAGTATCCAGTTTTTCTATTAATGTTATTTTTTTTAAAAATTTGTTTTTTTTGGCTCATTTCCATTATTATTTATCAAAGAAAGTTTTTCCTTTTTAGTTGCTAGGTCTTGTTGGACTTTTTCTGTTTTATTGGATATTAAGCTTTTTCTATTTGTTACGGTTTTATTATTTGGCGCTGATCCTTTATTGTTTTTAGTGGAGGGCATTATGTCGCTTTTCTCCTGTGGTGGAACTTTTAGACCTTGATTTGTGTTATTTAGCAAAGTATTTCCTATAATTACTTTTTGTTTAGTGTTTGATAAAGGAAATACCTTATCTTGTATTGGAAATTTTGATTTATTTGGTTTTTTTTATATGTATTTTTTTTACTAAAGGTAGATATGGTTTTATTTCATTTAAACGAGTACCAAAATAAAATGATACCAAGAATATAATACAAAATATAAGAGTGTAAGAAAGTTTACTAAATTTAGACTTCCTTTCATCACTATATAATTCCTTGCCAACTTCCTTGATAATTCTTGGTCCAATTTTCTTTTTGTCTTGTCCAAAAGCAGTGATTAACGCATTATCACATATTATATTTATTTTTCTTGGTATTCCATTTGAATATTTATATATTTTTCTTATTGCAGATTTAGTAAAAATATTTTTTCCAACATATCCAGCCTTTTTTTAATCTAAAATCAATATATTTTCCAACTTCTTTTTTTTGTTTAATTCCTTTAATTTAACCCTTAGTTCTATCCTTTGCTTAAGTTGTCTTAAGGATTTAAGGGAAAGTTTTTTTGTCCAATTCTGGTTGCCCAATTAAAAAAAATTTGTATTAGTTTATTTTTTTTCTGTTTCAAGATTGGATATTAATCTTAGTTTTTCAAGGGTAATTACTGGCAGATTTTGAGCTTCATCTAAAATAAGGACTACATTTATTCCCCTTCTATATTGTTCAATTAGATAATTGTATAATAGTTCCACTGATTCAACTTCAAAGCTCTCGTCATCTGGTGAATTTCGTTCAATTTCCAATAAATTCTGTTTGTTAAATCCAAGTTCTAAGAGAATGAGTTTTAGGAGATTTTTAAAACTCAGTTTGGTGTTGAATATCAATATGATCTTTAGTTTGTGTTGATCTTTAAAGTGGTTTAAAAAGGTCCTTACCACAGTGGTCTTTCCAAGCCCCACTTCCCCTGTGATAGCAACAAAACCCTTTCTATTTCTAATTGCATATATAAGTGCTGCGTAGGCCTCCTTGTGGGTTGGACCAAAATAGAAAAAAATAGGGATCTGGAGAGATATGGAAGGGTTCTCTTTTTAACCCAAAAAATTCAAGATACATTATTTTTTTACTAGACTTTAATGTCTTTTCTATTTCTTCCAAAAGCTTTTTGCACTGTTTTTTTTCTGGAAATTGAATATCTTGTTTAAGAACTAAACTAAGTAAATTTTTGGCCTTCTCCAATTCTCCATTTTTGAAGTAGGCATATGCCAAATGATATGTGACACTAGGTATTCTGGGTAATTTTTTTGTGGGCATCTTCTAACTGGGCAATTGCACTGAGAACAGCGTGTTTTTTTCACATATATCCATCCCAATGTGTCAGAAACATACGGATCATCTGGCATCTTTTCCTTGGCCACTTGTGCAAGTGACAAGGCCTTATCTAGATTTCCACCTTCTTCTGCCATAATCCATGCAAGATTGTTGGCAGCAGGAGCAAAATCTGGTTTGATTTCAAGACACTTTTTGTAGTATTTTTTTAGAATTTGTTAAGTCACCTTTTCTATTATAAAGTACACCTAACATCATTAATACATTTATATTCTGTGGTTCCTTTCTTTCTATTTTGTGATAATAAGAAATAGCACTATCAATGTCCTTATCTATTAGAGCTATATTTGCCAATTGCACATAGGGCGACAAAACATTTGGATTTTCATTAATGGCCTTTTCAAAGGATTGTTTTGCATTTTGGTAATCCTTTTGGGCCATGTATATTTTCCCCAATGTATAAAAGATATATGATCTTAATCTTTTATTTTTTTTGATTGTTTAGAAGATTTTTTACAAAAATCTACAGCCTTTTTTATTTTTTTTTCTTTATTAAGTAGATAAGAGATATATTTGATATGGCTTCTGTTGCATATGGGTTTAGTTCCAACACCTTTCTATATTCAGATAAGGACTTATCTAATTTTTTTTTCTCTAAGATAGGTATTGGCTAAATACAAGTATCCAATGTAATTTTTGGGACTCAACTCTTTTAAGTTTGTGAAATTTTTTTTCAGCTTCTTTAAGGTTTTTTTTCTAATAGGGCTATTCGACCCAAGTTTATATATATTCTTAAGTCTAAGGGGTTCATTTGTTTTGCCTTAGCTAAATAAACTTTGGCTTGGTCATAGTTTTTTTTCTTGTATTAAAATCTCTGACATAAGTAGATTGGCCTTTAAGTGCCTTGGATTTATTTCCAAGGCCTTTGTAACATCATCCCTTGCCAAATTTATTTTGCCTTGTCCCAATTCTAAAAGGGCCTTTGTAAAAAAAGGCTTCGTCAAAATTAGGATTATCTTTTGTAAGTTGTACTAAAATTTCTTGAGCTTCATTTGTCTTGCCTTTTAATAACAAGATTTTTGCTTTGATAAGTCTGGCAAGTGGATCATTTTTGTTTTTTTTCTAGGAGCTTTTTATATAACTCCTCTGCATTCTTTATATCCTTAATTTCATAATAATATTGAGCCAATATTCTCATGGAAGTGGGGTCATTGGGAAACTTTTCAATTGTTTGTTTTAGTATTTGCTCTGCTTTTTTTCCCTTTATTAACAGCTAAGTAAAATAGCGCTAGATTGATATAAGATTTTGGGTTGTCCCCACACTTTCTTACTGCCTCAGTTAAAATGTTCTCTCCTTTTTTTTAGATCTTTGTAATTAAATATATATAAAAAAGATAACATCTTATAATAAGATGGCTTTTTGGGATCTTTTGCTATTGCCTTTTTAATTTGATTTTCAGCTTCTTTTACCTTGTTAAGTCTTAAATAGAAATTCGCCAAGACTATATTTATTTCCGGGTTTTTGGGGAATTTTTTTTCTGCCTGTAGCAATAATTGCTCAGCTTCTTGGAATTTTTTTGATTTCACATAAAAAGAAAACAATGGATAAAAATTTTTAAGGGTTGACTTTTTACTTTGCGTGGCTTTAAGAAGATATTTTTCTGCTTTACTGATATTTTTATCTTTTAATAGGTATAGATTTCCCAGAAGAATCAATACCCCAGGATCATCAGGGTAGCTTTTATATAGTGATTTTAGGATTTTTTTCAGCACGATCATATTCTTTTAAATCCAAATAGCATAAGGCATATAGACGACCTGCCTTTAAATTGTTGGGCTCTTCTTTATATACTTTTTCTAAAAAAAGATTTTGCATCAGAATATCTCTTGGCGCCTACGAGGAGTTCTCCCATTCTAAGGTTAGCATTAACATGATTTGGATCAATCCTTAATGCCTGCATGTAATTACTTGCAGCTGCCTTTATTTCCCCTTTTTTTTAATGACACTTCACCTAAGTAGTAGTAAGCGTCACTATTTTTGGAATTGATTTTTATTGCATTTAGTAGTTGAATCCTGGCCTTATCCAATTCATTTTTCTCTAAAAACGTCTTTGCCTGTTTTAAGTAGTTTTGAAAATCTTTCTCTTTATTAGAACAAGCATAAAAAGCTAAAAAGGACAATATAAGCACTATTATTATTTTTTTTCGTCATACACCATACCCCTCTATTGTTTATTTTTATGATTCTATAATGATAGGATCAACTGAAAAATTTAATTCAAATAGGTTATTACCTGGTTCACTTACTATCCTTATAGATGGATTGTATTCTTCTAGGATAAGAATTATAAAGGCAAGATAATTAAGAAAACTATTTTGAAAGTTTTTATTTATCAGTCTAGTTTTTTTCAATATATATATCTTCATTAAACATCTTTGACCCATTACTGGTAAATTTTATAACTATATTTCTTTTATCTTCTTTATAATCTGTAGACACATTAATCTTATTAGCATTACAGAAAAATACATAATTGGTATGAAAAGTAAAAATCATACCTATGGATTTTCTATTAGGTATTTATTTCCTATGAAGGCGGGAATATTTTTGGAGATGTTTGATGTACATTCTACCTCTTTTATGGAATATATGTTTCGGTAAAAATTATTTATGGATGACACAACAATTTTATTGATTTCTACCAAATTTATATTGTAATCTGGAATTTCCTTCACCTCTTTATCGAGTATTTTTATGAAAGTCCTAACCTTATTTAACTCACTGTTCAGGTTGTTAAAGTGTTGATAAAAAAATAGAGACGCCTCTTTTGGGATGCCATTTTTTGTATCATTACTAATTTTTAAAATCCTCTGTACCGCAAGATCCACCAAGTTGATTTCAGTATTTATGGTTTGAAATAAATTTACAATCTTCGTTTTCAGAAAACGGCACATATATCCCATATGAATTTGACCAATGGAATTTTTTTATTAGGTCTAAATAGATATTGGAGAAGGGTTGCTTGACAGTATAGTCCAGTTTATAGGGCACCTTGCATACGTCTTTTAGTGAGGAAAAGATTTCTTTAAATTGAATGCTAAAGTTTAATTCTTCATTAAAATAAAGTCCTATTTTGTATGGTAGTGAGCCGTTTCGACACCACTTGACAACACCTGAAACTTCATGGCTAGTACCATTATTTTTTATTTGAACTAATACATTTTCTTGGTTTTTTTAAAGGTTCATCGAAAATTAAAGCCCCATGGAGACTTAAATTTTTTATTAGACATTTTTTTTACGTTTCTTTCTTTAACCTTTTGAAGTAGACCTTCTAATTCCAAGGGGATTCTGGGTTCTCTTCTTTTTTCAGATTGATTTATCACCATATTTTCTCTTTTTGGGTGTACATTAACTTAAACTTAAATTTACCGTTATGAAAATTAAGTAACTTCTTAATCATTATGATAGAATAAAAAAAAACTTGCAAGATTTATGCTAACATTTTTTTTCTTTTTTTTTGTGGTAGTTGGTTGTTTTCCATTTTAAGGAATTAATCTAGTGAAAATTTATTCACATCTAGTGAAATTAATTTCAGTTGATAAATAGAAAAAAAAATGGTTAACATTTCTGAACTATTAACTTGGCATTAAACTAGCATAAATGGCCACTTAGCTATAAGTTAATAAGGAGGACCTAGAACTAAATGATAAAGATTCAAAAAATTGATCTTCAACCTTATTTTGATATTGTAGTAAGGAGAAAATGGTGGATTGTTATTCCACTGCTCATTTCCATTCTTGGAGGTATTGTTTATATAGCAGTAACCCCAAAAACATACAAATCAACCACACTGATTTTGGTGGAGGCACAGAGGATTCCCAGTAGTTATGTAAAATCAACCATAACAGAAAGTTTGCAAAGTAGGCTCAATACCATATCTCAGCAGGTTTACAGTAGGACGAATTTAGAGAGGATAATTAAGCAGTTTAGGCTCAATGAGCCACGAGAAAAGGGGCGTTTTGAAAAAAATTAAAGATAATATTCTTAAAAAAATTGGGATTAGGGGCTGAAGAAAATAAAGGTATTGCTGCTGATAACTTGCAATTTATTAATTTTGTAAGAAAAAAAATACAAGTATCATTAAAAGGGGGTAGGAAGGCCTTTGAGATTTCATTTGAGTGGTATGATCCCAAAGTGGCTGCAGACGTTGCAAATGCCCTTGCTTCTCAGTTCATAGACGAAAATTTAAAGATAAGAGAACAAATGGCAATGGGTACAACCAAATTTTTAGAAACAGAGGTAAATCGTTTAAAAGGGCAACTAGAGAAAAAGGAAAAGGAGCTAGAAGAATTTAAAAAGGAACACCTTGGTATGTTACCAAGTGAATTAAATTCTAATATTTCCATATTAAACCAATTAAAGGATGAATATAACAATCTAATGGAGGCTATAAATTTAGCTAAGCAAAAAGAAATTGCCCTTAGGGAACAGATTGCTGAACAAGAGTCCACTAGAAGAGAGTCTATGTCTAAGGACGAAAAAAATTTATTCCATAAATGAACTTGAACTTAAGTTAAAAGAATTAAAATCCATTTATACCGACAAACATCCAGATGTAGTTGCCTTAGAAAAAAGGATAGAGAGATTAAAAAAAATAAGGGATAAAGAAAAATATAGGGAAAAACAGGTCAAGGGACCAATTTACTATCAGCTAAAACAAATTAGAAATAACATAAGAAACTATGAAAAACGACTAGGAGAACTAAAAAAACAAATTGCTATTTATAAAAAACGGATTGAAATGACCACTAAAATAGGCCTTCAACTTGAAAAAATACAAAAAGAATATGGAGTTATTAGTAAGAGATATCAGAATCTTTTGTCAAAAAAATTGAGTGCAGAAATGGCCGAGGAATTGGAAAAACGTCAAAAAGGTGAACAATTTCGTATATTGGATTTAGCAGTTCCCTCTAGGTTCCATATTCTCCAGATGTTAAAAGAGTGGCCATGTTTTCTATTTTATTTGGTCTATGCTTGGGTGGAGGCCTTGCTTTTTTGAGAGAGAGTTTAGACCCAGCGTTTTATACCCCTGAGGAAATAGAATCTTATTTAGGGGTAAAGGTAATAGTGTGTTTACCCACTCACGAATTTAAATAAAGAGAGACTAATATATGAGTAGACTGTTCGATGCCCTTGAAAAGGCGGAAAAGGAAAGGGTTGCTGGAAATAAGGTAAGGGAAGTTAAATTAAGTAAATCTAGTGGAGATATGCTTTCCTTTTCAAAAGAACTGGTAGTTCTTTCAGAGCCAACTTCTGTTATAACTGAAGAGTTCAGGTTTCTGAGGTCAAGGATTATTAGACCAGTTAAAGGGGATCCGCCCAAGACAATTTTAATAACAAGTTGTCTTCAAGGAGAAGGAAAGACTTTTGTTGTTGCTAATCTTGCTGCCACCATAGCAAAGGGTTTAGATGAGTATGTGTTGTTGGTGGATGCGGATTTGAGAAGACCTAGAGTTCATCAAATATTTGGATATGATAATGTACGCAAGGGACTATCTACATTTGTTGACAGGAGAGCCTTTGGAAAATTTGCTTATTAAGACTGAGATAAAAAAAACTCACCATACTCCCTTCAGGGGAGGATTGTCAAAATCCCTCAGAACTTTTATCCTCAAAAAAGATGGAAGGTCTAATCAAAGAATTGAGAGATAGATACCCAGATAGATATGTTATTTTTGATTCATCTCCCATTGAACTCACACCTGAGACATTTGTGCTGGGGAATAACGTAGATGCAATTTACTTGATAGTAAAAAGGGCCAGTACTCCAAGAGATGTTGTAAAAAAATACCATTGATAAGTTTGAAAAAGAGAAATTTAAAGGTATAATTTTAAATGGATATGAAAAGAGGAAAAGATATTACAAAGGATATTATAGGGGGTATGTTCATATAGTAGTAATGGATATTAACCACAAAAGATATTAATAACTATGCTAAAATTTTTTAATAAATACTATCCAATAAGAAATTTAGTTTTTTTTATAATAGAAAGTTTATTAGTTTTCTTTAGTATATATATCGTCATATTATTATATTACAATTATAATTTACCTTTTGATCCAAACAGATTGAATATATGGATTAGGGTTTCTATAGTAACCTTTGTACTGCAGGTAGTTCTTTATTATTGTTCTCTTTATGAGTTTAAATATGGTTTAAAACTCCTTGATCTATTTTTGAGGATAGTTCAGGCTATAGGGATTACGTGTATTATTTTATCTGCAATATATTTTTTTGTATCCACCTGTTATACTGGAACAAGGGATATTTTTTTGGCGGCATTGTATTATTTTTGTTTTTTTTTGGTTTCATGGAGGATTTTGTATATATATTTATGTCAAAAGGGAATATGGAATGAAGACATAATACTCTTAATGGATGGTGAACTAGGATTACATATTATAAGCGAAATAAGAAATAATTTAGATTCTGGATACAATATTAAATATATATTTTTACCCACTAATATCCAGTTTAATAAGGATATTTTATATGATATTTCTTTTTCAGAAGAACAAGTTTGTGAAGATATAGATATGTTATGTAGTTTATCGTTGGAAGATAACATAAAAAAAAATAATTTTTGCTCTGGAAGAAAGGAGGGGTGTATCTCCTATAAATGTCCTTTTAGAGTGCAAAACTAAAGGAATTGCAATAATAGATGGTGTCACATTTTTTTGAGAATCTTTGTGGAAAGGTTTTAGTGACAAAAGTGGTACCCAGTTGGTTAATATTTTCAGAAGGCTTCTCTAAATTCAAGCCCAGGTTAATGACCAAGAGACTACTCGATATAATTTGGTCAATGTCAGGCATTATTGTTTTATCTCCTCTCTTTATTCTCATAGGTCTTTTAGTCAAAATTACCTCAAAGGGGCCAATACTATTTACACAGATAAGGGTTGGTCAGTGGGAAAAACCCTATAAAATATATAAGTTTAGGACAATGAGACAGGATGCTGAAAAAGATGGGGCAAAATGGGCTCAACAAGACGATCCTAGGGTAACACCTATTGGAAAATTTTTGAGACGGTTTAGACTCGATGAGATTCCTCAATTTTGGAATGTCTTAAAAGGGGATATGAGTTTTGTTGGTCCAAGACCAGAGAGGCCTGAGTTTGTTAAGAAACTCAAAAAAAAGATACCATACTATGGAGAAAGACATTCGCTTAAGCCTGGTATAACAGGATGGGCACAGGTAAACTATCCTTATGGTGCATCAGAAGAGGATGCCCTAAAAAAAGCTCGAGTATGATCTATTTTATGTTAAAAATATGACTATTTTGTTTGATATATATATAATTTTAAAAACAATAAAAACTGTTTTTACAGGCCAAGGTGCCAGATAAACAAAACAATGGAGGGGGTAATATGATGAGTACAAAGAGATTTTGTATTTACTTTTTTTCTATTTATTTTTTTTGTGTCCACTTATAGCGCATTCTGAAGATTCTACAAAATTCGCCTCTAAGGATTATTATTATAAAATTGGAAAAGGAGATGTCTTAGAGATCAATGTATGGAAGGAAAAAGACTTAACAAGGGTGGTGAAAGTTAGAACAGATGGAAGGATATCTTTGCCCTTGCTTGATGATATTAAGGCCGAAGGATTAACACCTATTGAACTTAAACACAAAATAGAAAAAAAAATTGTCAAATTTCATTACAACTCCCTTTGTAACTGTTATAGTAAATGAGGAGAACAATAAATTTTATATGGTTGGAGAAGTAAGTAAGGTTGGAGAGTATGATTTAACAAAAGATTTAACTATATTGCAGGCTATAGCCATTGCAGGTGGGTTTACTGAATGGGCTAATAAAGACAATATAATCTTACTCAGGTATAAAAATGGAAAGGAACTAAGATATAAGATAAGTTATAAGGACATCATTTCAGGAAAACACCCAGAACAAAATTATTTTATTCAGAGAAATGATACAATAATAGTTAAATAGGAGTTAACTATGATCGTTAGACATAGAATATTTTGTCTTTGTTCTATTATATCATTGATTATATTTTTCTCTGGAATTGTGTCTGCTCAGGTAAATGTGGATCTTTTATACCAATTAAGCCTGAGGACAGAATATGACAGTAATTTAGACTTGACCCCAAATGATGAGGATTCAGATTGGGCATATATAATTAATCCTTCTGTATCCTTAGATGTATCTACAAAATTTACAAAAACAATGCTATCTTATTCTGCCTCTATTTTTAATTATGTTGAAAGAACGGAAGATAACTATATCTCTCATGATTTAAGCTTAAATTATTCAAATCATATCACTAAAAGACTAAAGTTTAATATGTATAATAAATTCAATGTAACTCAAGATTTGTATACAATAAATACTACAGGTGAAAGTAATGTATATAGTCCATCTGGCTATACATTGAGACGCGAGAGAAGATATCACTCAAATTACTCAGGGGGACTTAGGTTCAATTATCAATTTGGACGGCGAGATTTTTGTTATGTGGGGTATAATCATTATAGAAATTGGGAACAGGGTAAAGAGATTGAAGAAGCCACCCGATACAATCCTGTTGCAGGTATAGGTTTTGAAGTATGGGAGCATACAATTTTAAGTTTCGATGCCTCTTATATTAAAGGAGATTTTTATGGGGGCTCTGATGATTTTGATGAATTGATTGGAAGTGTAACACTCACCAAAGAGATAACTAAACATTTTTCTGTAAATGTAGCCTATTCCCACACATATATGGATTATTCTGGAGATACTGAAGACTATCAGGTGTATTCCCCTTCCATAGGTATATTTTATGCTATTTCCAAGGACTCGAGTTTAGGGCTTAGTGCAGGATATTATATGGAGGACAAGGAAAAGGGTGATGATGAAAAGGGTATCAATTTAGATGTTGATTTTAATAAAAAGTGGACAATAAAAAAGGGCAGTATTACCTTTTCCTATTCTAGCGGATATGAAGAGACCTATTTTGGGGGAGAAAACTTAGGTTTTACCATTTATCACGGTGGAAAATTATCTTTTTTATATGATTTTACAAGGCACCTGTCCAATTCCGCCTATGTAGATTATCGCTACAATAAGTACACAGATCAGGATCCAGAGAGAAAAGATAATGTGATATCCTTTAATGACAATTTGAATTATAAAGTGACAAAATGGATGGATGTTTCAGTCTCTTATACATATCGTCTCATGGATTCAAATATAGATGATAATGATTACAAAGACCACAGGGTAATGATTTCAATTGTTTTACACGATTCAAAAAAAATTGATTAAGTAGAGATGGAAAAGAGTTTTTTGTATAGAATAGGGATACTGTGCCTGGCCTTTATATTTAGCTATGTAGTGATTAATTTTTTTTAGCCATGTAAAGGCTGTTCCTTTAAAAATGCGCCTTAATAAATCTTTTCCCAGAAAGATCGATAATTGGGAAACTATTGAAGATGAGCCAATGGATCCCAAGGTTGCGAAGATACTTATGGTAGATGATTATGTATGGAGAAAGTATAGAGATAAGGAAGGCAATATCCTCGATGTTTATGTGAGTTATTTCTCTTATGTTGACAGGATAAAGACCTACCATTCTCCTTTAAATTGCATGCCTGGTTCTGGTTGGGATATATATAAAGTGGAGTCTGTACCCATAGCATTGTCCAAACATAAAAGGGTCCATGTAAATAGCCTTTTTTTTAAAAAAGTTCAAGGGATATATATGCCCTATATTGGTATCAGTGTCGAGGAAGGATTATAGATTCTGAGGTGAAGGAGCGTATTTATAGGGTTATTGATTCAGTTTTTAAGAGAAAAACCAATGGTGCATTTGTCAGAATCATATCTTTGAGTAATGGGATAACTCAGGATAAATTAAACATATTTTGTGCAGACGTAATTAAAATCCTAGAAAAAAATATTGCCTTCATAGTCAGGACACAATATGAAGTTAACATCCAGTAAAATTTTGTCACCAAAAACCATTGGACTCACCTTTTTTTGTTTGCATATTTTTTTTTATTGTTTTATCCCTTGATTTTTAAATTAATAGATAGTTGGGAGGTAGATCCCAATTATTCCCATGGGTTTTTTTATTCCCTTTATATCTCTTTATTTTATTTACACAAAAAGGAAAGTCCTTAAATATCTGGACATAACACCTTCAAATACAGGTCTTTGGGTAGTTGTGTTTGGACTCCTTCTCTTTATATTGTCATGGTTATCTTCCCTGGATTTTGCCCAGGGTATTTCCATGTTGGTAGTTTTGTGGGGAAGTATTTTATTTTTATATGGAAAACAAGTAGCAAGATTGCTTACATTTCCCATTTGTTACCTAGTATTTATGATTCCCCTTCCAGCCATTGTGTGGAATAGGCTGTCTGTTCCATTGTCTTTGGTTGCATCTTCTATCTCTGCAAAATTAATGGAATTAATGGGTCTAGTTGTGTACAGGGAAGGTAATATTATTACCCTTCCAAATATAACCCTGCAAGTTGTAGAAGCGTGCTCAGGGCTTAGGTCCTTAGTTACTATGATGGCACTTGGCGCTGCATTGGCGTATCTGTCAAATTTCGATTTAAAGAGAAAGATTATTTTGTTTTTTTTGTGCTATTCCCATTGCAATTATTGGCAATGTTATTAGACTAACTGCAACAGGAGTGCTTTCTGAGGATTTTGGCGCTCAAATGGCTAGGGGTTTTATACATGAATTTTCTGGTTGGGTAGTGTTTATAGCAGGTTTTTTACTCCTACTTTTAATACAACGCTTATTAGAAAAAAAAGATAGATTGAGATGGAAAATAAATTCATTGCAATTACCGTTGATGTTGAGGATTGGTTTCAGGTGGAGAATTTAAGGAGAGCATGTCCAATAAGTAGTTGGGATAATATGAAACTTAGGGTTGAGAAAATGTAGATAAACTGTTGGGGTTGTTTGATGAACTTGGAATTAGGGCTACATTTTTTGTACTTGGGTGGGTTGCAGAGAGACTTCCTAATCTAATTAAGAAGATCTATGATAATGGACATGAAATAGCTAGCCATGGTTTTTGGCATAATCTTTGTTCAGAAGTAAGATTTTTCCAATTAAGGGAAGAATTATTAAGGTCAAAGGAATTATTGCAAGACATAACAGGGGTAAGGGTATTAGGGTTTAGGGCTCCAAACTTTAGTATATGCAAAGATCTTTTGGCTTTACTAAAGGAACTAGGATATGTATATGACTCAAGCTACAACTCCTTTAGATTAAATTCCAGATACGGGGAATTGGGAAAAGATTTAATTCAAAGGGAGGTAGATGGGATTTTTCAACTCCATACTGGAATATTTGAGATACCCATATCAAATTTTGATTTTAAAAATATAGTACTTCCTGCAGGAGGTGGGGCATATTTCAGGATTTATCCTTTGTTTGTATTTAAATTTTTAGTTAAAAATATATTAAAACAAAAGGATGGTATGTGTTTTATATGCATCCATGGGAGATTGACCCTGGTCAACCAAGGTTAAGTCAACTTAGTTTAAATCATAAATTTAGGCATTATGTTAATTTAAATAGGACATTTAATGGTTTGAAAAAAAATGTGTTCTTATTTTAAGTCCAAAAAGGATGTAAAATTTGTTTCATGTTCAAAATTATTAAATAAAAAGGTTTATAATCCATAGGAGCTTAAAAATGAATTCACTATCAAATAAAGAAGTTATCAAAAGAGCCAGAGAAAGACGGAAATATCCAAGATTGCAGCCTAAAAGGAAGGTTTTTTCATCTCTAAAATATAATGGTGAATATATTGTTGGAAACGTAATAGACATAAGCAGAGGTGGACTCAGTTTTAAATATTTATTTAACATGCACCAAATCTTTCTAAATGGCAATTCAGATACATATGAAGTAGAAATATTCAGCTGATAAAGATATTTTTATACAAGGGGTGAAGTGCAAGGTTGTTTATACAAGAATTTTACCCAATGGACCTGTTAGTTTTTTAAAGATAGTCAAATGTGGTCTTAAATTTAAGAGTTCTGATTATGAAATTGTCAAAAATATAGACGAGTTAATATCAAAGACCATAAATTAAATGAAGATTTTGTACCTTGCCCATAGAATCCCGTATCCTCCAAATAAAGGAGACAAGATCAGGACATTTAATCAAATAAAGTATCTATCTAAAGAGAATGAATTATATATTGCTACTCTATGCGACACCAAAAATGATTTAATATACAAAAATTCAATAACAAAGTATTGTAGATCCTGTTTTTTTAGAATTTATTCCTCCTCAAAAAAAAGGTAGTTTCATTGCTTAAATCAATAAAAAATAGAAAACCAATCTCAGTTAATTATTTTTATTCTAAAAAAATTGCAACACCAAATCAACTCCCTTCTAAATAGAGAAAAATTTGACGTGGTTTTTTTTGTTTTTGTTCTGTAATGGCTGAATATATATTTAGGGTCAAAGATTATTTAAAGAATAATCCATTACTTGTTATGGACTACTGTGATTTGGATTCCCATAAGTGGTATCAATATTCAAAAAACTCTATTTTCCCAAAAAAATTTAATATATAGATATGAAAGTAAGAGCTTGCTTGAGTATGAAAAAAAGAATAAATAAAAAAATTCCACATATCAATCTTTATTTCAAAGGTAGAAAAAGATTTATTTTTAGCAAGGTTTAATAAAGCAAAAAAATATTCATGTAATTCCAAATGGGGTTGATTATAATTTTTTTTGTTCCAAATAAAAATAGGATAGACTTACTGCCTCAGGATATAAAAGATTTTATAAAAAAATAAAAAGATAATTATCTTTGTTGGAGCAATGGATTATAAGCCAAATATTGATGCAGTCTTATGGTTTATAAATTCTGTCTATAATGAAGTAAAAAAACAAAATAGAGATCTATGTTTTTGGTAGTTGGTAGAAATCCCAGTGATGAGATAATAAAATTTCACAAAAAAAATGACATATTTGTAACCGGTTTTGTTGACGATGTGAGGCCATATTATGATATTGCCCATATTGTGGTTGTCCCAATAATGATAGCAAGGGGAATACAAAACAAGGTGCTTGAGGCCATGGCCATGGAGAAAAGTGTTGTTTTGACCAATGAGGCCAATGAGGCATATGGGCAAAGGATAAGGTTCAGGTATTGGTTGCAAATAATAAAAGTGAATTTTTTTTAAGTCAATTTCTTACCTCTTATCTAATCCTAGTGATATATTGGGCAAAAGGGCCAGGTCTTATGTTATAGATAATTTTTCCTGGGATTCACATCTAAATAAATTAACTGAGCTATTTAAATTTCAAAAATGAAATATTTTTTTTAATTTATTCTATACTATCAGGTATCTAACAGTTAGTGTGATGTAAAACATTCAAGTAGCGAAAACAGATATTATGCATTAGGGGTCACAGCTTAGGGCGAAAACTTTTTGTGGTGTTTACAGTTAGGAACAAAAAAAATAAGGATAATTTCAGCGAGAGATATGAGCAGAAAAGAAAGAAAAATTTTTGAGGAGTTATAATGAAAAAAACAACTTCCTAAATTCAAGAACGAAGATGAAGAAAGGGAATTTTGGTCAATGAATGACTCTACTGACTATATAGACTGGGATAATGCAGAAGAATTGGTACTTCCGAATTTGAAACCTTCCTTAAAGACCATATCATTGCGTTTGCCCGAATACCTATTAGATGAACTGAAATTTTTAGCAAATAAGAAGGATGTCCCTTACCAATCTTTACTCAAGATGTTTTTATCAGAAAGGGTTCAATTTGAATTAAAAAAAATGAGCTATGTTAGAGAAAATATTGAGGACTAGAGAAATTGTTATAAAGTAAGTCAGTAGGTAGTATAGAATATTTTGTGTTTTAATCAAAAAGGCTTTTTCATGGAAATAAAAATAACTCAAGCAACAGATGAATATAGAGATAAGTGGGATAGGTTTGTCGTAAATCATCCCCATTCAAATGTGTATCAATTATACAACTGGAAAAAGGTGATAGAGGATACCTATTCCCATAAAGGATGTTATTTGATTGCAATATCTAATAATTTTGAAATATTGGGTATCTTGCCAATTGTGAAAATAAATGCATATGGTTTGATAAAAAAAGTTCACATCAATTCCTTTTTTTTGATTTAGGTGGGGTATTGGCAAAGGATAGAGAAATTGAAAAGGCATTAATTGAGCATGTGCTCAAGTTAGCTAATAAAGAAAAAAATAAAGAGCGTAACCCTTCGCCAAGATGGTTTACTTGATTCATTTGAGTTAGTAGAAAGCAAAGCTTATCCTCATACCTTTGTAAAAAAAGGACAAGGTAAGGCTCGTCCTTGAGCTTGGGAAGACCTCTGATGATTTATTTAAGTCATTTAAGTCAAAGCTGCGCAGTCAAATAAGAAGGCCTATAAAAGAAGGATTAAAGGCTAAAGTTGGGGGATTAGAGCTAGTTGATGATTTTTACAAGGTCTTTTCATGGAATATGAGGTATTTGGGTTCCCCAGTCCATTCAAAAGAGATTATAAAAAAATAGTGTGAAATATTTTGCATCACAGTGTAAAATATTTGCAGTTTATAAAGATGAAATACCTGTTGCCAGCAGTTTGATCTTAGGTTTTAAGGATACAGTGTACAACCCCTGGGCTTCTTCCTTAAGGGAATATAGTCGCCTAAGCCCCAATATGCTCCTTTACTGGGAAATGTTAAGATATGCATGTGATAATGGGTTTAAATATTTTGACTTTGGAAGATCTACTGTTGGCGAAGGGACATATAGGTTTAAAAAAACAGTGGGGGCAGAAGATAAAGGGTTATTTTGGTATACTTGGTCAAAAAGGGTGGTGAAACAAGGAATCAGTGAGTCTGAGATGAGAAATCTGCTTATTAAAGTATGGAGAAATATACCATTAACTATAACTGAGATATTGGGGCCATACTTGAGAAGGCATATAGAATTATAGTTTATCAATTATCTTGTCTAGATATTTTGAAGATCTTAACTTTTTAGGTATATTATTTGCATTTATTTTTATCTAGATGATAAAAGGAGTTAGTAATAATGATAAAAAAAGATTGATAATTTTAAAAGAGATCCACCTTTTTTTATGACTAAGTTACAATTAAAAAAAATATTAAATTAACAGGGAGGAATGTATGATAAAGAAGAAAATATTAAATGTTTTTTTTATTAATGGCGGTAGGGTGGTTTTTTTTAGGAGGAAGTGCTCAAGCTCTCTATCTTGAGCCGATGGCCTACAATAGTCTTTTTTTTTAGGGGAGTAGAAGTTTTTGATAAGGTGAATAGTACCACTCCCAATGACGAGGTTGCTCCAGGAGATCTTTTTTTGGGGTGTTATGACAGTAAATGATATACTTTATTCAAAAACAGACCCAACAGCTCAAACAGGGAGTAGTTTACCTTATAGTGAAATAAGTGCCTACTTTGTGCTTGAAGTGGACCAAGTTAAAGAGAATGATCCAAATGATGCTACTGATGATGTGATCATTTTTGGAGCACCTACTTACGATCCAAATCAAATTCTTGATGTGAGTACAGGTGAAGTGATTAGAGTATATGAAGATCCAACCCCAGATTTCGACAATACAAATGTTTCTACAGGAGTGGCATCAGCTACCAATGGAACTGTTTTGTGGTCATTGGGATTTAATCCAAGTACGGATGGTGATAGTACAGGGGGATATTGGTATTCTTTAGCACCTATACAAATACCCAGCACCAACTCTAAAGTAGGCTCCACTTATGGTGGACTTAATTTTATAAAAAAATGCAGCCCTTAATACTCCTGGTGGAGAAATGTTTAAAGCTATAGATGATCCTAATGAAACTAATCCTGATGGAACTCCACGAGATGTTCTTGTAGAGTTCTTCCTAAATAGTGAAATCTCTAAAATAAATTCTCTTGGAGCGGTAGACTCTTCTGGTACTAATAGGCTTTGGGAATTCGCTATTAACGACCCAGCTGTGCTCTATCCTCTACCAGAGCCAGCCACTATGTTGCTTTTAGGTTCAGGGTTAATAGGAATAGTTGGTGTTGGTAGGAGAAAAATGAGAAAGTAAAGTATAACTAACTTGAAGATTGAGTTTATTTGGTTTAAAAAGAGGGGCATAAAAACCCCTCTTTTTTATTGTGATTCTAGATTTATGTTTAATGGAAATTAACAGAGTATAAAAAGTTGTTATAAAAAAGACAGACATATGAGTAATTGCGAATGTAATAGTAATATTAAGGTGATAATCTCCTTCATCATCCCCCACAAAGGTCGAGAGGGGCTGCTTGAAAAAAACTTTGGAAAGCATTCAATTTCAAGAGTTTGATTTGACAAAAATAGAAGTTATAATAGTGACGCAAAATAAAAAAATTATATTCAAATATAAGCAAATACCCATTTAAAATTCATATTCTCTATGAGTCAGAGGATAAAACTATTTCATATCTGAGAAATAAGGGGGCGTCTGTTGCCAAGGGCATATATTTTGCTTTTTTAGATGCCGATGTTTTTTTTGTCCTCCAATTGGATCAAGGTAATGTTGGAAGAGATTGAAGCAAAAATTTGAAAATGGTCTGCGCCCCTCAGGTTGCAAGTGATAATCCTACAGATATTGAAAAAAATTCGGGTTGCTTTAAATAGTGTAAAGGCGGATAGATTTATTGATTTTACAGGTGGCTGGAATTTATTTCTAAGAAGAGAAGATTTTTTTTAGGTGTGGAGGCTTTCCTGAGGATATAATTACATGTGAAGATTATTATTTTTGTGATAGGGTAAATAAATTGGGAAAGATGTACTGTACATCAAAGGCTTTCTTTATTCATTTAGGTGAAGATAAAAATTATAAGGAACTTTTTAAAAAAAAGAAATATGGCGGGCAAAGGGGAATATAAGGTCAATTAAGGGAAGAAAAATAACATTGAAAGAGATTCCAAGTATAATAACTCCTATGTGGATATTAATTGGGTTTTTGTTGTGTATTATTGGATTGTTTATGAAAAAAAGGCTTCTTAGCTATGGGTTGTTTTTCCCTTTCTATATTGCCTATAGCTATATATTCTATAAGATTGGCCAGAATATCAAAGGATATTGCATTTGTGACTATATTAAAATTTTACTTTGTGTATTTTTTTGGCCAGGTCTTTGGGGACTGTGAAAGGGATATTAAGTTGACCCTTAGCTTAGAGTAAGATATAATAATTTTAGTTGGTTAAAAAAAATAATAGAGTTCTGTAGTTCCGGGCGTCTTAGGTGTAGTTGTAACAAATTAACTTTACTGAATCTTTTGGGAGTCATCACTTTATGAAAAAGCAAATGAAAGATGAAATAATCATAGAACCAAAGCGTGGTCTCGGTCTAATAGATTTAAAGGAGATGTTGAGATATAGGGACCTTTTTTATTTTATGACATGGAGAAATATACGCACTAGATATGCTCAGTCAAGCATTGGAATTGGATGGGCTATTATTCAACCTTTTTTTTTCAATGGTAGTTTATACGATAATTTTTGGTAGATTGGCTAAAATAGATTCAAATGGAGTACCTTATGCAATATTTAGCTTTACAGCTCTAGTTCCATGGACCTATTTTGCTAGTTCTTTAACTGAGGGCACCAATAGTTTAGTAGCTAATGCCAATATGTTAAAAAAAAGGTATACTTTCCTAGAATTATTTTGCCTATATCTTATATAGTTGCAAGGTTATTAGATTTTATAATAGCTTTTTTTCTTTTTATTGCTTTTAATGTTTTGGTATAAAATATTTCCTACAACAAATATAATTTTTCTTCCAATATTGATGATTAACTTGATATTGACAGCAATGGGATTTAGTTTATGGTTTACTGCCCTTGCAATACAATACAGAGATGTAAACTACTCAATTTATTTTATTGTGCAATTATTTATGTATGCAACACCTGTGGTTTATCCTACCACTGCGATCCCTGACTCATTAAGAAATTATTACGCAATAAATCCCATGGTAGGGGTAATAGAAGGTTTTAGATCAGCACTTTTAGGTACAATACCAATGCCATGGACCTGGATTGCGATTGGAACGGTATCGGCTTTTACTTTAGCTTTTACTGGTATTTTATATTTTAGTTCAAGACAAAAAAATATTTGCAGATGTAGCTTAACTACCAAAAAATAGTGGGAAGTGAATTTTTATGTCAGACACAGTAATTAAGGTTGAAAATGTAAGCAAAGCTTATCGCATTGGTTTGAAAGATGAGAGGCCAGACACTCTTGTACAAACCATATTTTCCTGGTTTAAAGCACCTATAAAAAAATTTTATGTCGCTCAGGAAGCTAACTAAATTTCATAATAGTGACAAATCTAAAGATATAATTTGGGCACTTAAGGATGTATCATTTGAGGTCAAACAGGGTGAGGTGGTTGGTATAATAGGTAGAAATGGTGCTGGGAAAAGTACCCTTTTGAAAATACTTTCAAGGATTACTGAACCAACATCGGGTCGGGTAATAATAAGGGGAAGGGTAGGGAGCTTGTTAGAAGTTGGCACTGGTTTTCACCCTGAACTAACTGGTCGTGAAAATATCTATATGAATGGCACAATTCTTGGTATGACCAAAAAAAGAAATAGATAAAAAAATTTGACGAAATAGTAGAATTTTCTGGTGTGGAAAAATTTTTGGATACACCTGTAAAACGGTATTCCTCTGGAATGATGGTGCGCTTGGCATTTGCAGTTGCAGCCCATTTAGATCCTGAAATTTTGATAGTGGATGAGGTTCTTGCTGTTGGGGATGCTGAGTTTCAGAAAAAATGTTTGGGGAAGATGGAGTCAGTGGCAAAGGGTGGCAGAACGGTTTTGTTCGTGAGTCATAATATGGCTGCGGTAGCTAATTTATGCAATAAAGGAATAGTATTAAATAAAGGAAAGGTTGTATTTCTTGGAACTGTTCATAGAGCTTTAGACTTTTATTCTAATTCTCTTGCAAAAGAGACTCCATTGGGCGTTGCAAGAAGACCCGATTATTCTTTAAATTATTTTATTGAATCTGTTAAAATTGTTGATGATAAATTTCACATTAAATCGACTTTTAAATATTGCGAGCCATTAGGTATAATTGCTACCCTGAATGGGGTAGATTTTAAGTTCTGTTTTAGCTTTTTAATTAAAAATCAATTTGGACAATGCATTTACCATTTAAGATCACAAGATTATGGACATTTTTTTTTACCAACTAGTCAAAAAAAGTACTATTTGTTTGTTTGTGCCTTACCTAGCCTTACAGAAGGCACTTTTTTTTATAACTGCATGGCTCGGCGATGCTAATGATCGCGAAATTGAGGCGTGGCGTAATTGTGTAACTTTTCATGTAGTAAAGGAAAGTCCTTATAGTGGGAACTTACGCTCCAATGTTATCCCTCAGGCCAATTGGATTTTAAAAAAACTCTTTAATCTAGTAATCAAGAATCAAAGGCTGCTTTATTGGGAGCATGGATGAAGTAATCCCTAAGATTATAATCGATTGTTTTTACTATGAAGACAGTCCAAAAGTTTTAATGACTGGAGAGGGATTTTATTGATGATAATGCTAAGTCTTAAAAATATAAGAGATGATGTTGAAAATTTAAAAATTAGAACCGTAGTTAAACTAAATTATTATCTAAAAAAATTATAATGATATTATATGGCTAATTGGTGATGGGAGAAGTGGCACTACATGGGTATGTAATCTGATTAACTTTAGCAAGAAATATAGAGTGATGTTTGAACCATTTCATCCCAAATTTGTTAGTAGAGCAAATTTTTAATCCCTCATCAATATGTTTGTCCAGGCAAATTAGATGATAATTTAATACGATTTGCAAGAGATGTTTTTAGTGGAAATTTTTTTTCATAGAAGAGTAGATTCTGAAAATACAAAAATATTATACGAAGGAATCCTTATAAAGGATATATTTGCAAATTTATTTAGCTATGCTTTAATGTGTCATTTCCCGGAGGTCAAACCAATTCTTCTGATTAGGAATCCTTTTGCTGTAGCGCTTTCTAAGTTTAAAAAAAAAGAATTGGTTCTGGTTCAATGAACCACGCGATTTATTGAAACAAACAGATTTGTACATTGATCATCTTTCAAAATTTGAAGATCTCATTTTAGAAATTAGTGAAAAACGGAATTTTTTTGTTAAATCAAATATTAATTTGGTGTATAATTAATTATATTCCTTTAAGACAATTTAAATTAGGCACTATTTATGTGTGTTTTTATGAAAATATTTATTCGGATCCCATAAAAGAAATAAAAAAAAATATTCAAATTTATAAAAAAAATCACATATCATTATAAATGAAATTAAATTAAATGAAGCTATTAACCGACCAAGTAGAGTTGCAGGTGAAGATAGCTGTTTTTTTACTGGTAAGTCACCTATTTCATCATGGAAAGATGAAATTCCAACTGAGATAATAGAGAAGGGTTTGTATATATTGCAGCATTTCGGATTTGAAAAATTATACAAAGAAAATTTTTATCCGGATGAAAATATGTTAATAAAAATTCAAGCTAGTGTGTAAGAAAATAAAAAAAACAGTTATGAAAAGCATGGGAATCTAACCGGGCGAGTTTTGGCATTCAATAATTCGTATGGGGGAATGGGTTATTTTTTAGATGCATGGGGGCATTTCTAAGCAAATATCCATTTTTTTGATAAGGAAAAAGATGCCCTTGAGGCATCCCTCTCCTAAAAATAATTTTATATTTTAGAAAGGAACAGCTATGAACATTACCATTGCCATTTGCACCTGGAATAGGGCGAAGCTGCTGCACCAGACTCTTCAGCAAATGATTAAGCTCAAACAACCCCCAAGCATATCCTGGGAACTCCTGGTAGTTAAAATAATTATAACTCCACAGATAATACCGAGGAAGTAGTCAGGGAATTTGAAGGACGATTACCCGTTAGACACATTTTTGAACCCAAACAAGAACTCTCTCATGTACGCAATCGAACTATTAGGGAAGCTAAAGGGAACTTCATCTTATGGAAAACGAGGTGGTTACTAAAAAGGTTATGGGAAAAGGACCGTTAATAAGTCTAATAATTTGCACCCGAAATAGAGGCACGGCGTTAAACCATTGTCTAAATGCACTGTCAGAGATGGAGGTGCCGTGTGAGTGGGAACTTGTCTTAGTAAATAATGGTTCCACAGATAATACTGCTGATATTATAAAAAAAATTTATCCACAGTTCTCCTCTTATAAATGTCAGATTTGTATATGAATCAATACCTGGATTGGCACGTGCACGAAATAGTGGAATACGTTATAGCAGCGGTGAAATAATTGTATTTACAGATGATGATTGCTATCCAGAACCTGATTATCTCTTGCACGTGGCACAAGTGTTTAACTCACCAGAAATATCATATTTCGGCGGCAGAGTAGTTCTATATGATCCCAAAGATTATATGATAACTGTACAATACAAAAATGAAGTACAATTAATAAGGCCAAATACATTTATACCTGCTGGTTTAATTCATGGAGCTAATATGGGCTTTAGAAAAAAAAATTTTTAAAAGAATTGGTGGATTTAATGAACTTTTGGGAGCAGGAACGCTCCTTCCTTCAGAAGATGTTGAATTTATTGCACGCGCCTCAGCATCAGGTTTTACCGGGGGCTATTTCCCAGGTCCTGTAGTTAAACACCACCATGGTCGAAGGAGCAAAGAACAAATACAGTCTTTGGTGCGAAGTTATCATTTAGGGCGAGGAGCTTACTATGCTTCTATGCTTTTAAACAAGAAATCAAGGTATCTGTATTTAAAACATTGGTGGTGGTCAATATCTAAATTAGATTGGGAGCGCAATATTTATGAGTTAAAGGGAGCTCTTATTTATTTTAGATTATATACGATTAATCGTTTAAAGCATAAAGAAATCATACCTGCATTTAAATAAACCAAGCTAATGATGATTAAAAGGCTAAACAGTATCTATATGCCAGTTTCTAGTGAGTTGCAGCAGAATAATAAAGTGAAACTTCAATAAAATAAAGAGAATTAAATAAGGTAAGATTATTGATATGACTGGTTATATTATATATTAAATTAATATACATAATTATCTTCAAGTTTTTTTTGGGGGAATGGATATAGACAATACTATCCCTCACTAGACCACTAATTGCTGTTACAAAGCATGTGATCTACAAGGTAATGACTGTCTTTGAAGAGACAACTGCACTGTATGAACAAAAGGGAGTCATAGTTAAATCAGGTGCTATTGTGAATAAAATCTTTATTGAATATGCTTCAATACCATGGAAAAGGAGAGAAGAGTCCAAAAAGAGGAATATTACATGGGATCACTTACCAAAGTTTTATTTTACTGACAAAGAAAAGGATACCCTTAATACAGCCTCTCTTAAAAACAACTTATTATATTTTAAGAAGGAACAGCTATGAACATCACCATCGCCATCTGCACATGGAATAGGGCAAAGCTGCTGCGCCAGACTCTTGAGCAAATGACTAAGCTCAGACACCCAGAGAGCATATCTTGGGAGCTCCTGGTAGTTAACAATAACTCCACAGATAATACCGAGGAAGTAGTCAATGAATTTGGAGGACGATTACCAGTCAGACATATTTTTGAACCCAAACAAGGGCTATCTCATGCACGCAATCGAGCTATTAGTGAAGCCAAAGGGGACTATATTATATGGACCGACGACGATGTGTTAGTAGATGAATACTGGCTTATTGAATATGTTAAAGGCTTTAATAAATATCCTGATGCTGCTTTTTTTGGAGGTCCAATTGGGCCTTGGTTTGAGACCCGACCCCCAAAATGGATTCAACAAAATTTTTCTATCTTTGAAACGGCTTATGCCTGTCGCAATATCAGCTTTAAGGAATTGGTCATCGATAATGCGAAAATAACCTTTTGGTGCTAATATGGCTGTCAAACAATTCATTTATCAGAAAATAAAATATGACCTGAATTAGGGAGAAAGGGTCATAGCTTGATAGGAGGAGAAGAAACAACTTTTTTTCCGTTTCCTATTAAAAGATGGGTGGTATGGAATTTGGATACCCACCGCTAGAGTTAAACATTTTATAACCAAGGAAAGGCTTTCAAGAAAATATATTCGCGAATACTACGAAGCTCAGGGTCGGTTTTTGGCAATTACCGAATGTTATTCAGAAAAAAAATGTAGCCTTGTTCTTTGGAATGCCAAGATGGAGAATTAGGCGTCTCATTACTCTTTACTTAAAGACTATAAGTTGCATTTTCTTTTCAAGAAATGAATATATAAAAAAAATGGCAATGCTATCAGACAGAAAAAGGGCTCTTAAAAGAATATTTTAGAAATTGGTTGAAGAAGCTAATCTTTTAATTATTTTTCACTATTCTAGCTGATGGTTAACACCTCCATTGCAAAATATGGAAAAGTGCATCAAAGAGTTTGCATTGACATACTAAAAGGAGAAGACACTTAATAATCCTAGTGCTAGAAAAATTTTTATATTTTTTTTGTCCTACTCTATCAGATTTAATTATTGGTCTGTACAATTATATCAAAATCCCATGTGGGATGGTACAGGCATTGAATGGGTCAAAACTGCTTTGCAGCGTTTGATGTATATTGAATCATGATTATTAGTATTAATATGGAAAAGTGAAAAAAAGTGTTTAGTTTTTATAACATATTGGAATAATCAAATCGAGGTTATCAAGAAGTTTTTGTAGTAGAAGAAGTTGAAGAAATATTAAATGCTATTAACATAGAGAGAGCTATGTTAAATTTGACTCAATGTTTACTAGAAAAGTTTTGGGAGACTTTTTTATAGGAGGAACACCATATGGTTTTTGGTGAAAGGTGATGATATAAAACAGTTTTTATCAGTGATACGGAAGATTTTTGCAGAAGGGAAAGGGTATACTATTTAAGCAAATAGAGATTACGCAATTAAAAAAATTTAGTGAAGAAGTAAATTGTAAAAAGTTTGAAGAGCTTTATTTGAATTTGATATGATTAATATAAAAAAAAAGTTGGTTTTTAAAACAATTCCTAGGGGATGGCATGCCTATTTAGAATGTTATTCTAATGCCCTTAAAAAAAATATGGTATAGAGGTCATGGAAAGCGAAGTCTTTAATGATGATATTCTTAATGAAGAGAGTTTAACAGGTATTCATTTCCACTGGTGTGAATATTTATGGGGAGATTCTTATTTTAAGGGCATTAGATTAATAATAGGTTTATACAAATTTTTAAAAAAAAGGCAAAACAAGAAAATAAATTTATAATATGGACTGTTCATAATCATAGGAGGCACGATAGAGATATATTTTTAGATGAATTAGGCTATAGAATTCTTATTAAGTTATGCGACCTGATAATAGTTCATAGCTGCTGGTCTAAGGAATATATAATAAAAAAATATAAACCTAAATCTAAGGTAGTAATTATGCCTCATGGTAATTTTGGGGAATATTTTAAGTGTAATGAAGACAGATTAACTATTAGAAAAAAAATATTTAATAGAAAAAAAATAAACCAGTTCTAGGAATTATAGGTGCTATTCGTCCTTATCGTGGACATCTACTGGCTATTGAAATGATTAAATATTTAGAAAACACTCATCTTATCATTGCTGGAACACCTTATTGTCCTAATTATCTTTCCAATATTAAAAAAAGAAATCTGTGCTCTTAATAATGTAACATTAATTCCTAGGAAGTTGTCTGATAAAGAGTACTCCGAAATGATTAAATTATGCGATATTATTTTGTTACCTTATAACAACATTACTACAAGTGGGGCGTTGATGGCTAGTTTGGGATTAGGTCGAAGTGTAGTATGTTTTGACCATCCATATTTTAGAGAGTTTATCACTCCTGGTTCTGTGACTGGACGAATAGTGGGGCATAGTCCTAAAGAGATGGCTTTTGGAGTAAAAGAATTGTTGTCAATACCTCACGTAGAGCGCAAAAAGGGCTGTTTGGAAGAAGCAAAGAAATATAATTGGGACAAAGTGGTTGTTCCTGTTGTAGCAATTTTAACGAAAGAGTGTTGTTGATAGAGCATAGAGCAAATTTTTTTTACTTAGTCTTTTGGTGCTACATTGGATAGTTGTTTGCTATATTAAAGCTACAATATATATGGTGGTGTCATTTTCAAGGGCTTAGGGCCTTTTATTTAAAATTTGTACCAATTGTAGTGGAATTTGTATTTAATTTAGTAAACGGTTATATTTTTGTTGGATATAATAAAAAATAAATTGGTTTTATTTATTCCATTGTATTTCTTTTTCCCAGACTTAAGGATAGGTTATGTGTAGGTATGAAGAGGAATAATTGCCATAAGGCAAACAAAGGAAGAATGTAATGAATTTAACATTCTTAGAAAGCAAAGGATAAGTTATATTCTATAATTCCATAAAGAATTAAGAAGGATCGAAATGAGCAATGCGACACTTGTACTGAAGGAAATAGAGGGAGGTCTAGTGAGATGAAAGTCTTATATATTTCAGCAACCAATACGGCTGAAGCTGGAAATCGAGTAATGTTGACTTGGATTAATTATTTTTTTAGAAAAAGGATGGGAAATTGGAGCCTGTTGTCCTTTAAATGGGACTTTGAGTTATGCTTTACAAGAGACACTAAACACAAATTATTTTCCTCTTAATACAACAATTAGTAATAACTTAAACTTTTTCTTAAACTTAATAAAGTTATTCAAGATTGTTTTAAAATTTAAACCTGATATTATTCATTGTAATTCTGAATCATCTTACTATTTATCGCGTTATGTTTGTCGCGTATTGTCAGTACCGGCAGTAGTCCATATTCGTTTTCATTTCAACAAGGATTTTTATGCATGGCTTTTTAAAAAAAAAATATAGGCCGAGTTTACTATTCTTTGTTTCAAATTCATTGTTACAGGAAGAAAAAAAAGAAAATTACTAGACACAATTGATGAAAAAAAAACTTGCTGCTCTACATAATTGCCTAGACTCTTCTTTGTTTGACTCTTATACTGACGATATATCTTATAAAAAAAAATTATATCAATTTCGGATGTTATGGATCAATACAGAAAATTAAGGCACAGGAGCATCTAATCAATCTTGCTATTCTGTTTAAAAATAAAAAAGTTAATTATCCTATTTACGTAGTAGGCAGAGCTAAAGAACCTAATTACTATAATTACTGTGTTGAGCTATGTAAAAAAAAGCAAGTTGATAATTTACTTAGATTTGTGGGACACTCTGATGATGTTTTTAAATTAATGCTTTCAAATACAGCGACAATTTCAGTTTCTAGATATGAAACATTTGGGATGTCTGTTCTCGAATCTATGGCATTGGGTGTACCAGTGATTGCGTTTGACGTACCTGCTATTAAGGAAGTAGTTGGTAATGCAGGAGTGATAATAAAACAAAATGATATACAATCTCTTGCAGAGGCATGTTGCATGCTTGCTAAAGATAATATATTAAGATCTAGATTGTCTGATATGGCTCGTGAAAGATTTTTAAAACATTTTACTTCTGAAAAAAATTCTACCAAAATTGGAAAGTCACTATAAGGAGTTAGTCAAGGGTTATGAAAATATTATTAGTTAGTTTAGCACCTTTCATTGGTGGGGCAGAAGTAGCAATGGAACGTTTAGCTTTAGGACTTGAATCTTGTGGATGTAATGTTCTTTGTGTATTGGGATCAAATAATGAAGTTGGAGAGAGGTTTTCCAAAAATGGAGTAAAATGGGTGTATATGCCTCTACCCTTTACTTCTAAATGGAATCTTTTTTTTCTATATTTATGCTGCTCTTAAGTTTTTTTTTATTTTTAAAAAAAGGAAAGATTTGATCTACTGCACGTCAATGATTTGCCTAGTTTTCAATTTGTTAGTTTTGCAGCTAAATATTTAAAAATTCCTCGCATATGCCATCATAGATATATATTCAATGGAGAGGCAATAAAGTGGTTTTTAAAATTTGGAGTTGAATATCATATATTTGTTTCAGATGCACTTCGTAGAGATTTAGAAGAAGCTTTTCCCCCTTTGAAATATCAAGTAGGAGATGTTGTTTATGACGGACTTCCCATCCCGGAACAAATAGATTATTATAAGAAATTACAGCTTAGGGAATTGCTGAATTTGCCCAAAGATAAGATTATTGTGTTATTTGCAGGTCAGATAATTTACAGAAAAGGTATACAGGATCTTATCCAGGCTTGGAAACTATTAAAAGGGGATTTAAAAAACAAGGCATATTTGGTTGTGATAGGAGAGGATCTCGAGCATAGTGGAAGTTATAGAAAGGAAATGGAACGACTTGCCGAAATTTTGGGAGTAAAGGTGGATTTCAGGGGATTTCAGAAAAATGTAGATTTTTGGTTAGATGCAGTAGATTTAGTTACTGTGCCAAGTCATATTGAGCCTTTGGGAAATGCCACATTAGAAGCGATGGCCCACGCCCGACCAGTAATTGGAACTAAGGTAGGAGGTATTCCTGAAATGATTGTTGATGGAAAAACAGGGCTGTTAGTTCCACCCAAAAGTCCTAAAGATCTTTCCAAGGCCCTAGCTACATTAATTGAAAATTCTTCTTTAAGGGATATGTTGGGAAGAGTTGCTTATCAACGTTGTAAAGAATTTTTTTTCTATTGATCGCCATGTAACGAATGTATTAAGAGTTTATAATCACGTAATCTCAATATATCAAAAACAATAAAAGATTATGGCAGATGAAACAAATTTTTTTTATTTAAAAGTTACTGTAAGTTGTTAGATGGGTGGTTCTACATGTTATTTCTTATTTTACTTTTAGCAGGCTTGAGATGTTTTCATTATTATGGAGATTTTGTCAGAGGATCGGATGGTCAAGTTTATTATGCCCAATTAAGATCGTTAGTTTTTGATAAGGACTTGGATATTTCTAATGAATTGTTAGAACTCACTACACATCCAGAATGTTTTCCTGAATTAAAAAAAACACAGAAAATCGACAAAATTCACAATAATTATACATTTGGGTGGACATTAACTAACTTAATACCTTACTTACTTTTATATTTAATTTTAAAATTCTTTTATGCCCACTTATCAGGTTATGAAGCAATCTTTCAGATATCTCCTTTTTTTATGGCAAATATTTTTACTTTTTGTCTTTTGTCGTTTACACTACAAAAAAATATTTATCATCGAACCGCGATAGGCTTTGGCTCTTATTTTTGTTCTATACATTTTTTTTTAGGATCAAATTTTTTTTTACTATATAACAATATATCCTAATATGAATCATATATGTTCTGTTATATGGGGATTTATTTATATATATTATTTGTTAAACTTACATGAGCATAATAATAAGAATTTGATTTCATTAATGGTTTTATGTTTGTCCTTATTTATGTTAACATTAGTCCGTCCTACAGATGCTATTTATATTGTTTTATTAATGCCTATTTTATATAGGTATATTTATTCTAGACAATTTTTTTACTGCTATTAAAATAGTTGTGATGGCTAGCATTGCAATTTTACTAGCTTATTTACTACAGGTTTTTATTTGGTCCATTGATTATAATAAACTAGTTTTTAATGCGTATCAGACCCGTTATCATGACATAAAGCTTTTTTTCATGGACTAATCCTCATTTATTTACTTATTTATTTGGTAAAAATGGAGCATTTATTACACATCCTATTTATTTAATTTCTTTTGTAATAACTACTTTTTTTGCTATTTACAAAAGACAAAAATAAGATTTTGTACATTGCTATTTTTTTTAGTTTTTTTTGTTCTCATATTTACCTGGCTTCTTGTTGGTTTGATTGGGGTGATACCTATGGTCAAAGAGCATTTCTCTCTTTGGTACCTGTTTGTTGCCTCTCCTGTTTTTTTTATTTTTTTAGAAAATTAAGCAATTCAATATTATTAAGAGCTTGTTTCGGACTCTTTTTTTTGTGTACTGTATACAATTTATATAATTGGGTGGCTAGCTTAACTTAATTAAAAAATCAAAATAATGGAAGGTAAAAAATCGTTAAGAGTTTTCAATAATATTAATTTTGGTATGTTGTATGGCTAAAATTTTATGGTACTTAATAGTCTATGGATCCTCGATCATGTCTTTGGTGGTCCCTTGGATAGGGGTTGTTGTGGGTTATTTTATTGTAATTCTTGGACCACAATTTATTTGGTTTTGGGGTGTACCTAGTAGACCTTTTTTTCACTGTGACAATTGCTGTGATAATTGGTTGCTTATATAATACTTTATCAGGACAACTTGAGTATTCAAGACTAAAAAGTCCAATAAATTTGAGTTTATTAGTATGGTATGTTTTTATAATTTTTTTCTTACTTGTTAGGACCATATTCAGATGTGACAAAAAGTTTGCCCTTGGGTTCTCAAGAACTTTTTTTCAACTTATCAAAAAATTTTTTTATTTTACACGGTAGCTGTGATTTTAATAGATAACCGAAAAAAAGTTTTTTTTCCTTATAGTAGTTTTTATGCTTTCTGTTATATATTTAACTTATTGGGCTAATATGCGGTATTTGTCTGGAGTATTCTTTTTGAGATTGGCTGGACCTCGATCCCCAATTGGAAGTGCATATGGCGATGAAAACGTTTTTGCTCTGTTGTTCGTAGTAGGGGGTCCATTTTTTTTATTATTTTGGTTGGTTAGTTAAAAATAAGTTATTAAGAATTATTTTTTTGGAGTATAGTTCCTTTTACCTGGCATGCTGTGTTTTTGACTGCTTCAAGAGGGGGATTGTTAGGAATAGTATCTACAATATTTATTGCAGCAATGCGCTCTCCAAAAAAAGTTTCTAGGCCTTCTTCTTATTCCGGTTTTCTTCTTTATTTACCAGTGGCAAGGTGGAAGCATTATGAAAAATAGGGCAGAAACAATTACAAAATACAATAAAGAATCTTCAGCTCAGACGCGAATCCAAGCATGGCAAGCAGCTGTCCGGATGATAAAGGATAATCCTTTTTGTGGAGTTGGATTAGGTTCATTCTTTACTGCATTTTCTGATTATTCGGATAAAACTCCTAGAGAGGCCCATAATACTTTTTTTTCAAATATCAGCGGAATGTGGAATTTTAGCAGGAATAAATTGGGTTATATTACTTTATTTAATGTTTAAAACCTTAAATAAGGCTTCTAAATATTTTAAAAATAAAGATGATTTTATGTACTTAACTTCCGAGGCGTTATTTGTCTCTTTATTTGGTTTTACAGTGTGTGCCATGTTTTTAAGTTTACATATATATGAAATATTCTTTTATTTTTGTTTATTAGTCCATTATATTTACATAAATTTAAAACAACATCTACATCAATAAATCAATGAAAATAAATTAGTAAACAGAATAAGTTGACTTTACTATAATTTTAAGAAGATCTTAAGGAAATAATTAATGAAACACTATCTCATAGCAACTGATTTTTTTCCCGAAAATCGGGGGCGCACATTTCTGGATTTATAATGTTTATAAAAATTGGCCGGAAAAGGTATTAGCCATTGTACAGGATTATTCTAAGGATACAACTCTTTCTAGTTTGCAGGCGGAGTTTGATATATCTCATTTAGATGCCTCTTTGGTTTTAAAAAGAGTGGATTTATCTTTATACCCACCAACTATTCTATCAATACAAAATTTTTTTTAAGGTAACAAAACTCAATTGGTTAATAAAAAAAGTCTGTTAATTGTGTGCACATATTGAGGAGTATTCCTGATGGTTATTTTGCTTTATTTGCAAAATGCTTAAATCCAAGAATTAAATTGGTTGTTTATGCTCATGGAGAGGAATTTTTGGTTGCTAATAGTAGCAGAGAATATAAGTTGTTTACTAAATTAATTTTAAAGAATGCAGATCTCATAATTGCTAATAGTTTTTTTTACAGAAAAGAGGGTATTGGAATTTTTTTCCAAAGGCCAAAGTAAAAGTATTTCATTTAGGAGTAAATTTTAGCGACTATCAAGTGCCTAAAGAAGAAGTATTAGATTATAGTAACAAGTTAGGAATAAGAAAAAATAGTGTAGTACTACTTACAGTTGCCCGTATGGAACCTCGAAAGAATCATAAATTGGTTTTAGAGGTTTTGTCAAATTTGATTAAGGAAGGACATTCTATTGAGTATATTGTTATAGGATCAGGAGAGGAAGAAAAACGTATTAGAGAATTAGCTTATACTTTAGGAATAGAAGACAGAGTTTATTTTTTTGGGTTTTGTTTCTGAAAAAGAAAAGATTTTGGCCTTTAATCTTGCAGACATTTATATAATGCCCTCTATTAAACATGGTTCTATGATAGAAGGATTTGGCATTGTATTTTTAGAAGCAGCAGCTGCTGGTATCCCTTCTATTGCAGGAAATGTTGGGGGACAACCAGAGGCTGTTAGAGATGGAGAAACAGGAATAGTAGTTAATGGTAAGAGTAGAGAAGAAGTTAAAGATGCTTTGCGTTATTTAATACTTAATCCTGAAGTTAGAGAAAGGATGGGTAAGAAAGGAAAGAAATGGGCAAAGCAACATGAGTGGAAAAGAATATCTGAGAAAATATACTTGGAATTTTTAAAAATAATGTGTTGAGTTTTTGAATAATATTTGGTTAGCTAAAACATAAAAATCTCACTTAAAATATATTTAAGCTATAAAAAATCGACGGAGAGGAGTAAAAATGGATAGAAAATTGTTAGCTACTATTTGTATTGTCATTTCTTTTTGTATGTTATGGTCTATTAAAGCAAATGCTCAAGGTAAATTTGGATTCCCTAAAACAACATGTAAAATAATGGTTATAACGGATCAACTACCAAATAGAATGAGTGAGAGGCAGGTTCGTTTTGTTGCCAGTCATTATGTTGGGAGCCAAAAATTGACCTTAAAAACTTCCAGAAGAATACGTTTTTATACAAGGCTCTTGAAAAGGCCTTTTGTTGTTCTTCATTATCATCTTGGTATTTGGCAGCAAAACCCAAGACATAAATTTATCATAGATGGGGAACATTGGGGGAATGACTGGGATTTTGTGACTACTCATGAGGATTGGTTTTGGCACAATGAAAAAGGAGAAAGGGTGTATTCTAGATCAGATGGTAAATATCTTATGAATATTGGAAATAAAAATTTTAGGGAATACTGGCAAAAATCTATACTTAGGCAAATGCAAGATGGAGAATATAATGGTGTTTTTTTAGACTCATCAAGTATTGATTTGTTGCAGTATGAAGCATCTCATTTGGATCCAAGACTCTCTAAAACTTCAGCAAAAACGAGAGAATTTAAAGAACTAGGTCACAAGACCTGGAAAGAAGCCTATGAAGATTTTATGAGAGATATCACCAATTACTTAGAAAAACATGGCTATGCTGCTATTCCAAATACCAGCGCATTATTTACAACCTGGGATGATACAGACTACTATACAACAGCTTCAGGAGCCTTTCTAGAGTGGGCCTTTGATACCAAAAGTAGTGTTGATTGGAAAATGGCCATGGAGAGGACACTTAGGCTCATTAAAAATGACAAGATTGTAATATTTCAGTCATATCTAAAAAGTGATGAAGATGTTGGAAAAAGAATGTATTATTTGGCTTGTTACTTGCTTATAAAAGGGAATTACTCTTATGTTGTTTATTTTCATAGAGGTGCATTATCGTGGTATCCAGAATTTGATATAAGTATTGGTTGTCCTAAGAAAATTTTGATTTCTTCATTGAGAGATTTACAGGTTAGAGATGGCTTATATAAAAGGAAATATGAGAAGGGAGAGGTTTGGGTGAATGTGTCAAATAGACCTATGAGGTAGAGTTTAAAAAGAGAGTAAAACAGGTGATACCAATTGGTGGGGGACCTGTAGACAGAGATGGGAATTTCCATGGTAAATTAATGTATGAGGATGTTAAAAAAATAAAGATAGAGCCCTGGATGGGCGTTGTTTTGTTGTATAATTAGAAAATAAAAAAGGAGCAAGATAGTGACAAAGTACATTAGTATGTTGAGTTTATTGGTATGTGTTTTTTTTATAATTTCATGTAACAACTCTGTTAGCTCACCTGTGGAAGAAGATGGAATTACAATCTATTACAAAAACGATTTTGATAAATCTAAAAAAAGGATTTCATGGTTCAAGGAAAGTGATACAAAAAAATGATAAATGATTCTATTTCAGGGAAGTCCCTTCTGACAATTTGCAAAGAAAAATGGTCTGGTCCAATGGTTGACTTAGACATAAAGGGATCCAAAGGTCTTAAGATTGCCTTTATGGCAAAGGGAAATGATTTTAAAAAAAAGCCACATTGAATATGTTTGATAAAAAGGCAAATGATAATACTACCCCATATGGATATAGGTTTTTGCCAGATAATAGATGGGTTCCTGTGCTATATTATGTGGATTTATTTAGATATAATTCAAAAAATCGTGGTTATATTAGGGGTGATACTCATTTTACCAATATAAGATTTTGGGGACCAGAACCTAAAGACGGAGAGGTGAGTATAATTCTTGATAATTTTGTTGTTTATAGAGGTGATGATCATGTGCCCCATCTAAAGTTGAGGGATTAAAGGCATATGCAGAAAGAGATGGGGTTAAATTAGAATGGAAGGTAGCTCATGACAACGTATTTCCAATGGTGTATGTGATTTCTAGATCTGGTAAGGGAGGAAAGTTTAAAAAGATTGCTGAAAATTATCGTCCATATTACATTGATAAAACAGTAGGTAGAGGAATATATAAGTACAGGGTACTTGCTTGTGATTTTCAAAATAATATTGGAGAGTGGTCAGATGTTGTTGAAGTTAAAAGTATTGCAACTCCCATTAAAAGTGATATAGATCAGTTAATTGTAGATAGAGAGAACTATATAAAACATGTAAAAAAAATCCATGAGATGGGAAAGGGAAAAGTAGAAAAAGGACTTGTTGTTATGTATGGGGATTCTCTAACCGCTCCTACTTTATATCCTCAAGTTACTGTGGGCGCTCTAGGTATATATAGGGTGAAAGCTTTTGGTTATGAGGGCATGACTACTGGTTGGGGAAAGAAAAATTTGGAAAATAGAATACTTAACAGGGTAAAGCCTGAATTTATGCTGCTTATGTTTGGTACAAATAATGTTAGGGGTGTATTAAAAGATAATGATACCTATCTTAAATGGGTTTACGATTTAATTGACACAGCAAAAAAAAGCAGAATCAAAGGGAGTAGTAGTAATAATAGGCACTATCCCACCAAGAGGGTTTAAGGATCCCAGGTCACTACCAGAGGCCATGTTTAATAAAATATTAATTGAAGAGGCCAGAAAAAAATAAGATTCCCGTGGCCTATGTGTTTAATGAAATACAACAAAGTGGTGATAGGCACAAATTTATATGGAAGGATGGAGTACATTGGACAGCAAAGGGAATGGAGGTGGCAGCAATGGCCTGGGCTAAAACCTTTAGACAGGTTGAATTTGTTTTAAGGGATAGACCTTAGTTTTTAAAGTCATGTCTAGTAAACTAAAATTTTTGGGCCTTTTATTATCAGCGGTGTTTTTGGCCTTATCCTTACATTCTCTTGATATCCATAATATATTGAACGCTTTTAAGCTCGCAGATTACAGGTTTATTCCTATTGCTGTGTCTGTCTTCTTGTTTAGTCTATATATAAGGAGTATTTTGTGGTCGTATCTTTTACAAGATAATACTCTATCTGTATCCAGGCTTTTTTTTACATTTAATGGTGGGGCTCATGGCAAATAACATATTGCCTGCAAGACTTGGAGAATTTGTTAGGGCATATACTGTTGGAAGTGAATGGCACATAAGTAGAACAAAGGTCTTTTCTTCAATTATAATAGAGAGGGCGTTAGATGTATTTTGGCTTTCTTGTTTTGTCCTTACTGCATTTATTTTGGACCTTGATTCAACATGGCCAATGTATTTGGGGAGATTTACTTTTTGTCTTCTTATCTTCCTGTTTCTTGTTTTATTGTTTTTGTATAAATTTCAGAATAACTGTATTGAATTACTAATTTTTTTTTGTCCCAAACCGTTTTAAAAATAAATTTAAGATCAATTTAGAATTTTATATAAGTATGATCTTTTCTGGTATGGAAAGCATTAAAGGTATTAGGATCTTAGGTGCATTGTTTTTATCTTTTATGTGTTGGGCATTGTGGGTGCTGTTTTTGTGGTTTTCCCTGCTTATTTTTCATATCCATATAGGTTTTTGGGAATCACTTTTATTAACTGGAATTATAAATTTGGGAGTTATGATCCTTCTGCTCCTGGATATATAGGTACATTTCAATTTGTCTGTGTAAAAGGGCTTTCTTTATTTAATATATCAAAAGATATTGGGTTTAGTTTCTCTATCCTATTTCATTCACTTTGGTATATACCAACAACTGTAATTGGTATTATATCCATGTATTTACTTGGACAAAACATATTAAAGAAAAATTTGAATGAAATAAAAAAGTATGAATAAATTTAGTTTAAATAGTTCTATCAAAGGAATAATCTTTGATGTAGATGGGACATTATATAATCAAAATTTACTGAGAAGATTTATCTTACGAAAAATAACTATAAATTTGTTAAAATATCCTGTTAAAACAATTTACGAGATAAGAATAATTTATCTTTTTCGTAAAATAAGGGAAAATTTGAGATATAACCCTTCACCAGGTCTACTAAAGGACCTTCAATATGATATTGTAGCTAAAAAATTGAAAGTTTCAAGGAAGGTGGTTGAAGATGCTGTAGGAAGGTGGATTTATACTAACCCCCTTGTATATTTACATAGATGTAAGTCCAAGGGATTGGATGAATTTTGAGCTTATGTGCACAAAAAGGTATTAAACTTGGGATATTTTCAGATTATCCCTCAAAGGAAAAATTAAAAGCTATGGGAATTAATGGTTATTTTAAAGCTGAGATAAGTGCAATTGATTTAGAGGTTAATTCATTTAAACCAAGTCCAATTGGCTTAGAAGTTACTTTAAAAAAACTAGGGTTGTTACCAGAGCATTCTATATATGTTGGTGATAGGGATATTGATGAAATAGCAGCAAGAAAAGCTGGTATGGGGTTTTTAAAAATTGGGCAAAAAAAGTGGTGATATAAGATCCTATGGTGAAATTTTCTTTTACTGTTAAAGGGGACAATGTATGGACTTTAGAGCATACATCCAAATAGCTAGGCCTGATCACTGGTTTAAAAATGGATTTATGGTTTTAGGAATAGTTTTGGCCTTTTTTTATAGAACCTGATCTAGTAAAAGAAGGTTGGTATTTTGATATACTGCTTGGCCTATTTTCTGCGTGCATGGTGGCATCAAGTAATTATGTAATAAATGAAATACTGGACGGTCCAAAAGACGCAATGCATCCAATTAAGAAGAATAGGCCAGTACCTTCTGGAAGAGTCAGTATTTTAGTTGGTTATATGGAATGGTTGTTACTGGCGGTAGTAGGGCTTGGGGTGGCTTATTTTCAGGGGACTTTGTTTTTTTCTCTCTGCTTTAAGTTTATGGATCATGGGTCTGTTTTATAATGTGCCACCAATTAGAACCAAAGAAATTCCTTACCTAGATGTGCTTACAGAATCAATAAACAATCCTTTACGACTATTTTTAGGCTGGTTTGTTTTGTTACCTCACAAGATACCTCCTTTGTCTTTAACTATTGCCTATTGGATGGCTGGTGCATTTTTTATGGGGACAAAGAGGTTTGCTGAATATAGAACCATTGGGGATAAAGAAACAGCAGTTAAGTATAGAAGTTCATTTGGCTATTATGATGAAAATCGTCTACTTATAAGTATTTTTTATTATGCAATAGCATGTGCCTTTTTCCTTGGTATATTTATAGTCAGGTACCATTTAGAACTTATATTTAGTGTACCTCTTTTAACTGGCTTTTTGCCTATTACTTAAAGATAGGCTTTAGAGAAAATAGCCCTGTACAAAATCCTGAACATTTATATAAGGAATTTGGACTCATGCTTTACCTAACTGCATGTTCTTTAGTCTTTGTATTTTTATTGTTTGTAAAAAATGCCGTGGTTATATAAACTTTTCAAGATCGTTCCGTATAATATAAAACCATTATGGGAGTTTTAGGAGATTACTATAGCAGAAATAGTTAAACTTTTACATTTAGCGAGGTATTAAATATAGGTTATTTTGGATTGAAAAAATTTTATTTCGCACTGAAAAAAATTAGGGATAACAGTTTTTGACCCTTATAAGGCTACGATTCTTGCAAGTTAGAATAATCTTATCAACAAACCCGCAAGTATTTATTTTTTTAGTTAACTTGGCAATTTCTTTTTGAGTAAGTAACAAGTATTTAACATTATATTTATGTAGAATATTTTCTTTTTCTATACAGCTGGTTTTACTTGAGAAAATTTTTTTAGGTCTAGTTTTCGTACTTCATTGTCAACCCAATGAACAGGATGTCTAGAAGCAATTATTTTGCCAGAAAAAGCAGGTAGATGCCAAGAAATATTTAAATTAGAGAGAACAACATCATAATGATCAATATGGGACTGAACTTTAAAA
>BBBM01000025.1 GCA_001311565.1 Desulfothermus okinawensis JCM 13304
TCCTTTTTCTCTAACCAGATTTTTTTCTGCCCTTGGGATTAATAGATAGGCCTATTGCCATCTCCCTTATATTCGCATTGTTCTCACCCAACATTGAAATTTGTTAGGTAGTGGAATCTTTTTTTGAGCTTTTATGGCTCGACTCCTTCCCAGCAGGAACATATATCCCACCTCAAAGACAATTTTCTCTATTTCTCACATTAGGCGCAAGCAATTATTTTGGAAATCTTAATCCACCCTTCTTTTATATATTGCTTTTGATCACCCTTGTATTTGCCCATTTTGGAAAGTTGTTAGAAAGATTCCACAGGATAATACAAAACAAAGATTACGATAAAATAACAAAAATGATCTCCACATCCCCATCTTACAATTTAAAAGGAAGAGTGGTTAAATCTTTCGCACAGCTTTTTATGATAAATACTATTGGGTTCTATCTATCTTATTTAGTTGTAATAAGGGTAGGAAGCTCTCTCTACAACTATATTCCCATTACTGGCAGGGAAATAAACTGGCCACTTGTTTGGGCCATTTCCTTTGTTGGTGGAGTTTTGTCTCTTAGAATCAAAAAAAAGTTATATGGCCTTTATTACCAGTTACGTAGGACTTGGACTAATACTACTACTTCTCCAAAATTAAAAAGCTGACACATTTTGTGTCAGCTTTTTATGCCGAGGGAGGGATTCGAACCCTCACGGGCGGATGCCCACTACCCCCTCAAGATAGCGTGTCTACCAGTTCCACCACCTCGGCATCCAAGACAAATTCTATCTATAAAATTTTTTTTCCAGTTGTCTAGAATTTTCTTGTTATTTTTTTTGTAGCATTATCTTTCTTTTTTTACAGGGACTGCAGGAATACTTTTAACTTTATTTACTGGTTTTTCCAGGATCACTGAATGCTGTACCTTAATTTTTTTTTGAGGAATCATAAATTGTGAAGCCAAGGGAAGTACAAAAGAATACTATAGCCAAAACAACTGTCATTTTTACTAAAAATCCGCCAGCACCACTACTTCCAAAAAAAAGATGAAGAACTGGGGCCGCCAAAAATAACTCCCATCCCCTCATGACCACTTTGAAGTAAAATCAAAATTATTAGAAAGATACATGCTATAAAATGGATTGTAAGCAACAGAGTTTCCAAGACTATCCTCCTTAACTATTTTGTTCAATTTAAATGTTCAATGTTTAGTCACAGCTGCTGTCAACATTTCAATATTTACGCTGTAATTATCTTACTAAAGCTCTCTGCATTAAGACTGGCTCCTCCTACCAAGACTCCATCTACGTTGTCAATACTTATTATATTTGCTGCATTTTCGGGTTTCACACTCCCCCCATATAAAATCCTAATTGAATCCCCAGCCTCACCAAAAATATTTTTAAGCTCCTGTCTAACAATGGCATGGGATTCTAATATTTCTTTTTCACCCGCAACCTCTCCTGTACCAATTGCCCATACAGGTTCATAGGCAATGGAAAGACGACCTTCTATCCCTTTTTCATTAACTAACCCTTTTAATATGGAAAGCTGTGAAATCAGTACTTGCTCTACCTTCCCAGCCTTTCTCTCCTCAATCTTTTCCCCAATACAAAAAAATTATATTTAACCCAACTTCCAGTCCATATCTTACTTTTTCTTTTAACAACTGGTCTTTTTCTAAAAAGATATGTCTTCTTTCAGAATGTCCAACCAGGGCATATGAACATCCCGCATCCAGTAGCATCTTAGGGATATTTCACCAGTATAAGCGCCCTCATTTGCTGGATAAAAATTTTGCCCACCCACAGAGACATAATGAATGTCTTTTATTTCATGAGCTACCACACTTAGGGATGTAAAAGGTGGACATATCAAAACCTCCCTATCAACATCTAAATTTTTACCCAAAATCTTGATCAGTTCCCTTACAGTATTTCTGGCTTCATCTTGTGTTTTATACATCTTCCAATTTGCAGCCATTAATTTTTTTCATAAAAACAACTCCTTATTATCTAGTCATATAGTCCAAGTGCCTTAAGTCCAGGTAATTCTTTACCCTCTAGAAATTCCAAAAAGGACCCTCCACCTGTTGATATAAATGTTATTTTATCCTGTAGTTTACATTTGTGAATGAGATTATCTGTATCTCCGCCTCCAACAATAGTCACTCCAGATACAGCAGCCACACTCTGGGCTATACCAAAGGATCCTTGAGAAAAGGTCGGATTTTCAAAAGCCCCCATTGGACCGTTCCACACAACTGTACCTGCGTCTTTTAAAACTTCTGAATATAGTGTATGGGTTGCTGGCCCTGTATCAAAAATTTTTCCCTCTGTGTCCAGATTTTGATATGGGAACCCCCCCAGAGGCACTTCATCATTTAAGTCTTTACCCATAATATAGTCAACAGGAAGGTAGAAACCGACCCCTTTTTCCTTGGCCTTTTCTATTATTTTTAAAGCATCACCTAACAATTCCTCCTCAAAAATTGATCTACCAATGGGATAGCCCTGTGCCTTTCTAAAGGTATTTGCCATAGCTCCACCTATAAGCACCCTATCCACCTTCTCCATTAAGTTGTTTAGCACTCCCAATTTAGTGGAAACCTTGGCCCCTCCAGCTATAAGTACAAAGGGACGTTCTGGATTTGCAAGATAATTGCTTAAATACTCCACCTCTTTTTTTGATTAAGAATCCACCACAAACTGTATCAACAAAGTCACAAACCCCTACTACAGAGGCATGTTTTCTGTGAACCACACCAAATGCATCATTTAAATACACATCAGCAAGTTTGGCCAGCTCTTTGCTAAATTCTGTGTCATTTTCAGTCTCCCCCTTGTGGAACCTTAAATTTTCAAGGAGAAGAATTTCTCCTTCCTTAAGGGAATTGGCCATGGCCAGAACACCATCTCCTATACAATCATCTGCCATCTTTACCTCTTCATCCAGAAGATATCCAAGGCGCATGGCAACAGGTTTCAAGGACAGGTCCTCAACCCTCTTTCCCTTTGGTTTACTAGGTGAGAACAGGCAATTAGTTTGCCACCATTTTTTTAAAATATATGTTATTGTATCAAGGGCTGCTTTTATTCTTGAGTCATCCTGGATTTCTCCATCTTTAATAGGAACATTAAAATCAAATCGACCCAACACTCTTTTTCCTTTTATATCTATTTGGTCAATAAATTTTATGGCCATGACCAACCTCCATGGTTTTTTTAAGAATTAGCTAAAGGAGCAAAAATTTTAATTTAAAATTCCATTTCTTGCAACAGCAAGAAAGTTATCACAGAAGGAAAAAGAAGACAACCATGCTCCACACTTTTATAACCATAGGGCAAGGAAAATGGAATCTCAATGCACTAGAAACTTAATTTTCTATATTGACTTAAATTTATTTTTTTGGATATGTTAAAAAAAAATACTCTTATTTAAACAAAAAGGAGTCATTTAAAATGAAAAATATGACCTCTAGTTTTCTGCTATTGATTATATTACTCATACCTGTTCCAGGTCTTTCTTATTTCTCAGATAAGTGCAATTCGCTCTTTTCACAGGGAATAATCAATTATAGAGAAGAAAATTTTGAAGAAGCAGTCATAACACTTAAACAGGCATATAATGCGTGTCCCTCTACAAAAATAGCTTTTTACTTGGGACTTTGTTATAAACAAATGGGAGAATACGAAAAATCAGAGAAATTTTTTAAAATGGCCATATCTTCTAAGCCTATAATTTATGATGCCTATGTTGAACTAATACAGATCTTATATGAAGTTAACAGGTTAGATGAAGCAGAAAAATTTTTAAATAAGGCTGAGAAAGAAGGTATCTACCCTTCAAAAATACTATTCTTAAAAGGACTTATATACAAAAAAATGGGCCAGTTTAAAAAGGCTATATCTGCTTTTGAAAAGGCAGGACATCTAGATCCATCTACAAAAGAGTCTTCAGACCTGCAAATAGCCATAATTTATGCAAACATGCGCTCTTACTCCAAGGCCAAAGAGATATTAAAAGGCATAGTAAAATCAGCGCCTGAAACAGACATGTCAAAATTTGCCAAAGAGTATCTAAAATCCCTGGACAGATTGACAAAGGAATACAAGCCATGGGCAATAGACTCAGGTTTGGGGGAGTTTATGATACAAATGTAGTATCAAAACCTTCGGACAATATTGGACTTGCAGCAGTAGATGAAATTTCCAGAAAAAAAAGATGGTGGAGTTTATGGTAGCTTTAATTTTTCATATACACCAATTTTGCCCATCCCCTATTATTTAAACATTGATTACAACATGTCTGAAAAGAGATATTTCCATAAGATAGAATATAATCTATCCAGCCAGGAAATAACTCTAACTCCTGGTATAACATTCAAAAAAATGGGCATTAACTTTGCCTCAGGACTTACATACATATGGCTTAAAGGAGATAGGTATTCTTTTTCAGGACAAATGGAGCCAACCCTGGCCTTTAAAATTAACAAAAAAAAATATTGTAAATTTCATGATTGGGCTGGAAAAAAACAAATTATTTAAAATACGTATCTGGATCTGATCCAGAGGAAGATAGGGATAGTTTAAAAAGTAAAGCACTTTTAGGATACAACTATGTTTTTAAAAATGGGGAAGGCCTGGTATTTGTTAGAGGAGAATATCAAAAAGACAATACCGATGGGAAAAATTGGGATTCCCATTCAACAGGTGGCCATATAGGCATTTTATGTCCACTTATTAGAAAGCTGAAGCTGATTACATCTATTGGATATACAAACCAGAAATTTGAAAACAACCATACCATAACTATAGAAAATGATCTTAGGAGAAAAAGTGGATGGCCCACAATACCTGGATTTCCAGAAACTCCAACTAAGAGAGAAGATGATATTTTAACTATCAGCGCCACATTGATATTTCCAATATCAAAGAGATATGAAATTAGTATTAATAACATCTACATAAATAATAACAGTAATTTTAAGATATATGATTATAGTAGAAATGTAACAATGCTTGAATTACACTTAAAATTTTAACTTCCAGGTAGGAGTGTAAAATGAAAAACAGGATATTAATTTTGTTATTTTTATACATTATATCTCTTCCCTTATGTTCCATTGCAGCAACAAAGGTAGGGATATAGTCAAGATTCAGGGAAAAGTGAATGTAATTTCAGGGGGAAAATTCCCTGCTAAAAAAGCTTTTATCGGCATGACCCTCTACACAGGTGATATCTTAAGGACGAAATCCAGGTCAAAGGCTCAAGTCAGGCTGTTAGATGGCACTATATTAAAAATAGGTCCAAGATCCAGGGTGGACATCAGTGAGTATAGTTTTGATCGTAACAAATTTAAGGCATCCTTCAATATAAAGCGAGGAAGTATTGGAGCATTTGTTTCCGATGAAGTCAAAAAAATTATTAAGGCTGATCCCCATGCCAATAAATTTGAGATAAAGACACCAATAGCAGTAGCTGGAGTAAGGGGAACAAATTTTATTGTTACCCATTTTGCTACAATAAGTAATATTATGGTATTAACTGGAAAGGTCTATGTATATAATCCTGCTCTCCCAAGGCAAATGGTATTGTTATTACCAAATCAATCTACTGTTGTAAGAGAGAGAAGGCCTCCTGCTATACCAAGGCCATTTTCACCCAAGACAAAAGAGAGGATCTTAAAAAAATATAAACATCGCACCTGAGTCCCCAGAAAAAAAATCCCGGTAAAGGCAAGGGAGGAGAAGAAAACAATAGACCTGAAAATCCAGCACCAGGTTCTATTAATGCACCTCAACCAGAAGATATAACAAAAGTTGTAGAAACAGGAAAAGACCTTTCTAAAACAGAAGGTGGTCTGGAGACTGCCACATCATTCTTTGAAAATCCCAAACCAACAGAAGAAGTAATCCCTATAACAGAAACCTCCACTTTTACTGGAGAATATGAGGAAATCACCTCTACAGAAGAATCCGGGGCATCTAACCAGACTTCCACCAATACTTTTTCCTATTCTATAGGAAATTCCCTTCCCTATCAGATAGTATGTGACAGCTCATCCAACTGTAAGATTCAACTCACAGACAATACCCACTTGCTGGGGGAGAAATACTTTGAGGCGCCCTCTTTTCGTTACTTAAAAAAAAGGTGAGTTCGGGACAAAGACATCGGGTGCCACAGTGATTTCCCATTCTGATACAGGAGAATCTGTGGGGATTTTTGACTTTGGGAATATAATAGCTGATTCAAATATAGTATTTTTAGGTCCCAACTGGGGAGGAAGGTTGATCAAAGGTGAACTTTTTGGAACTCCCTACACTTTTTGTCATGTAGTGGGCTATAATCTTCTATTCAATAAATCAACTGGGGCAGCACCCAAAACAAGTATTGTGATAACTCATCTGGGAAGCACATATACAGGAGATGGTATATTTATACCGGAAATTAATTTTGGAATTACATTTGGAGACTACAAGGAAGTGGAAGTTTTAAATGGAGATTCTGATACTTTAATAAATTACGACCTCCAGCCAACCTTCAATTCAATTATTGCCACAAACTTAAATAGGATAACCAATCCCCATTCATACATCCATTTTAAACTTGAATCTTCTCCTGTTGATGAACATACAGCAGGCATATTTCAAATTATTCTGGGAGCAAACTACCTGGAAAATACTTCTGATGAAGCAGACTATGTTGTGGTTGATTTTATGGATAGTTCCAGTGGATTTTATGGAGGAGGAATTTTCTTAAATTCAATTATTGCCAGTGACAACGAAGTTTTTGGAGACTCGGTACTCTACAATTCAATAAAAGGGAATATGTATGGATCATATATGAACCTATCTGCCCTTATCCAGAAACAGGCATATTGGTGGGAGAGACAATTGGCACATTTGATCCAAACCAGTATTATTTTCAAGCAGTAACTATAGGAGCCACCTTGGATACAGGATATTTTTTAAATTTAATAGACGATCCAACAGGAAGCGGAAAAGATAAATTAATGACCCTTGGTTTTCCTGTGGTGGAGATTGGGAGCACATCAGTAAGTGGTAGTAATGGTGAAATTGAAGTCCAGATAAATAATATGAGATTTTTTTGCCACCAAGTCAGGAACACCACCTGTAATCTGGGTATCTAACGATGTCAGTGGTCACTATTATTCCACTGTAGCACCAGATACTCAGATAATGTTAAGTGGAACTAAAATAAGTAACCTTACTTTTAAAATTTCCCAGTGGGATGAGATATATCAAAAATGGGGAGCCTACCTTAATTCAGAGAGTCCCACTTTTCATGGAACCATTGGAAGCTATAAAATAGAAGGTATGGGGGGGGTTGCTGCGGGGAAAATAGACCATCTACACAAAGTTTTCAGGGAACAGCAGCAGGCGCGCTGAAAGCAAAGATGCCTTAGTTATTTGGTATCCATTTTTATGAGTTCCCAATTGGACGGTTCTCTTATTTCACAAGGACCGTCCCTAAATTCTATACTGTAGATCTTAACAGGTCTTTTCTTTCCTTTTACCTGTACCTTGGCAAGTCCACTTATACATATATTTTCCGTAACAGAGACATCAAGCATCTTTAAAGTAAACTCTGAGACAATTATATTGGTGTTAAATTTCTTATTTAAACCCTCCAGCCTTGAGGCCAGATTTACATGGTCTCCAATAACAGTATAATCCATTTTCTTTCCTTCTACACCAATATTTCCAACCAATACTTCCCCTGTATTTATTCCAATTCCAATATCCAGATCCAGATTTTTTTTCTTTCTTCCACTTATCTTTCAGAGGCTTAAGCTTTTCAAGCATATTCACTGCACATTGAACAGCCCTGATAGCATGATCATCCTGGGGCAAAGGGGCACCCCAGAAGACCATGATAGCATCTCCTATGAACTTATCCAGGGTTCCCTCTGACTCAAAAATAACTTCTGTCATCTCCTTAAAATATTCATTTAAAAGTTCAACAACCTCTTCAGGATTTAAATCCTCAGACAAAGAGGTAAAGCCCCTGATATCAGAAAAGAGGATAGACACTTCTTTCCTTTCTCCCCCCAGTCTCACAAGTGAAGGATTCTCCATTAATTGATTAACAACCCGTTCAGTTACATAGCTTGAAAAAATCTTTTTAATTTCAAAGGCCCTTTTTTTCAGATTGTCCATATTTTATTGCCATTGAACATAAGAATATCACAACGCAATTAATAAAAGGATAATCAACTGGCAGATAATAATTTTTTTATATCAAAAAGATAAAAGTCAAAGAGAAATCCAGTTATTGCAACTAACATGAAGATCAATGATGAATAAAAGGCCTTTAAGGTCTGGAACAAAAAGGAAAATAATAGACCTGAAAATATAAGAATGCATAAAACTATGTTATCATCAGCCAATGAAAAAATCTATTTTTCAGTATTCCTCCAATTACATGTGCGTGCTTTTCAACCCCTGGCATCACTGGAGTCAGAGGGGTAACCCTGAGATCATATATTCCTATTGCAGTAGCACCTATAAGTACAATTTTCCCCTGAATATCTTCTGGCCTTATCTGGTTTTCAAGCACCTTATAGGCAGATATTTTTTTTAACGTTCTAGTATCGTTAAAATAAGGGATCAGCATCCTCCCATATACATCAGTTGGAATAAACTTCTTATTCCCCAGGTAAATTCCCTTTGCTGGATCAACTAAAATCCGCTCTCTGGGTATCCCCAGATACAAAGAAGTTATTTCAAGGGTGAAAGAGGGGATAAAGAATCCATGATAATTAAAGTAAAGAGATTCCCATCTAAGTGTCCCATCTGTGTCAGGAAACATATTTATAAGACCAAAACCTGCTGCAACATCCTGAAATATATCTATCGGAACAAGTAAACCATCTCCAGAAGGTGGAAGGTATTTCAAATTTAAATGATTTCTCTTTACACTTAAGGCAAATTCCTCAGCCAATTTTTTTGGGGTACATATCTTTCTTATGGAAGATGAGAACACCTGGCACAATTATATTAGAAGCATAGTCCATGGCCTTAGCCAATACCATATCGTCTTTGGAGGGTTCACTAAAGATTATATCAAGCCCTATTACCGCAGGCTCAAATCTGGAAAGGTTATAGATGAGCTTTGCCATGATCCGTCTATCCCAGGGCCACCTGCCTATTCTTTCTAAAGAATTATCGTCAATTGTTATAAGTACAATATCATTGGGGATTTTTTTCTCTGGATCTTACCTTAACAAATAGGTCATAATTTTTGAGTTCTATTAGCTTTAAAGGAAAAAAATTTTATCAAAAACAAAAAAAGAAAAAAATAATGGTTATTGCTATTCCAACCCAATATGTATTTTTATAAAAAAAATCTACCCATGGATCAATAATAGGAAAAAACATAGTCAGGAGTCCAGCAAAAATAAAAAAAAGGGATTGGGCAAAAGCCCAATCCCTTTTTAACCCTCATCGGATGGTGGGATTTGAACCCACGGCCCCTTGAACCCCATTCAAGTGCGCTCCCAGGCTGCGCCACATCCCGTTAAGAAATTAGATATATTCATAAGTTCCTTTTGTCAAGGAACATAAAAACAATTAAATTCAAACATCTATAACACATTGGGCTATCCATATATTGTTATCCTTTTCTACCCTGGCCTCACAATATGTTGCTCCCTTAACCTCCACACCTGTACACCATCTATCAACAGGATATCCCATTGCCTCACAAAAAAAGCTTTTGTCCTTCAATTTTCAGAGAAAAATCATAAAATGCTAAAGAATTTATATCTGATTCAGAAATTAATGTATTTAAAAATTTGATAAATAAAGATGTAAGATCACTATCTTCTAATTCAATAACTATTTTTTTTATATCCTTATTTGTTCTAGAGATAGTATCAACATCATACATATATTCAAAAAGTGCCTTTGCTCCATTTAAAAATGCTTCTTTAACGCTGTTTCCGTAGCCCCTAACACCAATGTCTGCCCCATGATCAAAGGTCTCAAATCTACTTACTTTTCTTTCTTTCATCTTAATAATATTTCCTATTCATTTCACAAAGATGACTTTATTTTCTCCAATGATGGGCTAAATTTAACTGGATATGAGTCCTTATTTTTTTCTAATCTCTTTAAATTATCCGGTAACCTATATACTTCTTGCTTAACCCTTTCCCGAATAACACTTAGTTCTTCAATGGCGCCATCCACCACCTCTCCATTTTCCATAACCTTTGTGATCAACGGATTACCAGGAAGTACTTCACTGAATATGGAAATAACATCTTCCCTATACTTTCCTCCATTTATATATCTATATACCTGTTTTTGAAATGGAATAGTTGCTTTTCCCTTTGATTTTTTTTAAATTTACCTTCTCCCTTATATTCTGTTAATTTATATACAATATCTAAAAAAAGGCACATCTTCTGAAACTATTGCCTTTGTTCCCACCCCAAATCCATCTATGGGGGCGTTACACCTTACAATATCATAGATTTTATACTCATCTAACTTCCGCTTGCAATTATCTTGACCTGATAAAGACCTGCCTTATCCAAAATTCGTCTGATTTTCTTTGATGTCTCTATTAGATCTCCAGAGTCTATTCTAACCCCTTTTATGGAAAATTTATCTCCCAGTTTATAGGATAATTCTATTACATTCTCTAAACCTTTATAAATATCATAGGTATCAATTAATAAAATAGTATCTGGATATATTGAGGAAAAGGCCTTAAATGCCTCAAGTTCATCTGAATGTACCTGTATATAGCTGTGTGCCATTGTACCTGTTACTGGTATATTGTATATTTTTCCTGCCAGTACATTACTTGTTGCATTCATACCAGATATATAAAATGATCTCGCTGCCTTTAACCCTGCATCTATACCATGGGCTCGTCTTGAACCAAAGTCCACTACATCTCTATCTTGAGACACTGAGCATATCCTCACTCCCTTTGTTGCAAGCATACTCTGGAGCTGAATTTGATTTAAAACATAAGTCTCCAGCAATTGACATTGAATTATAGGTGCTTTTATCTCTATAATAGGTTCATTTTCAAAGAATAGAGTACCCTCTTTCAGTGCATAAACATCACCTGTAAATCGTAACTCTTTTAAAAAAATCCAAGAAATCATCTCTAAAGAGCCCCAGCGATTTTAAGTAGTCAATATCATCTGATGAGAATTTAAAATTTTCTAAAAAAAGTCAAAACATCGTAAAGTCCACAGGATACTAAAAAAATTCCTATTTTCAGGTAATTTTCTAACAAATGTACTGAATACCGCATCACCATCCAACCCTTCCAAAAAAATAACTTTGAGCCATGGTCAGCTCATATAAATCCACAAATAAAGGGCTAATCCCATTAGCTTCTCCTGAATTAATTAAATTATAACTATGCCTTTATTTTTCATTTCAGCTAGCGCCTTTTCACCTGATTTCTCACTAACAGGCCTTGAGCCTTCTCTAATAAGGTATGTATCAAAGCCATTATCCATGGAATCAATGGCCGTTGCCTTTACACAAACATCCAGGGCAAGACCTGCAATAAAAACTCTTTTTATTTTTAATTTCTTAAAAGCAAAAGCAAGACCAGTTTCATCAAATGCAGAATACTGGTCCTTATCAAACCTGGTACCTTTTGTGACAATGATTGATTTTTCAGCTATCCTAAGATCAGGATGAAATTTAGCCCCTTCAGTGTCCTGGACACAATGAGTTGGCCACAGGCCACCATTTTCTTTAAAACTGGGATGCAGCCTGGGATGGAAATCTCTGGAATAAAAGACATATATACCATCCTTTTCTGCTTGCTCTATAACTGGATTTAAAATTGGGACAATTTCGTCCCCCCCTTTAATTGAGAGCTTTCCACCAGGACAAAAATCAATTTGTATATCAACCAAAAGTAGTACGTCTTTTGGTTCAAAGACTATATCCATAAAATCCCCCTTGATCTTGTAAAAAAAATTCCAGGCCACTCTTTTATCTATGAAACAAAGTGGTATTTTTCATGTGAAATTTTAGATTTCTATACCCACTTATTCCACTGATTTTTTTAACCTACTTAATCTATTAATCGGATGGTGGGATTCGAACCCACGGCCTCAGCGTCCCGAACGCTGCGCTCTAGCCAGACTGAGCCACATCCCGAATTGTTTTAAGTGGATAAATAGTGTAATCTAGCCAAGGGGAAAATTCAAGGAAAAGAATTGAAAGGTTAAAAAAACCAAATTATTATTTAATTTTTAATTAATTAAAAAAAATTTGTTTTAAGCTTTAATGGTAAGACCCTTAAAAGGATCTTTTAAAAATCCTTTTAAGGGTCTTATTGTTATTTTTCATTCTACTTCATCTTGTGTTATTGAGACGACTTCCATATTTTTTTGCTTCCACACCATCTCATCCACAGTATTCATCTCTCTTAAATTTTCTGGAGGCCACCCAAAAAAATGAGGCTTCTTCTAAGAAAACCCCTTTTGATAGAAGATCACGAATAAAAGAATCATAGTCAGTTGATATCCTAAAACAATTCACTCGTGCTGTTACCTTACTCAACGCATCTGTAGCTGGATAGCTTTGAACATCACCACCTTCCCATCCTTCAATAACACTTTCAGGCAAAGGATAATATACTGTAAATTGCGCAACTTTTCCATCAGAAAGAAAATGTTCATATCTATTACGATCAGCGTATCCATCTCCATTAGTATCAAACTCCATATTCAAATCAACAACACAGGCATCAGCTCCATTGGCCTCATAATGTACCGTTACAGTTTTATTTTGACTATCTACTTCAATCCCAGGATAGGACACACTAACATTAGTATTAGGTTTCAACAGGTCTATTTCACTTGGGATATCATTAATAGATAACCATTGATAATATCCTGTACCATCTCCATTGTTTGTGCCATCAAAAAATATGTGCATTCCTATTTCATTGGGTATAGAGAGAAAAGTTTTTGTATTTACGCTATCAGATAAATTTTGTGAGGAAATCATTTTGATTCCTGAAGCATTAAGAATCTGTACCCAAAAAGAACCAGAAACAGGGGTTGAAATATTTATTGGAGATTTTTCCTGTAAGTTACTAAGGTCCAAAACAATGTCAGAATCATCTGAAGTCACACTTTGTCCACTGAGAGGCACTTCAACACTCCAATATGAATCAGAAAATGTTATGCCAAGTTTAAACAAGTAATCTGCTCCAGGAATAACTGGGATTTTATATCTACCTTGAGAATCTTTTGGTAAATGATGCACTTCTCCAAAGCCCAATTTCATTCCATCAATAAGGATAAACACATCTGACAAACTTACCTGAAGGCCTTCGGGGACATTAATTAATAATGGCTTCAATTCCACAGAATCCGAATTACTTAGGATTATTGGGTCTTGGGTGGATCCTTTAAAACCCCAATATTTGTATTCACATGTGCTATTCTCCTTGTTCCATTCTCCCAATAAAGCTATTACATCTACTTTTCCGTCTTTAGTAATATAGGAAATAGGTGGGTAAATTTTAGAAGAACTCAAAGGAGTTTGTTGGTCTCCCCAATAACCAAAACTCTGCGCCCAATCCCTAAAAACAAGGGATCCACATGTATATGATTGGGGGAATTGGACAGTTCTATTATATCCACTATTCCAGGTGTTAATTCCCACTTCGTAATTACCAGGTATATTTATTTGAACCAATATATCTGACAAACTTCCCCAGCTTTCTCCATGAAATCCAAAAAAACCCCATTTTTTGAAATTCCATGTGTGCCTTCAAATTTATCAAGTCATTTTGATTCACTGTTGCATCATTTAGAGGAGTATACACAAACCACAATCCACCCCCATGCTGAATTACATCTGCAAGGGCATCAAAATCAACCAGTGGCCCCAGTCCATCGGCTCTGACTTCTTTAAATTCAAATACAGTGGTGGCAGCATTTGGATCAAAGACATAAACTGTTACCTCTTTAAAGGAGGAATTGCCTTTATTGTCAGTTACAACACACTTTAGATTATAGTTTCCTGGAGTAGAAAATAAATAATCCAACGTGGTTCCTTCGCCGACTTTTTGCTTATCTACATACCATTCGTATTTTGAAATACCGTTATCATCTGTGGCATTAACTTGTGCTTGAATTTTCAAAGGAGCTACCCCTGAACTGGGGGTTAAATGAATCCAGGAAATGACGGGAGGAAGGTCTCTAACAGCAACAGTAACAGTCTCCTCAGCAGTCAAACCACTTTCATCAGTTACCTCAACCTTGACATTGTGAGATCCTTCAAACTTAAACTCATAGTTAAAAGTATTGTTTGTTCCAGCACTTATGGGCTGACCATCAACAAACCACCTATAACTTAAGGATTCACCAACTCGAGCATCTGGATCTTCTGCATTGACTACAAAATTAACTTTAAGGGGTGGACTTCCAGACATGGGATTGGCAACAAATGAGTTTATCACTGGTGGCTTAGCAATAACTTCAAAAGGTCCATAAGATTTTTCAGATACCACACCTCTATCATCCTCCACCAAAACCTTAACAGTATAATTGCCTGAGCTTACAAAAATCCAGGAAGATTTAAGTGTACTGTTAGTGGGAACTGGAGAAAAGCCATTCTCAGGTCCATCTATAATCCACTTCACAGATGAAATGGTAACTCCATCTGGGATAGAGACTTTAAAACTTACTGAATCTCTTATCCTTAATCCATCATCAACATTTCCTTCCTCATTTAAAACATCAATGGGCAGTGGTGAATAGGCCTGGAACTTAAGTTCCCGAGTTATCTTATGTACATTGGCAGTCTCTTGAGCATTTCGCATCTCCACCTTAACAGTATGATTACCTTCTGTAGTAGGACTATACTCAAAACTGGGATCCTGAGTTTCTCCCTTGTCACTACCATCCACATACCAGCGATACCTCAAATCAACACCTTTTGTTGCATTAACCACTGAAAATTCCATTTTATCCCCAACCATTACCCAACTACCAGAGCTAATAAATTCATCTATCCCCATTTCATTTACTTGAAGTTCTCCATCAAAAGGAGCAATTACTTCTATTACTTTGGAAAATCGTGCATACATTCCATAAGAATCTTGTGCCCACATATTAATTGAATAGCTTCCAGGCCTATCCAATGTTATGGGAACAGTTCCATTTTCAGGAATCTCTTCACCTCTAGCAATTGTCTCACTCCACCACCAACGATTTCCAGACCTGTATGTAACTGAATAAGAACCTTGTGCAATGGTCCCACCACCTTCTTTATAACCATTGGGTCCATTATCACTTATTGCACTAATTGTAATATTAACACTAGCATTTTCACTTGCAGGCAAATTAACTATTGTAGTCCCATTTTGAGAAAAAAACAATTTCTTCTGGCACATTAACATCAAACCTTAACGGATATAGCACATGAACAGTAGTTGTTAGAGTCTTTTCTAATCCTTTGGAGTCCAATATTTTATAAGTGACATCATAATCTCCTGGTGATGTATAGTAACAGGATGGAATTTCCCAATAATTCTGAGATAAAATAGCTCCAGTCCCATTGCCACAGTCTAGCTCAAAATGATCTATATCTCTGTTTTTGTCTTTAAACCAAACATATCCTTTTAACCATATATTTGCAGCTTGTTTCCATGTGTTGTTTTGATAAACCTGCTGTAAAGATATTACATAGTCATTATCTAACCCTCCTGTTGAAACTTCTGGTGGTACGGGATTTGGTAATATAGTGAAGCTTTTTTTCCTCCCTGGTTGTCAGCCAGTTATTATCTTGAACATATGCAGTAACTTGACACTCTATTGTTTCATCCAAAGCAGGATACGCCCATTCAGTGGATATGGACCATGTTCCATTTGATTGTAAGTTAGGCGTTATATACCTGACATTAAGCTTGTTTTGATTACAAATAACCGACAGTGATTTGTATCTTATATTAGAGGGACCATCTGCGTCCTCCACATCAAAAGAAACATTTACAGGTGTTCCAGCTTTTACTTGCATAGAATCTAACGTAAAGTTTTTGATTTCAGGCGGAGTACTTTGTACATCTATATATAGATATAAATCTTTTGGAATAATTGATTGATCATCTGGGACACTTATGGTTACTTTCAGGGTATATAAACCTATGTTTATCTCAGGAGTAACACTAAATTCAAAAGAATCCCCTGAAGTCTCTTTAATTGGTACAGACTCATTTGTTACATATCCTTTATAAAGCTGATAAGTATAAGACAAAGCACGACCACTAATTGTATTGGACCATCTTGTAGGCTTTATCTCTATGGACTCTCCCCGTTTAAGGCTCGTCCGCCAGTACTTTTTGTCCATTGATTGAGATCCTATCAACCACCCTAATGTCATCAATATGTACCCCACCTTCCTCAACTCTGGCATTGCACCACATATTAACCGAGGGGATTTGGCAAGGTAGCCAATTAGATTCACTGAGCCATGTTATTTTGCCAGATATATTTCCATTATTATCAGATATTAATTTTTGCCCTGCAACAATTACAGGGATCCCATTCAAAGGATTACCTCCAGTAGTCTCAATCTTGCCTGTGACCAACATGTTTGGCTCAACATCCAACGTCCAAGTGCCTAAATATATGGCAGGAGACTGTGGAGTACCTGTTCCATACGAAGAAACAAAAGGAACTGAAATAAATGATGCGTCTACTCCTAGATCTGATCTTCCATTTATTGGCGCCCATTGAGTCCCATTATAATATTCTAACATTACTGCAGAGGAACTTCCTAAAAAAAGTGGGTTTATTGGGCCAATCTTCTACAATATTAACTGGCCTGTTGTATCAAAATAGCCCCATTTATAGCGTCTCATGCGAGAGTATCCAAATAAAACTCCCCCACCTCATCATAAGATGAGAGTACATCCTCAGTAATTTCGTTAACAACTTTTTCTTCATCTTCAGGGGTTTGGGGATTGGGAACGCTGCGTGTAACATTGATTGAATTATACGCTCTCTTAATGGAACGTCCGCCAAGGGTAGAAGCTAGATTTTTTTATGTTCCCGACTGTCTCACGAAGTTTGTCTGCCAAATCCCAATAATCCCGCCAGCTACCTGTACCATTTTTATACTTTTTATAGGCATCCAACGCTTGTTTGGCCAAGTCCTTTGCTGATTTTACCTGCTGAGGAATATCACCAAGTTCTTTTGCTACACCATTGGTATTCGCTACAATATCCAGAAAATCTAAACCCTTTGTGGCTGCATACTCAAAATCCATATTACTGGGATTGTATGCATCAACTGCAATCTGCATGAGAAATGCTGTAACTTGTTTAGCTTTTTTTGGAATTATTCACAGCTTCAGCAGCTGCTGCTATTACACCTTTACATAAATCCGGTGTTTTTCTGCAATCTAGGCCCGCTGGATTAATAAATGCATCCGTAATTTCTTTCTGTTGAAATATAGCCCTCAAACCTCTTGCAAAATCACTCTTTTCTGAAGCAATGTCTCCTAGTTGTTCTTGCTCGTATCTTTGAAGGGCCTCTATGAGAGCAGCAATGGCATCAGGATTGTTAGAGTTCATAATAGAATATAAAAGTTTTGAACGCAGCTCTGGAGTAATGTTCCTGTCTAACACACGTTTGATAATACTCTCAGCAGTTTCGGCCCGATAGGTATGTAGATTAGAATTAGATCTATTATCTACATCTGTAGATCTTCCTCCATTTATGGATCTTATACGAGTTGAAAAACCATCTAGCGGCTTACCATCTTTGGAGCGAAACCTAGCATGATAACTAACTGAACGGCCTGCCCTATCACAATTCCATGTACTAAAATGGTTCACCTTTCCTACCCCAAAAAGAATCATTGTTGAATTTTTTTTCACCCACTATCTCCATCAATTTGTCTTGGGTAATCCTATTTCCATAACTGTCTTCCAAATGCCCATATGCAGGAGTGCCATCCTCGTTTCTGTGCATTCTCCATGTCCTTGAACCCTCGTCATAGTAAAATAAAGGGATATCAACTTCATCTGTTGAGGGATCTTCATCTTGAAGAGTAGAGTACGCCTCATAAGGAATCGCAATACGAATATTAATTTGTCGACTTCTATCAGTGGGGTCAGTGAGAAGCTTATTACCCAATTCATCATAAAGCGAAATCTGAGATGCTCCATATGTAGAAAGAACGTTTATGGGATCCTCTCCACTTCCTTCTGAAATAAATCCTCCAGGCATAGTATCTGGATCTTTAACTGTGTCTAAATAGGCAACACTGGCATATAGTTTTGTTACCCCTCTTGAAATATGTAGGCCACGTAAAGGAAAAGAAATCCTAGTTAATTCTTCCCCTCCACTGGTTTCCCCATTTTTTGAAATTCTCTTTAGCACCCTTTTATTGCTAGTTCCTTCTGTTATTAATGAAAGGGTCACCACTTCATCACTACTAATAATAACTTCATTGGAACCGCGAGAAGGAGAGGCCGTTATACCACTCAAGTCAACTGCAGTTACCGCACCCTCAGACAACAATGGATCGAAAACTATAGGTCCCTGCAATGATTGATAAAGTCGTATAAATGTACTAAACCCCAATTTCTCGACCCGCAATTCAGCACGTTTTCCAACAGAAATCCCAGGAACTTCAAGATAATAACCACCATTGGAATTACTTTGAGTTACAAACAGTTCTGTTTTTGGGTCAAAATCCCCGTCTTCATTAAGATCCACAAATAGTTTAATTTCTGCATTGCCTATCACATCAAGCATGTCTCGAGTTGATCTACTTTTACTACTAGCAGTTAAATTCCTCACAGTACCAGTAAGCACGAGATTTTGTTGAGTGTTGGAATTAGGAGAAACATTACTTCCAACTTCATTATTGTCATTTGAACCACATCCAAGAAAAAAAAAGCCATATAAATAAAATGGGTACAATCAGAATTAAACTTCGGAAATTGCTTCGCCAAACAGAATTCCAGGGCAATTTTAACATCTTAATCTTGTCTCTCCTCATACTCCCCTCCTATGATCAGTTTAATACATTATAGTTGAGAACTTCCTATAAACTAACACCCCATAGATGCTATAGATGCTATTGTTGAAATTTTTTTATTAGATCATAAAGTGAAACTTTTAGTTGTTTCAATTTTCTACTTAACTTATTGTTATAGTTCAAATTAAAAAAATCTCAATTTTATTATAGTCTATTTATATATTTTTGTAAATATATTTCTATAAATAATTATTTAATAATATTTTGAGACTATATCTAATAAAAAATTTTTGATTAATTTTATAGGGGAGTATCTCTAAACATTCCTGGGTGGATTTTAATTTTATAACAGAGGGATATTACACAAATTTCTCAAAAAAATTAATTTAATTTTATGAAGTGAGTAAGATGTGATCCATATTTATTCTTATCATTTTAAAACGTATTTATACTTTTTCATAAACATCGTAGTTTAAATTATAAAATTATATTACTTAGAGATACAATTTCTAAATAACGGACATACAAAATTATCCATTAAAAGACAAAGATGTCAAATAATATACCCTGTCTTTCTTTTTGACAAAAATATTCACTTCAGAATTTGGATGAGAACTAATTATTTTCTTTAAATCCAGAATTCCATATACATCCGTACTCATTTCCATGACAGTTGAAGTCAAAGGAATCTGTACAATTATCTTTCCCGATCTCAGTGGAGATGGTCTTCCACACCTTTTAAATCTCCCTGATGGCACATATCCTTTATCAATCTCCTCTTTACTGTTTTGGGCAACAGTATCAGTATCACCCAATCTGCCAGTCCCAGACCAAATATTGGTAACTCAACCAGTGCAACCAGTGCCCCCCTTGTTTGCTTTTTTTTAACTAAAATAATTCTTTGTTCAATTGAACAAATTGGTGTCTCCATTACCCTGTATGTGTAACCTCCCAGCGGCTCTAGTGAAAAATCAAAACTAACTACACCTCCTAATTTAGTATCGCCTTTTTTTTCAAAGGTATAGGGAGGCATGGAAGAGGTAATCACAGTGGCACAGGAATATATAAAAAAACAGGATAATAAAACAAAAAACAAAAAATCCCTTTTTCATGTTGTAAAAAGCCTTTTTTTTGGAAAATTAAAACACAGGATACATACCCTTTGAAATAATTATTTCCCTGCCTCTCTTGGACATTGCAGCATTTATAAATTCCTTTGCATTCCTGGTGGGAACACCCTTTGTAATAAATGAAAAGGTCTGATAATATGGATAACTCTTATCCTTCACATCTCTACCATTTACTTTTAATTTTTTTCACTCCCTTTTTATCCTTTAAAGCACCATTTGAAATAAAACCAATTGAACCATTAATGTTTGACACCAGCCTCACCACATTAATTGACAGATATGACTGAAAATCCCAACTAATTGGAATCTGCTGCATAATTAGCAACTTAAAATTTTTATAAAGGGCTGTTTTCATATTGGGAATTATAGTGTAAATGGGACCATTTGCTCCATTTTGTAAACCGCTCCAGTCAGTTATTTGATGGGAAAATATCTGACGTAACTGACCAGTGGAAACGTCCTCTAACCCATTTTTTTGAATTCACTATTATAGCCAGAGGGTCTTTTGCAAAGGGAATTTCCACATACCCCTGCTCTATATAAGTTGCTGGCAGTCTGAAGGCAACACAGGCAATGTCACTAAATCCATTAACAATCCTCTGCAGGGCTGTATCAGAAGAACAAATAAATACCCTTACCTTTATATTGTGCTTTTGCTCAAACTCTTTGACCACATCCATTCCAAAAGCATGGGCTATCTGAGCTGAGGTAGCCATATGCAGTACTTCTTCTCCAAATCCAGGATCCCTATTAAAGACCACAAAGCTAAAAACAATAAAGAAATAAACAATAAATCTTTTCATCTCAATACTCCTACCTATCAGTTGGTTACCTATTTAAGCAATAATTTATTCTTAAATGTTAACCCACATACCCAGAAAAATCAATAGGAATACTGTATTATCTACTTATGAAACTAAAGATTCTATCCAGGTGCAAACTATTTTTCAAAACCTCTGCCAGGTTATTTAGGCCCTGTTCAACACTGTATTGGGCCTGGATTGTTTTAAGGGGAGCTAAACCCTTTTTAATTCTAATTTGGTCGATAAACCACCTTCTAAAAAGATCATTATCAAATATTCCATGCAAATAACTCCCCCATACCTTGAGGTCCTTTGTTCCAAAGCCAATTTCATCTCCTTTTTTATTTTTCACAACAGTCACAATATCTTTTGATGTTATACAGAAGGTCTTACCATGGTGAATTTCATAACCTGTTAGTTTTAACCCAGAGGGTATATGGACAGCCTCTGTTTGAATTAATGTCTTCTTTCTATCCAGCTCTGTTATAACTGGCAAAAATCCTAGGCCATGTGTATTAATTTTAGTTGACTCAATATTATATGGATCACTTATCTTTTCTCCTATTATTTGAAAACCACCACATATACCAATTAACTGAGTATGCTTTTTATGTATAATAGACCTGATGGATTCTGCAATTGAAGAGTGTACTAAATATTCGTTGTCTTTAATTACGTTTTTACTTCCAGGTATAATGATTACATCAAATTCATTTTTAATTAAATCTGATTTATTTTTGATTATGGTTATTGATACATCTGGCTCAAATAAAAATGGGTCCAGGTCTGTAAAATTGGATATGTGTGGAAGATCAATACATGCTATCTTCACTTCCACATCTCTATTTTTTTTAATTTTATCCCATCCCATTTTAAAAGATACAGAATCTTCTTCAGGAAGACCTAAATTTTTTTATATATGGAACTATTCCAAAAAAAACTTTTACCAGTATATTTTTCTATTAAATCTATAGCAGGGTCCAGTAAAGACGCATCACCTCTAAATTTATTGATAATAAATCCCTTGATTAAATCCTGTTCCCATTTATTGAGTAAATCCATGGTCCCAATAAACGAAGCAAATACCCCTCCCCTATCTATATCTCCAACTAAAAAAAGTATTCGCCCTTGCATACCTTGCCATTTCCATATTTGTAATATCGTGTGGCTTTAGATTCACTTCCGCAGGACTTCCAGCCCCTTCTAAAACTATTACGTCAAACTCTTGAGCCAGGGAATCGTACGCCTCTCTTACCACCGTTAACAGTTTCTTTTTATACTCAACATAGTCTAATACTTCCATGTTGCCAACGGGCTTTCCAAGTACAATTACCTGGGAGCCTGTATCAGTTGAGGGCTTTAAGAGCACTGGATTCATCCTCACATCGGGATCCAATCTACAGGCCTGTGCTTGAAGGACCTGGGCCCTACCCATCTCTCCCCCATCCATTGTTACATAGGAATTTAAAGACATGTTTTGGGCTTTAAAGGGAGCCACTTTAAACCCTTCATTGTATAAAATTCTGCAAAGCCCTGCCGCCAGAATGGATTTACCAGCATTTGAACATGTACCAACAAACATAATAGCAGGTGTTTTGAAGGGAGAATATGGACCATGGGATAGATTTTTCTTAAACAACCTCTTTTACCAGGGGAGGATATTTCCTTTAAACATTCCACTAAATACAGGTTCTCTTCTCTTTTTTTTCACTGCAATTCTAAAAAATTTATTATTTAGGCCCATATAATTGGAACAATCTCTAATAATGATGTTCTTTTTTTAAGAGAGATTTTTTTTACAAAAGACACATCTATATCTTGAGAAATAATCTTTACTAAAATAAAATTGGCACATGATTCAAAGGGATGCAGGTAAGAAATTGACTTTAATTCATTAAAAAGCAAACTTCTTTGTTCTAATATGTATTTTTTGCTTTCATAGATATATTTTTCTTCCTGAAAAATATTTTTTCCAACCTCATATGCAATGGAGTTTATTGACCATGGAGGTAAATATGATTTGGTCTTTTCTATTATACTCTTGTCTGCCATCATAAGTCCCAGTCTAATGCCTGGAATAGCAAAAAAACTTTGTAAGGGATAAAAGTACAACTACATTTTCAGGACGATCAATGTACATCCTGTCTATTCCATCAACAAAATCACCAAATGCTTCATCTACAACAAAAATTGAGTCGGGACAGGAAATCGCCATCTCCCTCAATAACCTTGGATCAACCAATGTTCCAGTTGGATTGTTGGGCTGACCTATAAAAACTATGGATGGGATATCTAAAAGGGAAATTAAATCCTCAATTGAGTCCAATACAAATTCCCTTTCTTCCTTTAAATAAAAAAAATCAACATCCAAACCGTTTAATCTCGATACCTTCTCATAATCCACATATGATGGGACAATTATCACAGCCCTGTTTTTATTTAAAATCCTTGGAAGTATGTATAGTAATTCTGTGGAACCATTTCCAAATAATATTTCTTCCTCACAAACTCCATAAAAATCCTTTGCAGCCTCAATTAAACCATATGGAGGTGTTTCTGGATAGTGGACAATATTGTGTAATGAGTTTCTAATGGAACGGATAACTGAAGGGGGTGGCCCAAGGGGATTTATATTTGCAGAAAAGTCAATCAATTCATCTGATGATGTCCCAATTTCCCTGGCAATCCTGAACAAATCTCCACCGTGCTGGAATTTCTCCACTATATCCACTCCCATCTAGTTTAATGTTGTGTTTCAAGTCCCAAAAACTCTTATTGTGGGTGTGTAGATGTGTGTATGTGTGTGAAAGTGTGAGTGTGGGTGTATGTGTGTATATGAGAAAGTTACAGACCACAGACACAGTCCACATACACAGTCCTAGGTCTGGTCCTCCACCTATTATGAATCCAGTACCACTGGTCTGGGTATCTTAAAACCATTTCTTCCACAGCCCCTGTATAAAATTTGCAAATACAACTCACTTTATCCTTGAGGTTCCCCTGACAATCTAAGGTATCTAGGGTGGTAAAAAAATGTAGCTCATATCCCTTGTCCCCTCCCCTTGTTAGAAATACAGGTAAGACTATTGCCCTGGTCCTGACTGCCATTAATGCTGGTCCGAAATTAACTGCAGCTATTTCTCCTAAAAAGGGCAGAAAGATAGCCTTTCTCCTGCCACAATTATGATCAACTAAAAAGGCACACATCCCATTTTGTTTTAATGTGTTGGCTATCCTTGGGGCTGAATTGTCACGTGGCACTATCTCATGCTTGTATTTTCCCCTGAGTCTTTTCACAATTCTACTTATTGTGGGATCATCTGGCTCTCTAATAACTATCTGGGTAGGAATATCTCTAAACAAAATCGCCATCATGCCAGATAAAAGCTCCCAGGAACCTAAATGTCCAGTCACTGCAACTATTGGCCTATTTAATGACTTAATTTTATTTAAAATATCCACATTTTTTTATCTCCACAAAATTATGCAAGAAATGATAATCTATTTTTAGATTATAGAAAATCTCAGCAAAGGACTGTCCAGTATTGAAAAAAATTTTTCCAGGCAATATTTTTTTGCTTCCCTTTCACTTACCTTTAAATGATCCTGTATGCTGGTAATTGCCCTTTTTTTTCCTGGAGGGCACAAAAATCCACATAAATATCCCGATGCCCTTTCCCAATTTTGATATTTGTTTAATATTGAGTTTTAATAAAATCTGTACCAATGTTTCAAAAAAAATTTCTTTAACCATAACATTAATTGCCCTGTACACATTTTTCAACAAGAGGAACAACTATGTCCATGGTTCTGGAAAGGGCCCCTTTATTTTTTTGTTAGAACCATTTTTGCACTATTTATAATATTACATCTTATATTTTTATCCTTAAAAAGGAGATAGGTCCGTTTTTCCAATTCACGTTTATCTTTAACAACCACTATTGCATTTTTTTTTCCTAAAAACATCTATTACTTCTTGAAAATTAAAATAGTGTGGACCAACAATCACAGGGACACCAATAGAGGCAGGCTCTAACACATTGTGCCCACCAACTTTCTCCATGGAACCACCCACAAATGCCACATCTGACATTGCATAGTACATCATCATCTCTCCCATGGAATCACCTAATAATACATCAAACTCCTTAGATGGGACCAAAGCCTGTGACCTTTTGTGAACACTAAGGCCATAAGAGATGCATAAATCATATACAAAATTAAATCTTTCTGGATGCCTTGGTACCAATATAAGCTTTAGTTGTTTTATTTTTTTTAGAAGATTTAAATATATATCAAGCAATATCCTTTCTTCTTCTCCATGGGTGGATGCTCCTATTAAAAACTTATATTCTGCAAAATATCGCTCTTTTATTTCCCTTCCTTGAACAACCTTATCCTCTGGAATGGGAATATCAAATTTTATATTTCCAGAAATTTTCACTTTTTCATTAGGTGCTCCAATGTCCACATATCTATCTGCATATACATTATTTTGCACCAAAATATAGCTACACTTAGATAGAACTTTAGAAATTATGCCTTTAATCTTCAGGTAATTTTTATAAGAAGATGGAGAAATCCTTCCATTTGCAATAACAATGGGAACATTATATCTATACAGTTTTTCAAAGAGATTTGGCCATATTTCTGTTTCCATTACAACAAAACAGATGGGATTTATATGAAATATAAATCTATTTATAAATTTATCCACATCATATGGCAGATATGAATGATACATATTGGATTTAAGATTTTTTTTTGCAATATTAGATCCCGTTGGTGTGGTTGTAGTTATAACTATTGGAACATCTGGAAAGCTCTCCCTTAGTTTAAAACATATTGAAGGCAGCTTGCACTTCTCCAACAGAAACCGCATGTATCCAGATTGATCTACTAAGGTTTGGGAAAGGAGCTATACCAAATCTCTCAGAGATCCTCTCCCTATATTGGGGGAGTTTAAGGCTCTTATAAAAAAAGTCTAAGCAGGGCCACTGGCAGAGATCCATAGGCAAGCAAATTGTAAAATGAGTTCATACCTACTCCCTTTACTCCTTCAAATGGGGAGATAGTTTATAAAAAAAAATTGGTCAAGTTTAGAAAAGGGAAATATTTGTGACAAGAGTCCACTTCTTGATTTTAAAAGAGAAAAAGCATAAATGTGTAAGTGTGGGTGTAAGTGTGTGTGAAAGTTACAGATCACAGACACAGCAAAAGGGGTAGGATATGGTAATATATTCCCTTCCTCCAGAACCAGTATTTCCAGATCCTCTAATTGAGGATGTGGACGACATTGTTGCTATTGGAGGAGATTTGAGCCCAGACAGACTCATTGTTGCCTATAAAAATGGCATATTTCCCTGGTATGATGAACACTCTCCAATCCTGTGGTGGTCTCCAGATCCAAGGCTGGTATTAAGGCCAGAGGATCTACATGTATCCAGAAGGCTCAGACGTACGATAAGACAGGGAAAATTCACAGTGACAATCAACTATGCCTTTGAAGAGGTGATTAATTATTGCAGTAAAATAAAGAGAAAAGGTACTGAAGGGACATGGCTGGTACCTGAAATGATTGAGGCCTATACAAATTTACATAAAATTGGCTACTGTCACTCCATTGAAGCATGGTCTAATGGAAGACTTGCTGGAGGACTATATGGGGTCTGTCTTGGAAAAGTTTTTTTTGGTGAATCCATGTTTTACCAAATTTCCAATGCATCTAAGGTGGCCTTTGTATGGCTTGTTCTCATGTTAAAAAAAGGCCAATTTCAAATTTATTGACTGCCAGCAGGTCACATCTCATCTAATGAGATTTGGTGCAAAACCAATAAAAAGACGAATATTTATAACAGAATTAAAAAAAGGCCCTTTGGCTTACTCCTCCTCAAGACCTATGGAAACCAAAGGTGCTCTCTGAATATATATATTTAATTGAGGACATCTAATATTGTATCAAGTAGGGTGGTTAAAGAGTATGGTTTTTGGAGAAAACGTATATTTTGTTTAGAGAGTTTAGAAGTATCGAGGATATCTGAGGAATATCCTGTAGATACTATTATCTTTTTGTGTGGATCCACCTCTAAAAATTTATTTAAAAGTTCAATTCCTGATATTTCAGGAATATTCATATCTAAAATTATTACATCAAAATCTTCATGGTTTTGGTTAAATTTTTCCACAGCGTCTTTTCCGTTCATAGCACACACAACATTAAATCCTTTATCTTTTAAATAAATAGAAGATGTCTCCAATATCATTTCTTCATCTTCAATTAAAAAGATATTAACATTTCTCCTATTGATTTTGTCTTTACCATTAAAATTTATGTGGGCTTCCCTGGGTTTTTGGGTTTCTCCTGTATAAACAGCAGGAATATATATTTTAAAGGTGGTTCCCTTGCCCTTTATTGATGAACAAAATATAAATCCATTATGTTCTTCGATAATCTTTTTTTACAATAGAAAGACCTAACCCTGTCCCCTTTCCCTTTGACTTTGTACTAAAAAAAAGGATCAAATATTTTACTTAGATCATCTTTTTCTATCCCCATTCCTGAATCTGAAACTTTTATACACACATACTCACCCTTGGGAATAGTGTCTGTATCTTTAACATGGACATTTTGAGTGCTAATAATTATGGATCCCCGATTACTGCCAATGGCATCTACAGCATTGGTAATTAGATTCATGAGAACTTGTTGAATCCCTACAGGATCTCCATGTATATTCTTTACATCTTTATCAAGATCAAGGTCTATTTCAATATTTGGTGGAAGTGTTGTTATAAAAAGATTTGATATGTCCAGAATAGAATTGTTTATGTTCACAGGTTGAAATTTTTCAACAGAAGACCTTGCATATGAAAGGAGTTCTCTTACAATATTGGTGCCCCTCTCAATAAACTTCTCAATATTTGCCCTTGCACGTATTTGAGATGAAGAATCTTTTCTGTCCAAAAACATTAAATTGGAATATATCCCTTGGAGTATGTTGTTAAAGTCATGGGCAATGCCACTGGCAAGAAGACCTATTCCTTCCATTTTCTGAGATCTTCTAAGTTGTTCTTCCAGATCCTCATTCATTTTCTTTGCCTTTTTTTTGAGGAGTTACATCAACAAGGGAAATGACAATATGATCTTCTGATTTAATTTTTGACATTGAACATAGTAGATTTAATCCCTCTCCCCAAGCATTAATGCCTTTAATTTCTAATAACTTTTGAGAACTAGCAGGAAATCCTCCTTTTATCCTGGCATAGGTTTCAAAAAAAACACCTCCCTTGAATCAGGAGATATAAGCTCATAGAAATATCTCCTATTTTCAATTAGAGATTTGTTCATTCTAAATAAGTTTTCAAAACCTCTGTTTACCTTTGTTACCATAAAGCTACCATCTATAATTGCTATTGAGTTTGCAGCATTTTCAAAAATCGCCTTATAATAATCCCTATTTTTGAGGGTCTCTCTTATTAATTTCTTTTTCTCTGTTACATCCCTTACTATTCCTGAAAATCCAGAGGGATTTCCTTGTTTATCTTTTATTAATCTAACTGAAATCTCAACTATCTTTCGATTTCCCTTAAAGGTTATTATTTCAAAATCCTCTAGAAGTTCAGACACCCCTGTTCTATATACCCTGTGAAAGACCATAAACATCTTTTTTTTGCACTTTTTGGGGGAGCAAATACCCTGTAATTTAAATTAATTAGCTTCTCAATATCATCCACTTCCCCAATATGCATTAATGCATTATTTACAAATGTGAGATTACCTCTAAGGTCTGTCTCAAAATAGCCCTCTTCCATATTTTCTAAAATATCCCTATATCTTTCCTCCCTTTTTCTCAATTCATTTTCTAATATTTTTTTTAGGGGTAATATCTATAACAGATACTATTGCGGCTTCACTTCCCTTTACCATAACTTGAGCCCCGGACAAAAATATCCACTTTTCCTTTCCATCTTTTGTGATTATTTTTAACTCATAAGGTGGAACCTCTTCTCCCCTTTGTCTTTTTAGCCCTTTTTCCCTTACCATCTCCTTATGTTCTGGATGCACAACATCCCAGAAATTCATATTTAACATCTCTTCCACTGCATATCCAGTTATCTCTTCAGCAGCTCTATTTATATAGATCCATCTTGTCCCCTGGTATGCCAAAATTCCTACTTTAGTAGACTCTGCTAATTTTCTAAAGAGATCTTCACTTTCAGATATTCTACTTAAGTGCTCCTTCTCTTCAGTTATATCCCTGAATAATATCAGATACTCAAATGAGACATCCATACAAGCTGGGGGAAATAAAACAGAAAATTGGAGGGTTATGTACTTGCCAAAAGAGGAATTAAGGGAGAGCTCCCTGGAGATCTCCCTTTTATATTCTCTTGCTTCTTTTATATATGGACCAAATATCTCATTGAAAGAATCCTCATAACTATTATTATCAAAATTTTTAGCCAAGAATTCTTTGGCATAATCATTAATATATAATAGTTCCCCTTTAGTATCTGCAAGGATAACCCCAAATTCATAATTTAGTTGATTTATATTAATCATAATGGGTGTGTGTATGGGTGTATGTGTGGGTGTGTGTAAAAGTTACAGATCACATACACACTCCACATACACAGTCCTTGGTTATATTTTATACAACTCTTCACCAGACAACACTTTAATATTAGATTTTTTTTAATACTTCAATTGCCTGGTCTGTTCTGTCAAATCTAAAAATCAGTACTGCATTCTTCATGGATTGTTGAACAAAGGCATACATATATTCAACATTTATATTCTCTTTACTCAAAACATCCAAAACCTCATGTAGTCCACCTGGTTCATCTTTTACTTCAACTGCCACTACAGTGGTCCTTCCAACTGTAAAACCATGCTTCTTTAATGTTTCTTTGGCCTTTTCAGTATCTGATACTATTATCCTCAATATTCCAAAATCTGAAGTATCAGCTAAGGCAAGTGCCTGATGTTTACTTTTGCCTCAGCAAGGGCCCTGGTTACATCACAGAGCTACCTGCCCTGTTTTCCAGAAAAATAGACAATTGTTCCAGCTTCATAACACATGCCTCCTCTATTTTTTTGTCCCTTAAATCTATTATCCTCTTTGCCTTTCCTTCTGACCGCATAATTGATTTGGTTCTACCAATTTAACCTTGGTAGTCACACCCAAGAATTCTTTAATGTTTTTCTGTATCTTTGCCTCTAATTGCTGTAGGTTTTTGATCTTGTCAGAAAAGATATTCTCATCCACTTCCACCTGGACCTCTAGTGTATCCATTGAGTTTTCCCGTCTTAAAATCAACTGATAGTGGGGTGTTAGACCTTCTGTTTCAAGTAGTATTGACTCGATCTGGGATGGGAATACATTGACTCCTCTTATTATAAGCATATCATCTGAACGTCCAAGCACCTTATTCATTCTCACATGGGTCCTCCCACACTTACATGGGACTGGATTCAGTGAGGTAAGGTCCCTGGTCCTGTATCTAATAAGTGGCTGCGCCTCTTTGGTTAGAGTGGTTATTACCAGTTCCCCCTCTTCCCCATATGGAAGGGGTTCTTTTGTATGTGGATCAATTATCTCCACAAGAAAATGGTCCTCCCAGATGTGGAGTCCTGATTGGGCAGTTGCGCACTCCATTGCAACACCAGGTCCCAGAACTTCTGATAGTCCATAGATATCCAGTGCCTTTAAATGGAGTTTAGATTCTATCTCCCTTCTCATCTCCTCTGTCCAGGGTTCAGCTCCAAAAATCCCTGTGTGCAAGGAGAGGTCTTTAAAATCTATACCAGCACCCTGGGCCACATCGTATAGATGCAGGGCATAAGATGGGGTACAGCAGATAACCGTTGCCTTGAAATCATTTAAAAGCATAACCTGTCTCTTGGTACCTCCGCCAGATACTGGCACAATAGTTGCCCCTATTTTCTCTGCACCATAGTGTGCACCAAGTCCACCAGTAAAAAGACCATATCCATATGCATTATGGATTATGTCCCTTCTTGTAACCCCTGCTGCCATAAAAGACCTGCCCATTAGCTCCGCCCAGTTGTTCACATCCCTCTGAGTGTATCCAACCACTGTTGCCTTTCCTGTTGTTCCTGAAGAGGCATGTATACGGACCACATTTTCCCTTGGCACTGCAAAAAGACCAAATGGATAATTATTCCTGAGATCCTGCTTTTCTGTAAATGGTAAATACTTGACATCTGACAAAGACTTAATATGTTCGGGTTTAACACCAAGTTCATCAAACTTTCTTCTGTAAAAAGGGACATTGTGATAGACCCTTTCTACTAGATATTTGAGACGTTTAAGTTGAAGGGCTTCTAAATCTTCCCTTGGCAAAGTCTCTTTTTCCACATCATACATCATGATTCATTTCCTCCTAAAAAAAAGAATATTTTTGACTATTGCAGGTAAACAGTATAAATATAACAGGGTGATTATATAGACGTGTTTAGTCTATATTAAGCCAAAAAAAAGAACAAAAAATGTCAAAACAAAAAAATGTAGGCAAAATTATCCGTTAATATTAGATTTTAGTCAAGCAGATTGCCAGATTAAACAAATCTCAATAAAAAAACAAGGAGGAAGTCAGGATCATTATGCAAAACAGAGATAACACTGACTATAAAGTGCAGAGCATAGCCAACTGGCTAATTGAAAAAAAAGGCAAAGGACATAATCTCAATTGATATATCTGATTTTGGATCCATTACAGATGTAATAATAGTTGCGTCCAGTGTAAACATAAGACACAATCAGGCCCTTGCAGACTTTGTGTTGGAAAAGGTCTCAGAAAACAGATGGGAATACCTTGGCATGGAAGGATATAAAGCTGGAAGTTGGATATTAATTGATCTAAATGAGATCATAGTACACCTCTTTTTAGAAGAAACCAGGGAGTTTTATAACATAGAAGGGCTATGGAGAGGAGCAAAAAAAACCTCTTACAAAGTTAAGGAGATGGCCCATGAAGAATTTTAAGCCCACAATACTTCTTATTTTAGATGGTTGGGGACAGGGGAAAAAAAGACCCAAAAATAAACGCAGTATTTAAAGCAAGGACTCCTAATCTGGACTATTTGCTTGGCAACTATCCATGGACAATGTTAAAGAGTTGTGGAGAGGCAGTTGGACTTCCAGAGGGACAGATGGGGAACTCTGAAGTTGGACATTTAAACATTGGAGCAGGAAGAATAGTTTATCAGGACATTGTCAGGATAGACAAATCCATTGAAGACGGTTCTTTTTTTTGAGAATCCAACCTTGTTTCTCTCTGGGATAAGGTAAAACAAAACAACTCCAGCCTTCATTTGCTTGGTCTCCTCTCAGATGGGGGAGTCCATAGCCACGAAAATCACATCTATGCTTTGCTAAAATTGGCCAAAAGAACAGGTGTAACAAAGGTCTTTGTACACTGCTTTTTGGATGGAAGAGACACTCCACCAACCTCAGGTGCTGATTACATCAAAAAAACTTAAGCAAAAGATGAAGGAAATAGGTGTAGGAGAAATAGGTTCTGTTGTTGGAAGGTATTATGCAATGGATAGGGACAAAAGATGGGAAAGGACCAAACTTGCATATGACATGTTAACCCTGGGAAAAGGAGAAAAGATCGTAGATCCATATGAAGCAGTATTGTCAGACTATAAAAAAGAAAAGACCGATGAGTTTATAGAACCAAAGGTGGTTATATCAGAAAAGGGTAGGCCCCTAGGGTTGATACAAGACGGTGATGGAATATTTTTCTTTAACTTCAGGGCAGATAGGGCAAGGCAACTGACAATGAGTTTATTTAAAGACGATTTTAAAGAATTTGAAAGAAAAAGGGTTCCCAGGATATTGGAAATGGCCACAATGACCCAATATGAAAAAGACTTTCCCCTTGCTGTTGCATTTCCTCCTGAAACCTTAAAAAAACATCCTGGGAGAAGTGTGCTCCAGTATGGGACTTACTCAACTTCGGATTGCAGAAACAGAAAAATATGCCCATGTTACCTATTTTTTTTAATGGAGGTAGGGAAGAACCATTTAAAGGAGAAGACAGGAAGCTCATCCCATCTCCAAAAGAAGTTGCCACATATGACCAAAAGCCTGAGATGAGCGTGTTTGAAGTTACCAAGGAACTTAAAATGAGATGGTTATCAAATAAATACCACTTTGTGGTGTGTAATTTTGCCAACCTGGATATGGTGGGTCACACAGGAAACTTTGAAGCAGCAGTAAGGGCATGTGAGGCAGTGGACGCCTGTGTTGGAGAAGTGATGAAATTTGTTGACAAAAGGGATGGCAGGTTATTTGTCACTGCTGATCACGGAAATGCAGATGAAATGATTGATGATACAGGAGGAGTGCATACTGCGCACAGCAAAAACCCCGTGGCATTTGTCTGGTATGAAAAGGATAAAAATTTACCTGAACTAAAAAAAGCAAGGGAAATTAGGAGACATAGCCCCTACTATTTTACAGTCATGGGGCGCTCAAATACCATCTGATATGACAGGGGATGTTCTAATAAAATAATTGTTTAATCTGCCTATTTCTTTAGCTCTGATTACTAATATAGTGATTAGTGAATAGTGATTAGTCTTTAGTTGTTAGTAGAAGGTAGAAGGGTGAAGAGCACCTAAAACTTTGAACCTTGAACGTTGAACTTTAGACACCCACAGACACAGCAAAGCTTGAGACTTTGGAGTTAATGAAATAATAATGTTCAACAAACCCTGAACCTTAAGGTTAAAATCAGGTGAAAAACATGGATACAAAAAGGCCCATTGAACCAGTAAAGCCAGAAGGGATGGAGATTATCCTCTATTACCCATGTCCTTTTTGCACAAGGAAAGTGCCAGTTATTGCACCACTTGAGCCTACGGTTATCAGGTGTGATGCCTGCAACAAGCAATTTCCAGTAGTCCCGTCAGATGATAAGACTATCCGCTTTTTAAAGACAATTCTTGACAATGGAAGGGCTGCAATTGCCCCAGATTTCCTATGATATTAAAAAAAATGGAGGTTCTAAATAAATGGTATCTCAGAGCGTGCTAGATCTTATTGGGAATACTCCTCTGGTTGAGATTAAAAGGCTAAATCCCAATCCACGGGTTAAAATATATGCAAAAATAGAGTCAGTTAATCCTGGAGGTTCCATAAAAGATAGAGTGGCCCTGGCAATGATAAAAAGGGCTGAAGAGATGGGAGAAATCTCTAAGGACAAGATCATTATTGAAGCCACTTCTGGAAATACAGGAATTGGGCTGGCCATGGTATGTGCAGTTAAAGGATACAAACTTATGCTCCTTATGCCTGAGTCAGCCTCAGAAGAAAGAAAAAGGATAATGCGTGCTTATGGAGCTGAAATATATCTAACACCAGGTCATCTATCAACAGATGGGGCAATTGAAGAAGCATATAGGTTGGCCAGGGAAGAAAAGGACAAATATGTGCTAATGGATCAATTCAACAATCCAGCATCAATTGATGCCCACTACAATGGAACAGGGCTGGAAATATGGGAACAAACAAACGGCAAGGTAACCCATGTTGTAGCTGCACTGGGAACCTCAGGAACTGCAATGGGCATATCAAAAAGACTAAAGGAACTAAATTCTGAAGTGCAGATAATAGCAATTGAACCATATGTAGGCCACTCTATCCAGGGGTTAAAAAAACATGCAAGCATCCTATCCCCCGGGCATTTTTGATAGGCATAAGGTGGATAAAATAATCAACATAGATGACGACACAGCCTTTGAATATACTCGAAAGCTTGCCAGAGAAGAGGGGATATTTGCTGGAATGAGCTCAGGGGCTGCCCTGGCTGGAGCAGTAGAAGTTGCAAAAAAAATTGGATAGGGGTCTGGTTGTTGTAATCTTTCCAGATGGAGGAGAAAGGTATCTTTCAACCTCCCTCTTTGTTTCTCCTAAAAAAACAAGGTGTATTTATATTTAATTTAAGGTCCAAAAAAAAAGACTTGCTTTCCTTTGATAAAGAGCCTTGCTTTTTTTACCTTTGGTCCTTCTGCAGATTCTCCACAGGATATTGAAACCTTCAGGCGCATATTGTTTTTAGATGTGTTAGGAGGATATTTTAAGTATAAAGGTTGTTATCCAAAGCAAATTGTAGGTGTAGCTGATTTCGATGATCAGGCAATTTGTCAGTCAGAACAAAGGGGAATTGGTCTTTTAGATTTCTCAGAATATTTTATAAACACACTACATGAAAATGCCAAAAAGCTATTTATTAATGATGTTGAGTTTAAATCCGCCTACAGAGAATCTCACATGATGGTGGAGATTACGCAACACATCCTGGACAGGGGAAAGGGCTATGAAAAGCTCAGGTCTGTATACTACGATATATCAAGGGACGTAAGATATGGGACGCTGGTTGGTGCTGACTTAAACAAAATTTATGTGGGAAAGACCGTTGAGCTTGAAAATTACGCAAAGGACAATCCAAGGGACTTTACTTTACTCAAAAGGGCATCTTTAAGAGATCTAAAAAGGGGAGATTTTTTTAAAGACAAGGTGGGGAAATGTTCGTCCCAGCTGGTATCTTCAAATGGCTGCATCAGCAGGCAGACAAAAAAAGAATAGACCTGGTTTTAGGTGGCAGTATTCACTTTTTCCCCCACATGGAAAATTTAAAGGCAATATGGGAATTTGGATTAAACTATCCCCTAAAATATGGACAATTGTAGGTGAAGTGAAATCAGATGATTATACAATGGGTAAACTGGACCAACTATTAAAGGTCGTCTCACCTCAGACACTCAGGATGTATCTCTTATCCCAATCCTATCATAAATCCTTATCTCTTAATATAGACAGCCTTAAGATGTGGCAAAAGAATCAAGAAAGGGTGCAACAATGTGCCATAAATGTAATGTCAATTATGGGCACTGGAGGTGAAGTAAAAAAAGAATTAAAACAAATCCTGTATGACTTAAAAAAAGTCATTTTCATCATTTATAGAAGACGACTTCAAAATATATAAGTTCTGGCCAGCACTTTTTGACTTCTGCAAAAAAAATCAACAATATGTTTTTTTAAAAGGGAGCTTACACCTAAAGA
>BBBM01000026.1 GCA_001311565.1 Desulfothermus okinawensis JCM 13304
GAACCTTGAACGTTGAACTTTAGACACCCACAGACCCAGCAAAGCTTGAGATATCAGAGTTAATGGAATAAGCAAATATTGTAATAATTATGACTTATTTTTCATAGTTGACTAAAAATTTAACCCAAAAATTTAGAAACCTATTTGACTTTTACCAAACAATGGTATTTAATTCTGAACAAGAATATCAAATGGGAAATTAGTGTATCCTTTTTTTTAAAAGGTGATTTGAATACTTTTAATAAGTAAGGAGGTTGGGAGATGAAAAGGGTATCTATTATTTTGGGTATTTTAATTTGTTTTGTTATCTCTTTTGGGCCTGTAAGAGGAGTTTTGCAAAAAGTAAAATTATTATTGGTTTTACAACATCTCAGACAGGAAAGCTCAATGCTGAATCCAAAGAACAGTTTAATGGCCTGGAGTTATGGAAAAAATATGTGAATAAAAATGGTGGGATTTATGTTAAAAATTTACACAGGAAATTCCCTGTTGAATTTAGATATTATGATGATGAAAGTAGTAAGGATAGAGTGCAACAATTGTACGTAAGGCTAATTAATCAAGACAAGGCGGATTTTCTGGTTAGTCCTTATAGTTCAGGTTTGACTGCTTCTTCTGCTATTATTGCAGAGCAATATGAAAAGGTGATGCTTGCAACTGGTGCAGCTTCTGATAGTATTTTTTTCCAAAGGATACTCCCATGTTTTTCAGATTTATACTCCCGCCAGTCGTTATCTAACAGGTGCATTGGATTTGCTCAAAACAACAGATCCCAAGGCAAAAAAAATAGCCATTATCTTTGAACAAAGTAACTTTGCCAAGGCAGTTGCAACAGCTGCAAAAAAATTATGCAGAAAAACTTGGATACAAGGTGGTTATTTTTGAGTCCTATGGAAAAGGCACCACGGACTTTACCTCATTTTTAAATAAAATTGCTGAAAAAAAAGCCAGACGCAATTATAGGTGGTGGACATTTTGCCGACGGGGAAACCTTTGCCAAACAAATCTTTGAACAAAAAAATACAGGTAAAATTAGTGTCTCTATTAGTTGCCCCAGCAGTTCCAAAATTTGCTGAGATAGGCAAAGCAGCACTATATGTAACAGCACCATCTCAGTGGGAACCAAAGGCCAAGTTCACAAAAAAATACCGCTAAAAAGCTAGGAATAAAATGGTACGGTGTTTCTGGAGATTGGTTCATAAAAAAACTATGCAAAGCTATATGGTGAAACACCAGGATATCATGCAGCAGGAGGTTTTGCTGCAGGTCTGGTCTTACAAAAGGCCATCGAAGATGCTGGATGTTTGAAATCCAGTAAGGTCATAGGTGCATTGGAGAAAATGGATATAATGACCTTTTATGGCAGAATCAAATTCGATAGAGGAGATTATTATGGTCGTCAGATAGGGCATGAAATGGTCTATCTCCAGTGGCAAAACAAGGGTGGTAAATTGGTAAAACAAGTAATTTGGCCTAAGGGAGCTGAATCAGCTAATCTTATTTACCCATACTCTAAAAAATTTTAAAGAGGAAGATAAGTGGAAGCCTGGATTGGAGCTGTAATAAATGGTATCCTCTTAGGTTTGGTCTACGGCCTTGCGGCTATGGGCCTTAACCTCATATGGGGAGTTATAAATGTAATAAATCTATCTCATGGTGCATTTATTGCCCTGGGAATGTTTGTTGCCTACTTTTTTTTCCACTTTGCAGGGTTAAGCCCTTTTATCTCAATGGTCCTGATTTTGATTATAGGACTGTTAATAGGAATGGCAGCCTATTTTATTGCACTTCACAGGGTGTTAGATGCCCCTGAATTGTCTACATTACTATCCACATATTCCTTGAGCCTTATAATTATTGGGCTTGGCACCTTTATCTTTACCACGAATCCAAGGGCAATAGATATTGGCCTTGGTTCCATAGGAGTAGGAAATATATTTATACCTGTTACAAAAATAATAACTGGATTTATATCAGTTATATTTACTGGTCTGCTTTACATATTTTTATACAAAACCTGGACCGGAAAGGCAATTAGGGCAGTCTCAATGAATAGGTCTGCTGCTGAATTTATGGGAGTAAATTCTATTCTTATACTTTCCCTATCCTTTGGGATTGGCATTGCACTTGCGATGGTTGCTGGATGTCTAATTGCAGCCATCTTTCCTTTCACTATTTTGTCTGGAGCCATTTATGAACTAAAGAGCTTTGTCATATGTGTCCTGGGGGGGTTAGGAAGCCCCCTGGGCGCACTTGTAGGTGGCCTTATTCTGGGACTCCTGGAAAACGTATTCGCACTCAAGATCCCGGTAGGATATATTCCTTTCATTGAATTTATGATTCTGGTAATTATCCTGTTGGTGAAGCCAACTGGGCTGATAAATAAGAGGTAAACAATGAAGAGAGGATATACACTGTTCTGGCTCATACCCCTAATTCTAGCAATATCTTTTTTTCCCCATTATTACAAATTCTGTAATCTACAGAGAGACAGTATTTCTTATCCTAATGTATATCACCCTGGCGGTAAGTCTGAATATAATTTTGGGATATACAGGATATGTGAGCTTTGGTCATATTGTATTCTATGGCATTGGAGGATACACGGCCTTTTATTTAATGAACAAGATGGGCATCCATTTAATTCCCGCCATGATAATGGGTGGGGTTTTATCTTCCATTATTGCTTTAATTGTTGGAGAAGCTGTACTTAGACTCAGAGGGGCAATTTTTGCCATTGCAACCATTGGAATCAATGAAGCTGTGAAATCCCTGGTAACAAATCTTCCATTTTTAGGCGGGGCTACGGGGATGTTTTTTTAATTTTAAGATCTATAGGACCTATGGAGGTGCATCCAAGGCCATATGGTTTGCTTATTATCTAATGGTGGTTGTTACTATACTTTCTTTGATTACCTCCTATTTTATAAAAAAATTCTAAATTTGGATATGGTTTGTTTTCAATAAGAGAAGATGAGGATGCAGCAGTGGTTCTTGGAGTAAATACAAAGAAATTTAAAAATATTGCATTTGCCATATCTGCCTTTTTCCCTGGCCTGGTTGGAGCTATTTTCTTTTTTTAAGGCAGGAAATATTGAACCTGAAGATGCATTCCACCTTGTTAAATCCATAGAAATGATATTTATGGTTATGTTAGGGGGATTTGGCACAGTATCAGGACCTCCCATTGGGGCGCTTTTGTATGAGAGATTAAAGGGGATACTCCTGGTCAATCCTCTGTTTAAAAATTTACATATGGCCATAGCAGGATTTATTCTACTCATAATTGTATTATTTGCTCCAGGTGGACTTGTGGGCTCATTAAGAAACAGGTTCAAAAAGTTGAGGAGCCTTTTAGAATGATCTTAAAGGTAGAAAAAGCAACTAAAAAAATTTGGCGGTCTTGTGGCAGTTAACCAGGTATCTTTTCAGGTAAAAAAACAAGAAATATTCGGTATAATAGGCCCAAATGGAGCAGGCAAAACTACATTATTTAATGTAATTAGCGGGGTATATTATCCAGAGGAAGGTAAGATCTTTTTCAAAGATAAAAATATCACAAGGATGCCTCCCTATAAACGGGCTAGATTGGGAATATCCAGGACCCATCAGATAGTTAAACCCCTAAATGAGCTTACAGTCCTGGAAAATGTGCTGGTAGGTGCATGTTTTGGAAAAAGATGTTCCAGTTTAAAACAAGGGGCACATGTGGCTGAAGAAATATTAAATAGGGTTGGACTTGCCCATAAACAGGATATTATTTGTGCAAAGTTAAATGTCCCGGAAAAAAAAAAGATTGGAATTGGCCAGGCACTTGCATCTAAACCAGACATTATTTTACTTGATGAGGTCCTTGCTGGTCTAAATCCTTCTGAGGCAGATGAAATGTTAAATGTCATTATTAATATAAAAAAAACAGGCGTCACTATACTTATGATAGAACATCTCATGCATGCAATTATGAAAATTTCAGATAGAATTATTGTTCTTGACTATGGAGCAAAGATTGCAGAGGGTACTCCTGAAGAAGTATCCAATAATCCCAAAGTAATAGAAGCATATCTAGGGGATCCTGACCTTGCACTAAAGTTTAGAAAATCTAAAGGAAACAACCAATGAAGGAGAGCATCCTGGAGATCCAATCCCTTGAATCTGGATATGGAGACGTACAGATATTGTGGGGAATAAACTTAAAGGCAAAAAGATCTCAATTGACCACAGTGATAGGTTCTAATGGGTCGGGTAAGACCACGTTAATGAGGACTCTGGTGGGGGTTTTGCCTACGTGGAAGGGTAAAATAATCTTTGAGGGACGAGAGATAACTAATCTTCCGGCATATAAAAGGGCTGAAATGGGAATTATAATGATTCCTGAAGGGCGTCTCCTTTTCCCTGAGATGACTGTGTATGAGAATTTAGAAATGGGTGCGTATACAAAAGGGGCAAGAAAAGATATAAAGAAAAACATAGAATATGTTTTTTCTCTATTTCCCAGACTAAAAGAGAGATTGGACCAAAAAGCAGGTACAATGTCTGGGGGCGAGCAACAAATGGTGGCCATTGGAAGGGGACTAATGGCATCTCCAAAGATCTTAATCTTTGACGAACCAAGTTTAGGTCTTGCCCCAAAATTAGTGTTAGAGGTATTCGAGGCCATAGAAAAGTTGAAGAAAAAGGGTGTTTCAATGTTATTGGTAGAACAAAATGTGCATCTTTCTCTAGCAATTTCTGATTATGCCTATGTTATGGCTGAAGGGAAAATAATGATGCAGGGTACAGGAAAAGAACTCACTGAAAACGATGAAGTTAGAAAGACGTATCTTGGGGTTTGATGGATACCTATTATTTTTACAGGACAAAATATTTTTAACCCGGCCTCATCACTTCTCTAAAATATGCCCTCTTCTCCCAGGAAAATCCACCTGGATAACAAGGCAGATGGCGTTATTTTGGAATATGGGATCCTCATCTATGGGATATGGTGAATGAGATTTGGCCTTTTCAAATAGCTTTGAGCCTGGTATTGGGGTGTAATATGCGAGGTGTGGTCTAAATCCATAGGACTTTGCAAACGCTATTGTAGATACAACTTCTCCGTCCCTCTCTCCTGGAAGTCCAAAAAGTATATAAACCCCTATATCTTTCTTATCAAATCCTGCCTCCAATAAATTCTCAACCCCTATATCCCACTGTTCTTTTGTGAGTTTTTTTATCCAACCTTGTTTTAAAATTTCCTGTCTCAAGGCCAAGCCTGATTGTCTTAAAACCTGCCTTTTTCATGAGTATACAAATATCTTTTTCCAGATACCTTATATGCAGCCCATTTGGAGTATGGAATCTTACCCTGTGGTTATTTTTTTTATTACCTTTTCTAAAAAGGGTAAAAACCAATTTTCTGGCTTAAATAAAAGTGCATCGTCATAAAAGACAAAATCCCTGATTCCCCTATTATAATCAAACAAAAACTCCCCATAGATATCCTGTAGGGGCCTTTGTTTAAAGCTTGAATATAATCTTTTGCTTGCACAGTATTCGCATGAAAATGGACATCCCCTGGATCCCAATATTATGGAAAAACCTGGATTTGGATAAAGCTTAGAGGAAAGCCTAAAATTGGCCTTCTCTCCACTTATTCCAATAAATTTTGTAACCAATTTCCAATTATCTTCTGTTTCCATGGGACCTCTGATAATCAGGTCTGCATCAAGATATTTTTCTGCATGGTTTGTACAAAGGCTGGGGTAAATACCTCCAGCTATAATCTTTGTGCTTTTAAAAAGTTTTCTAATGAGTTCTATTATTGCCATAAGACCAGGATACCAATAAGTCATAACACATGAAACCATAACAAAATCAGGTGGAGACAGATTTTTCAGGGCCCCATATACAGCATTAAAATCAAGACCATATCTGGCAAATTTTCTTGGTACATGTAACAATTCAGAAGGTTTTGGAATTTCAGTCCTGGGATATGGACCTGTTCCATATTTTGATTGTTTGGGCCACTTAACATCCTTCCACATTGGATACATACAATCTAACAGGGCAACATCACAACCAGCTGATTCAAGCATACAAAGGCATGAAATAAGGCCAACTGGACGGGCCCAGAAATTATATGCAGCAAAATCATATATCCAGGGATTTATCCCCAGAATTTTTGGAGAGTCTTTTTTTATTTGAGGATATCCAGGTAATCTCTGGCCATTTTGGCAAACTTTGTCTCTCTTCCTTTGTCCAATGAGAGTACCTGGAGGAAGGCCTTTTTGGCATCTTGTCTTTTTCCCAGTCTTAAGTAGTTTTCTCCAAGGAGATAGTATAGATCAGGATTGTCAGGATACGACTCTATTCCTTTTTTTTATCCAGTAAATTGCAGAGGGGATCTCTGCCTTTTTTATATATAGATCTATAATGGAAAGATATGCTGGCAGGTATCTCCAATTAAGGGTCAATGCCTTTTTCTCATAAAAAAATCGCATTATCTAACTCCCCTTTCTTTTTATAAATCAAGGCAAGATTGTGGGCAGCATATTCTGGAGTCTCATAGGTCTCAATTGATAGGGCCTTTTCAAAACATGAAATTGCCTTTTTTTTCCTGTTTATCTGCAAGGTATGCAAGCCCCAGATTGTTCCACGCATCACCATAACCAGGATCCAATTTTGTGGCATAACTTAAGGACAAAATTGCCTTTTTGATCTCTTTGGTCTGGAGATATACAAGTCCTTTTAAAAAAATAAAAATAAGGGAGTCTCTTTGCCTTATTTTCTATTTTTTTTAATTCAATAAAGGCAAGCCTTGGCTCTTGTTTTAAAATATAAGACTGGGCCAGATCCAATCTGGCCCTTACATCCCTTGTAATAAGAGGAGGATTAGTTGTTGCACATGCAGAGATAAAAAAATAGCAGCACCAAAAATTTTAAATGGTTCCTTCTCATATGTTTCACGATTTCTCATTTACCTCTCACTTTTTACTTTTCACCTTAAATAACTTTATTTAAGGGATACTCAATTATCCCCTCAACACCTATATCCATAAGTTTTGGGACAAGATCTCTCACTTCATCTTTATCCACTACAACCTCTACAGAAAGCCACCCTCTTTGATAAAGGTTTGAAGTTGTTGGAGAAGTTAGGCTTGGAAGCATATTTAATACCTGATCTAAATCCTTCTCCCTTACATTCATTTTTAGACCAACCATCCTCTCAGCCTTAAGTGCACCTTTTAGCAAGGTCTTCATGTGGAGGATTTTATTTCTCTTCCACTCATCTTCCCAGGCAGACTTATTTGCTATAATCTGGGTACATGTTTGAAGTAATTCAGCAATAATCCTGAGACCATGTGCTTTGATGGTTGTACCTGTTTCAGTGACCTCTACTATGGCATCAGCAAGTCCAGCCACAACCTTTGCTTCAGTTGCTCCCCATGAAAATTCCACTTCAACATCAATGCCTGCACTTTCAAAATATTTTCTGGTAAAATTTTCAAGCTCAGTTGCTATTTTTTTTACCCCTTAAGTCTTCTGGCCTCTTATATGGCGAATCCCCAGCAACAGCTAAAACCCATCTTGCGGGTCTATTACTCACTTTTGAATACACAAGTTCATCAACAACTACCACATCTGCCTCATTTTCCAGGACCCAATCCTTGCCAGTAAGCCCCACATCCAATGTCCCATCTTCCACATATATGGGCATTTCCTGTGCCCTACAAAGGGTACACTTAACAAAAGGATCGTCTATTTCAGGAAAATAATTCCTGTGGTGAAGGTTTATCTTCCAACCTGATTTTTTTAAAAAGATTGATAGTTGCATCCTGAAGTGAACCCTTGGGTATTCCCAATTTCAAAACTTTTTCCTGAGACATCTACTTGTAAACCTCCTTGGGATCAAAAATTTTTTCACAACATATCTCATGTCTTATCCCGTTCTTATCTGCCACAATCCTTCTGTAAAAACAACTTCTGTATCCAGTGTGACATGCAGCAGAACCAATCTGCTCTACCAGTAATAAAACCGTATCCCTGTCACAATCTATTCTTATATCCTTTACCAATTGGACATTTCCCGATTCTTCACCTTTTTGCCAGAGTTTATTTCTGGATCTGCTGTAAAAATGCGCCTTTTTTTGTATTTAGTGTTGCTTCCCATGCCTCTTTGTTCATATAAGCAAGCATGAGCACATCCAGGGACTTATAGTCCTGTACAATAACAGGAACAAGCCCTTCACATTTTTCAAAATCTGGTTCCATTATTAAGCTCCTCTAATTCACTTAAGTTCTGCCCTGAGCTGACCACATGCAGCACTAATATCCTGCCCCTTACTTTTTCGCAAGGTAACAATTTGTCCCTTGGACCTTAAAAATTCTTCAAAGGCCAAGACATCTTTTTCCTCTGGCGGCAAAAAAATCTATTCCAGGGCCTGGATTAAATCTAATTAAATTGATTTTACACTTTAGATTAGAAAGCACCTTATTTAGCTCCTTTGCATGGGACAGGGAATCATTTACACCCCCGATCAATATATATTCAATGGTAATTCTCTGTCTATTTCTCAGGGGAATAGACCTGAGTAAATCAATTAGCTCACAAATGTCCATAATCTTTGCTGCCCTTGGCATGATCTGTTCCCTTAGGCTCTGGGTGGGGGCATGGAGGGATATGGCAATTGATCCCAGATCCTTTTTTTGCAAATTCCATAAGTGGTCTGGGGATACCAACTGAAGATATAGTGGTATGCCTGTAGGAAAAATCAAATCCCTGTTTATCCCTTAATATAGCAATGGCCTTTTTTACATTTTCCCAATTAAGAAGGGGTTCTCCCATACCCATAAAAACCAGGTTTCTAATTTTTAGCCTGGCCTTTATTTCCTTTAAATACGCCCTTGCGACAAGTATCTGGCCCAGTATCTCACCCTGGGTCAAATTCCTTATAAATCCCATCTTACCTGTGCTGCAAAATAAACAGCCAAGCGCACAGCCCACCTGGGAGGATAGACACTGGGTATAGTGGGTCCTCTCAGGTATAAGCACTGTCTCTATTATATTTTCATCCTTTAGGCCCAGGCCCAGTTTAATGGTCCCATCTTCACTGGTTTTAACAGCTAAAATCTGGGGAAGTTCAATTACAAAATCTTCTGCCAGCCTCTGACGAAAACCTTTGGGGAGGTTACTCATGGAAAAAAAATCAAATACTCCCCGCGTATAAATCCAGTTCCATATCTGGGACCTTCTAAACTTAGGCTCAGCTATTTCCTTCAAATAAACTTCTAGTTCTTGGGCAGAAAGATCCAAAATATTTTTCATAAACAACTCCACACGCCCGAAACCGGGCGGTGTTTTTTTTAAGATGCTCAGGAAAATCCACCACTAGGGGAACAACTACTTGCACTGGCAACTGGGCCCTGCTGGGCCCCTTTTACATTCACTGCTGATAAGAGCTTTTTTTACATTAGAAGATCCACAATAAGGACATTTTACCTTATCATCATAAGAGATAACAAGTTCTTCAAATTCCTTTTTACAGTCATCACAGACAAATTCAAACAAAATCATATCTCACCCTCCTGCTGAAAGTTGACTTAATTATAATAAGATTTATCCAAAGTCAAAAAAAGTCAAGGCTTATCAAAATAGGCCACTGCTTCTATTTCTATCTTTGCACCCTTGGGAAGAGAGCTCACTTGAACAGCTGCCCTTGCAGGAGGGTTTGTTTTGAAAAATCTGGCATACACATCATTCATTTTTACAAAATCATTTAAATCCAACAAGTACACAGTAGTCTTGACTATATTTTCATAAGTTAGCCCCACTTCCTTTAAAATAGCCCCTATGTTTTTTAAAACTTGTTCTGTCTCCTCTTCTATTGTTCCCTTTAACATCTCATTTGTTTTGGGATCAATTGCATCTGGCCTGATATAAACATAAAATTCCCTGCTACTATGGCCTGGAATAAGGGCCAATTGCCTTTGGCGCATTATTTGTGGTAACACATTTTTTTCATCAACAAAACACCTCCTTTTTTTACCTCTCTTTTAAAGATATCAAATTCATGGCCTAATTTTTTTAATCAATAGTTCCAGATTCTCCCAATTGTTATTGGAGGCTGCTATTTCAATTTGTTGTGATAAATTTTTAAGCCTCTCTGCTCCCACCATAGCCGAAGATCCTTTTATTGTATGGGCTATTTTTTTTGACCATATCTGAATTTTTATTCAAAAACTCTTCTTGTAGTTCTTGGATTCGAGACGGAGTGACCCTCATAAAGGTATTCAAAGCCCTATGTGCCAATTTTTCACTTCCACCCATTCTCTCCAAAAAGCCAGACTTGTCTAAAACAGGAATCCTCTCATATGGTTTTACAGACTCTTTAGGCCTTAGTTTATCCAAACCATGATCATTTTTTTTCCTTCTACTAGTATCTTTTTCTCCTAACCACTTTTCCACCACCTTCCTTAGTTCCTCTGCTCCCACTGGTTTAGATACATAGTCATTCATGCCCACATCTTGTGCTAATACTTGGTATTTCTTCATTGCATGAGCAGTAAGGGCTATAACAACAACATTGGGATTTTTGACCCCTGAAGATGCGGACCTTATTTTTTTTGTTACCTCATATCCATCCATATCTGGAAGCTGTATATCCATGAAAACCAGATGATAATCCCTTTGTTTCAAAAGAGATAGGGCTTCCCCTCCTGTGGATGCAATGTCTACTATAAGTCCCATCTTTTCCAGTATTGCTTTTAAGACTTCCTGGTTTACAGGATTATCCTCCACTACTAAAATGGGAACGTCTTTGGGTATTTTTATTTTAACATCATCCTTAGGTAAGTCCACAATGAGGGATGTAGCTTTTTTTTGGGGAAACCACATTCTCTATTGTAGAAATGAGATCTCTAAAACATATAGGCTTAATTAAAAAGTCATGTTCAGTTATACCTTGTTCCCCATGCAATAAGTCTTTAAAATTGTAATATGAAACTGAAAATACAATAGGTGTTTTTTTTAATGATGGATGGGCTTCAATCTGTTTCCTAAAAACATCACCTTGCATATCAGACAAAAAAATAATCCACTATTACAACCTTATATGGATCTTTTATTAAATAACCACTTTTTAATTCTGAAATGGCCAAAACACCACTGGTCTCTCCCTTTGCCCTAAGTCCAATGCCCCTTAAAAAAGAGACCACATTCTTTAGAAAAGTAACATTGTCATCAACCACCAACACATGAATGCCTTTTATGTTTTCAGAAACATGCAAATATTCTAAATTAGAGGGTACCTTTAAGCTTAAAGTAAACCAAAACTCCGATCCTTTTCCCTCCTCGCTATATACGCCAATTTCTCCTCCCATTAGTTGAACTAAATGTTTTGAGATGGAAAGTCCTAAACCACTTCCGCCATATCGCCTTGTAATACTGGAGTCTGCCTGGGTAAATTTCTCAAATAATAGTTGTTGCTTGTCTTTGGGAATACCAACACCTGTATCTTTCACAGAGATTCTAACAAACAGAACATCCTCTGTCTTGGATACAAAATTCAATTTTATAACTATTTCTCCATGCTCTGTAAATTTTATTGCATTGCCAATTAAGTTAATCAAGACCTGTCTTATTCTAACTGGATCTCCAATCACCTTTATGGGAACAATTGGATCCACATAATTTATTATTTCCAAGCCCTTTTGCTGGGCAATGGAACACATTGATCTTACTGTCTCCTCTAAAAGATCATGTAGCTCAAATTCCACCTCATCTAATTTAAATTTTCCTGATTCAATTTTTGAAAGATCCAGAATGTCATTTAAAAGGATTAAAAGAGAATTAGCACTATTTAAAGCAGTAACACAAAAATGTCTTTGTTCCTCATTTAACTCGCTATCTTTTAAAAGGGAAAGCATCCCTATTATCCCATTCAAGGGAGTACGTATTTCATGGGACATATTAGCCAAAAATTCACCTTTTGCCTTTGATGCATCTTCTGCCCTGGCCAATGCTTCTTGCAAATACACATTTATGTCCTTTAATTCCTCCTCCATATTTTTTCTATCACTAATATCCACTAGCACCCCTTCAAAATGGGAGGGCTTTAAGTCATCTCCTATAACCATTCGTAGGCTCAATGTGGCCCAAAACCTGGTGCCATCTTTTCTCCTCAACTCTGTTTCATAATTATCAACAGAACCACCTTTTTTTTACCAATTCCAAGAGTTTCTCACAGGAGTTTGAATCTACAAATAATTGAGAGGGAAGGTGTTTATAAAAATCCATCATTTCATCTGGTAAGTCAAAACCTAAAAGGGAAGCCAATTTGGGATTTGCAGAAAGGAAAGTTCCATCAATACTAAGCTGAAATATACCCACAAGTGCATTTTCAAAGATAGACCTATATTTTTTTTTCGCTATTTTTTTAATCTTTCCTCTAAAATCTTTCTTCTTTTTATCTCTTCCTGTAACTCAATATTTTTCTTCTCTATTTCCCTTTGATATTTAGCAGATTCTTGTAATTTTGCCTTTAAAACCAAATTTTGGGCGTTCATGTTTAAAGATATTAAAAAACCAGTAAACAATAACACACCCAAAACCAAAAGGGATAATGGATATAGCCAGACCTTTATGGTGTTGGTTTTACCAAATGGATAGAGAATAATAATAGAGTACTCTCCCCCTTTAATGGGAAAACAAATTGTAATAACAGGATATTCTTTTAGACTATCTTTAGATACTAAAACAACCTTTTTACCAGTGCTAAATTTACTAGGTAGAGACACAAAACTATCTGTTGCATCGAGAAAAACTCCATTTTTAAGATAAATGAGGTGATTTTTATCAGCAAAAAAATACAAAACTCTTTTTTTAGTCCCAACAAGTTGTCTATACTCTTGGAATTTATTTGAGCAAATATTTGTCCAACAAATTTCTTTTTAAAAAAATATGGAATAGAAAATATCAATTCATACCCATTAGATGTTTTATAAAAAAAAGAAAAAAAGGCCTGGTTCTATCTTTAGACAAAAATTTTTTTCCATTTTATGTAAATGGGTTCATGGGTTTGTTTGGCCTTGGTATCTACCAGTATCTTGCCAGATTGGTCCAGAAAAAGAAGACGCTCATATATATTTATTCCCTCTAATTTTTTTACTTTCCAGGATGTAGTTGAATTCACGTCTAATGGAGAGGAGTGTGGCCCTAAGACCATACTCCATGGACATGCCAAGGGCTTTATTTTCAAAATAAGAACTAATAGCCCTGCTTGATGATAGTTCAATTAAGTCATTTTTTTCTCTCATCAAAAAAAATAGGTAAGACCAAGAACTCTATTTTTTTTATTGTTGAAACAATTTCTTTTTTTTCTGCCTTTAATAGAGAAACTTGAGCCCTGTAATTAAAAAAAAATAAGCAATCCAATAAAGGCTATCAAAAAAAATAGTTGCAAATATAAAAAAAAAGTTTTTCTTTTAACTTCAAATAGTCTTTTATTCTAGCCAATTTTTTTTCTCCACACTCAAAAAAAATCAGGATAATAATCCAACACAGCAGGATAATATTTTTTTACCAATTTAATATAAATACCATCTCTCTTTATGTCATACAAAAACCTCTCAAAGGCATCTCTTAACTTATACGCTTCCTTTTGAAATGCACAGGCCATTGTCTGCCTACCAGAAATAGGACCAATAATCTTAATGAGTCCAGGAAATTTTTCCAAGGCAATAAGTGCATCTGGCACATCTAGCAGAGCAGTATCACCCTTACCATTTATCACTGCAGGAGCCAGTTCGTTTAAATTTTTATTAAAATTTAGTATTTTTGCTCCATATTTCTCAAGATCATATAACCTTGCATCAAGGCATGTACCTGGAACATTAAGCACGCTTCGCCCCTTTAGTTTTTTTTAGCACCATTTTTATGTCCCTTAAAACATCTCCTGAGGGTATAATGGGGGTTAATTTACTCTCAGCCCTGGATATTAACCATATTTGGGTTGGAAACACAGGGGATGAATATGAAACCAACTTCTGTCTCCAGTCAAGGACAGTAAGACCAGTTGCTATAATGTCTCCTTTTACTGGACAGTCTCCAAGAATCTTAATCTGATTTCCCTTAACCTCTATTTTCTTACCAATCAAATCACTAATTATGTGTTTCCAGTCACTTTTAACAAACTGGTATCTAACACCTATATACTTTGCAAACAATTTTATTAAATCCACAGAAAAGCCATCTCCACTTCCAGTTACAAAATTGGCATAGGGTACCCCAAGGTGTCTTATTACACCCCTTTTTTTTTATTTCAGACAAATCTGCCCCAAAAGCCACATGTACAGAGAAAAAGACAAGCACAAGAAAAACAACACCTAACTTTGTAATTCTTTTACTGAGCATGGCCCATTTCCTCCTCTTTTTTTTTCATAACATACCAGGTTCTTTCCGTTCCTTTTGGCCCTGTATAGCTCTCTATCAGCACGGTCTATGAGGCTAGATAAATCATCACCTGTTTTGTATTGAGCAACACCAAAGCTGGCGGTAATTTTGTCTATTTTTGAAATCTTGATATTTTCTATTAGTTTTCTTATATCATTAGCTACTTGGACTGCTGATAATAGGTCAGTTTCAGGTAGTAAAATAACAAACTCCTCACCTCCCCACCTAGCTGCAAGATCAACCTTTCTTATCCTTTTATTTATTGAATTTGCAATGGCAATTAACACCTCATCTCCCACATTGTGGCCAAATGTATCATTTATATTTTTAAAGTCATCAATATCTAGCATAATAATACTAAATGGCCTGAGATGTCTCTTGACTCTTTCAACTTCTTCTTCAAACTTTTTTTATAAAGTATCTTCGATTATATAATCCTGTCAAAGGATCCCTTATTGACCATTCCAACAACTTATTGTGCAATTTTTTTGTATTTGGTAACATCAATTAAGTAATGCAAATACATATCTTTTTCTACTGGAATCCAGAATGCATCAAAAATATTTTCTTCTACATCTAATTCCATCTCCATTGGAGTTTGAGTCATTAATGCATCATCTGCCTTACAAAACCTACATTTAATACCAGGTAATATAATCCCTGTTCTTTCCATTGTCTCCTTGGCATCAGGGGGAATATATTTTGCATCTAAGATGGAATTCCAGCAATAATCATCTACTCTGGAACCATCTTCTTGGCATACTCATTTTGGGCAATAATCTTTCTATCTGAGTTAATTAACCAAACTGGATGAGGCAAGCTCTCCAGCAGAACTTTGTTTTTCCTCTGCTCTGTAAATTTTGACATTTCTATTTTTTTCTCTGATGTTATATCTATAAGGGCAATTCTCACAGAATTCACTTCCTTTACCCCAATGGGATTAATTTCAATCACATACCACTTTTTGCCGCTCTTTGTGTCTACTTCAATTTCCTTTTTAAAGGACTTACCATCTTTGACACACTTTTCAATTAAATCATTTAAGCTATATCTATCAAAAAAATGACCTCAATAATGGCTGATAGTCTGAGGAGTTAGATATTTTTTTCACCTACTATCTCCTGTAGTATCTCTTTGGCCCTTGGGTTTATGTATTCAATTTCACCTCCCCTTTTAATCCTCAAAATCCCAATAGGAGCTGTTTCTGATAGCTCCAATATCAACTCATTTTTCTTAAGCAGTTGTTGTTCAAGAATCTTTCTATCTGTTATATCCCTTACTATTGCTAAAAGAGCTGGGCCTTCAGCAAACTCCACCCTGGATAAACTCACTTCAGTAAATAAGATGCTACTACCATCTAGCCTTTTGTGTAACCATTCAAAACGCTGGGGTTTTCCAGAAAATACCCTTTTTATCTTATCCAATGCCAATTCTTTTGAAGACATGCCATTTGCTTGGACTTTGGGAGACAAATCATAAGGGGTTTTACCAATCAATTGTTCTTTTGTTGTACATCCAAAAAGCCTTAAGGTTGCAGGATTGGCGTCAACAAAAAATCCATCTTCATCCAGTAAAAATATCGCATCATTTGCCGCCTCAAATAATACTCTAAATCTATCCTCTTGCCTTTTTAGCTCCCTTTCTAGTTCCCTTGTTTTAGTAACATCAGTGAGGATACCCAAAGCTATCCATTCACCTTGAAATTTTAAGGGTTTTATAATTACTTCTAGATGTTTATCTCTGCCATTTATTTCTAAATTTAAGTTAATGGGCCTGTTTAACCTGGCCCCTGTTCCTGTAGAGGCAAACAGACAAAATTCCTCTCTCACTCTGGAGAGCTTTGCCTCATCTGTAATAAAAATAGAATGGAGTTCTTCCCCCAGGAGGTCTTCAATCTTATATCCCAAAATATCTTCAACAGCCTTATTTAAAAAGCAAACCTTACCTCTAGAATTTAAAACAACAATCCCATCTGAAAATGAATTTATTATAACCTCCAGTACATAAGTGCTGTCCCAGGAACTACATTCACAACCCTTCTCCATACATATTTTATTTACTTTCTGTAAAAACTTTATACTGTTGTCCACTTAAGTCCCCCCCTACCATAAAAAATCAACTAAAAAACAGCCTTTAAAATATAACCCTATAAGCCCCATAAATAGAGCCCTGTTTCTTCATCAAATTCCCTTTTCAAATAACCCCCTTCAAATGGAATTATTGTATATTCAAAGGCAAACACAAAGCTTCCCTCTGTTAAATGGCCTCCATAGACATCTCCTTTTCTGTCTCCCAGAACTATGTGGGCATGAACAAATGGATCATTGTCTTTCATTGATATATTCCCTTTTAGGACCAGGACCTCCACAGGTTTTTCAATCTTATTTAGAATATATCCTCTCTTTTCCTGATCATAATATCCAATTGTCACGAATTTTAGAGCGCCTATTCCATGGACAATTCCATTTGTTATGTTCTTGATTTTACATATTCTTGTGAGTTCTACAATCAAATCACTTCCACGGGAAAGCCTGCCAACAATAACTTCATTTTTCAATTTAAACGTCTTTGGAATCATTTTTCACCTTCCTTTTTTTTTCTCAAGCCCAGTTTATCAAAATGACAAACTGGGCTTAAGTTTCACGTTTCTCCATTTTTTTTCTCCAGATAACAATATATTCCCTGGCCCATTAGAGCAGGTTTAAAACACATATTACAAGACTCACACAGTGCGTCCTCTACATCCCCAGACTTCCACCTGGAAACAAGATGGGGTTCCCTGATCAAGGGTCTGGACATGCTAACCATATCACAGATGTTGTCTTTGATCAGTTGATTACTGGAATCAAACTTCCTTATGCCCCCAACTAAAATAAGTGGCACAGAGATCTTTTGTTTAAAAACCCTTGCACGGTCTAGATAATAAATCTCTCCCAGTTTATTTGCAATCTTTTTGGTCCTTGATGGAATCAAATCTTTAGATATAAGGGTCCCTCCGCTCATTTCAATGCCATCTATACCATTTTCTTCTAACAGTTTTGATACATAGAGCATTTCTCCAAAAGACATCTGAGGATCCAAAAATCTTCACAATTTATCTTTACTATTACAGGAAAATCTTCTCCAACTATTTCCCGTATGGCAAGATATACCTCTAAAAGAAGCCTTGATCTCCCTTTAATATCCCCTCCATATTCATCATCCCTTTTGTTAAAATAAGGAGACAAAAATTGACTTAACAGGTATCCATGGGCGCTGTGGATTTGCACACCATCAAATCCAGCAAGCTTTGCCCTCTTGGCAGCTAGGGCAAACTTAAAGGTTACCTCTTGAATCTCTTTCTTAGTCATTTCCCTTGCCTTAGCTGACCTAAAATCGCTCTTTATCTCAAAATCTGATGGACCCATACCATCTCTTCCTTCTGGACTAAAGAAAAAAAACACCACTGTGGGCTATCTGTAAAAATATCTTTGAACCGTACCTGTGGACTGCCTCTGGAATTTTCCTTAGGTCATCTATAAGCTCATCTGAATATACCCCCAGCTGCCATGGACTTGCCTGACCTCTTTTATCCACATATGCATGACCAGAGATTATTAGCCCAACCTCTCCCTTTGCCAGTTCTTCCATAACCTTGATCAAGGGTTCTGTAACTTCACCTTTTTCTGAGGCAAGTCCTTCCCACGTGGCTGAGCGGACAAATCTATTTTTTACCTTGCAATTTCCAATCGTTATTTCTGAAAAAACATCTGATGACATAATACCTCCCCATAACACCCTTAATTTAATTTTCTGCCTATTCCTTTAGCTCCGAAGTCTCAAGCTTTAATGTGTATGTTATCTGTGTATGTGCCTGAAGTTCAATGTTCAAAGTTCAACGTTTTAGTACTCTTCATCCTTAGCCCTTCTACCTTTCACTATTCACTAACAACTAAAGACTAACCACTAACAACTAAAAATCAAAAACTGCTCACTAATCACTATTCTTGCTGATTATGAGGATTAACAGAAATTGTCTTTTTGTCAATTTACTGTTATTGTCTTTTCATTCAGGATACACCAACCACTTAAAAAAATTTGTTTATTTTAAATAATCATATAAAAGTAACCAATTAACTAAGTCCAAGGAGCCAAAGGAGCCACTTATGATAGAGATTCCAAAAGGGTATCTATTTTCAACAGCAGAGGCAAATTTTAGGTACAAACAAAGGGATGATTTGGGATTAATCCTTTCTGAAAAACCCGCTAATGTTGCAGCGGTCTTCACCCAAAATAAATTTAGAGCAGCACCAATATATATATGTATTAATAGGATCAAAAAGATGAATAACATAGCAAGGGGTATTGTTATAAATTCAGGTATTGCAAATGCGGGAACAGGAGAACAAGGGATTTACAATTGTGAAAAAAAGCCTTGAACTAGTTGGACAGGAATTAAAAGTTGATCCTAATTTACTTCTACCTGCCTCTACTGGTGTTATTGGAGAACAATTTAAAATGAAACGCTGGGAAATTGGAGCTAAAAAACTATCTAAAAATCTGGGGAAAAAAAATATTATACATGTGGCAAAGGCAATAATGACCACAGATACCTTTCCAAAGATATCCTTCTCAAAGGAAAAAGATATTTCAGTTGCTGGAATTGCAAAGGGTGCAGGAATGATATGTCCCAATATGGCTACAATGTTAGCTTTTATAATTACCGATATTTCAATAGAAAGCTTATTGTTTCAAGAAATTTTAAAGGAAATAACTGAAAATTCATTTAATAGAATTTCTGTGGATGGTGATACTTCCACAAATGATTGTGTAATTGCAATGGCAAATGGAGCTAGTGGTAAAAAAAATATCAGAAAAAAATGATCTGATGAACTTCAAAAAGATATTACATGACGTAATGTATGACCTGGCCTATAAAATAGTCCAGGATGCAGAAGGTGGAACAAAGGTTATTCACCTTGAAGTAAAGAGGACAAAGACACAGGAAGATGCCAAAAAGATAGCCCAGGTAATTTCCAATTCTCCCCTGGTGAAAACAGCATTTTTCGGTGAAGATGCCAACTGGGGCAGAATAGTGGCAGCAATTGGAAGGAGTGGAACAGATATAGATGTAGATAAGGTAAAAATAACAATAGGAGACATGGAAATATTTAAAAATGGGATAGGCGTTTTTGGAGATATTGATACAATCTTGACTCCTTATTTAAAAAAAGCAGGATATATTTCTATGTGTGGACATGGGAGAGGATACAAATTTTACATACCAGATGTTATTTTCAGACCTATCAGATGAATATGTGAGAATAAATAGTGGATATAGGAGTTGAGCAAAACATATGTGAACTATCATTTTAAACTTGAAAACCGTTTACAGATCGTATACACCTAAATAAAATTTTTAGGCAACCCTTGATCTAAGGAGCAAAGACACAATGAAGAGAAAGTCTACATTTCTAGAACTCAAGGAAAGGGAACGGGAGAAAAGGAGGGAACTCATATTAGAAGCTGCCACACATTTATTTTCTACACGAAACTTTTCTGAAATAGGGATGAGGGACATTGCAGAAGAGGCAGGGATTTCCCCTGCATCTATTTACAGATATTTTCCCAATAGAGACGCTATTTTACTTGAGGTTTTAGGGCAGGATATAAATGAAGGTAGGCTCAGGCAACTCAAAAGACTTGAAGAAGGTGCAAATTCTTTGGAAGAATTTGCCATTGGAATAGTTGATTTCTTTTTTTGACAAAGAAGCAACATTACACATGCTTGCCCATTTTCTATTAAATGAAAAGGTAGATCCCAATATTTTAAATCAATTTAAACTCAACCAGAAATTCTTTTTAGAACACTTTGCCAATTTATTAAAAAAAGATTGGAATCTCCCTGGATAACATTCAAGAATTTGCAGAAGTATTTTTTTGCCTCCATATTTGGTATTATAATAACCTTTAAAAACACTGCAGAACAAGATAGAGAAAAGGCCAGGGAAGATATATATGAAACTGTAAAATTTGCTTGTAAAATCTTTGAAAGGGCACTCAACTATTAAAGTAAAAGTTAACAAAGGGAAACTTAGTTTATTTTTTTGGAGAGGCCTATGACAACTGATATCCTTCTTGAAACTGGAACCAATGAATTAGAAATAGTTGAATTTTATATTGAAAAATCCTCAGGAGAAAAAGAATATTACGGGATCAATGTAATCAAAGTCCAGGAAATAATACGTTTTCCTGAAATAACCAGGATCCCGGTTAAACCCCACCCCTGTTTTATTGGTTTAATAAGATTGAGAGAAGAAGTTATGCCACTTCTGGACCTTGGGATATATCTCTATAAAACACCTCTAAATTCCACTGGTAAAATAATCATAACAGAATTTAATAAAATGAAGGTGGGCTTTCTGGTCTCTGGTCTCACCAGGATACACAGGATTAGTTGGGAAGACGTAACTCCACCAGTTGAAATAGAATATGGAGGGAAAACCCCATGTATTACAGGTGTGGTAAAGTTTCACGACAGGATTGTGTTCACTTTAGATGTTGAAAAAATAGTAGCAGATATGGTTCCAATGTTCTTAGAAGAGGGCATAATAACTGAAAAACAGGCCAAAAAAAAATACAAGGTGCTTATTGCCGACGACTCACCCACCATACGCAATATGCTAATATCAAATTTAAAAGGCTTTGACATACATGCCGCAAAAAAATGGCCAGGAGGCATATGAATACCTCATGGAACTAAAAAAAAAGTGAAGGTGATATAACAACCAGATGCAACCTGGTCATAACTGATATTGAAATGCCTCAGATGGATGGATTTACCCTTACAAAAAAAGATTAAAGAAGATCCTGTTCTAAGGAAAATTCCCGTTATCCTGTTTTCTTCAATGATTACAGACAAGATCTTACATAAGGGACAATCTGTTGGGGCTGATGATCAGATTTCAAAGCCTGAAATAAAAGATTTGGCCATAAGGGCCATTCAATTAATAGAACAAACCCAGAAATAAAGGTTCAATTACTATTAATACAGTTTATTTTGTAAACACAGAACTCACAAAAATTGGTATCCACAGGGCCAAAAATAGGGCCATCTATCATATGATATATCAAAAAAACCTAAAATTTCCGGGAAATCATGTTTAAAAAAAATTATGGTACCTCTCTAAGGATTCTGGTTTTAACCTTCGAGTGTCCACCCACACTACCTCCCTTCCATCCCTGGACAGATCCACAAATCCACCAATTATATCTTTAAAATTGCCATGTTGCTTACCATATAAATATATGTAAAAAGGTAATTGTATGTCTTTTAAAAATCTATATAGCTCGAAAAAACCATCTATATCATCTATTGAAGGCAATTCAAATTCCCTAAAAATATTACCTTTATCTGGTATTCTGCCTGTTTTATAATCCAATATATATGTATATTGGTCTCTTTTATCTATTCTATCTATTTTTCCCTGAATTATAAATTTTTTTTCACCAACCAATATATTTGATTTAATTTCCTTTTCCAAGGCTAGTATCTCTGTCTTTCCTGGTAGGTTTTCAAAAAAAATTATTTAAACGGTACTTTGCTGACACAATCAGCATGTCCTTCTTTGATCTTGATATCTTTTTAAAAATAGGATTCTCATTAAAGAGACTTAAAAATATCTCTTCTAATAAATTGAAGTTTAATTTATCTTTATTTATCAAGTGATTGCGTTTAATACTGCGCTTAAAAAAAAAGTTCCAAAGTAGTGTGAATAATGGTACCAAGTTCATTTAAAGAAATATCATCAGGTTCTTGTCTTGTTTGTAATTTGAGGATATATTTATATAAAAAATGTTTTGGACATTTGATATATAAATTTAACATTGTTGGACTAATGTGGGTGATAGTGGAGGCTATATTTTCTTTTAAATCTTCACTTTTTTTCTAAAAATATATCTGTACGCCCAGGTATAATTAAATTTCCTGAAGATTTTTTTTAAATTCACAATATATTCTTTTGTTTTCACTGAAACATCAGGTCCTTTTATTAATTCGTGGGTCTCTTTTTCAAATTCCCATATCAATTTTTCTATGAATCTGGACCTGGTCCTTTTGCCTTCTAAACTTCCTGATGATACCATTTTATTTTGATATAGAAGTGTCACCTCCTCTGAGCTTTTAACCAGCCGTTCAAAATGATATGCATATATACTTTCTTCTTTTCCCCTGGTGGGAAATCCCATTGATTCCCTTATCTCCAGAGGCAAAAGGGGTGAAGGGGTTGGAACTGCTGGAAGTATACCTTCATTGGCATCAATTATAATCAGGTGATGAAATCCTAAATCCCTACTCTCCAATACACCCATTATCTGTATCCCACATATTGGCTCCCCTTCAAAGGGAACCCTCAGTGTGGTCATTATTTTCCTGGCAATGGAATAGAGTTCCTGTGTGCTAACCACCTCATCTGAAAATATGGACATAGAAAAATAGTCTTCTATTGCTCCCATGAGATAGAATACAAATTCTTTCTCCATTAACTCAAGGTTATTAAAGTGGAATTTTATAAAATCCAATAAAACACCTATTGCTTTTCCAAGCTCTCTTAATGAATGGCTCTTTTCAAAGGACCTAATTATTTTTTTCAAAAAAATTCCTCAACAACCTCATAAATTAAATGGGGATTTTTGCCCATCTCCATAATTTCGTCAGAAAAACTGCCAATAAGGGACATGGCCTCGTCTCGGGTAATAAAGGGGTCTTGAAACTGGTCCAAACACTTGAGAAAAGTTGATAATTCATCAAATTCCCTGAGGTACGGGCCCCTTAAAAGCTTCATGAATTCATAGGTGGGATATCCATAAGTTGTATCCTTCTTTAAAATCATCTTAAATAAAAGGTCCATTAAAACAAAAATACCACTTAACTGAAAGGGGTATCCCATTGTAATATTTACCTCGAGATCCTCTGGTATGTTAAACAAAAGTGGGATGAGTGCATTTGGATTTGGAACTATAATAGCCAGACCATCAGGACCGCTTAGTTTATCTTTTAGTGAGAGCAATTTTTCCTTAACTTCCTTAAGCTCAGTATGGAGGTCATGGGAGTCAATAAAGGTTATTTCCCTCTTATGACAAGGGGCTTCAACTGCTACCTCCCCTAAATCTTTTATATCCCACTGATTGATCCAATCTCTATATATGCGGGGTAAATTTTCAAAATCTGCCTGCCAATAAAACACACTGTCATTTTCATAAAATTTTTTTAAACAGATTTGATTCCGCCTTTGTCAGGGCAAAAAAAACCAACAAAATAAAAGTTCCCCTCCATTTCAATATCATCTAACTGAGCAAGAAACCTGAGTTTCTTGGGATGGGTGATAAACCTGTTGTCCATTAGATAATCATTATATCTTTTATACAGAGCACCCAACCTTTCAAGTAAGATAGCCCCCCTCTTACCTACCCTTTCAACTGGGGGATACAGGATATCTTTGGGTGTAACCATTTCCAAATCCAGTTCCCTGAAGAGCTTTGCCAGCTCGCAAGCCCAGTAGAAAAATTCTCCAAAGCCCTGGTGATATTTTGGAGGCAGCTCTTCCATTGCAGCAATGTAAGCAGCATACGCCTGTTCCATCTCATTTAATGTTATGTAGCCTGCCAAGTCCCCCCCATATTCAAAAAAGAGGTCCTTTATCCAGTCTTCAAAACCAAACATTTTGCCCAAAATACAGGGCTTATCAATGTACTTTGACAAATAATAGTTAAAAAAAATGGATGGACCTGTTGTGGGTAAAAATTATATTTATCTGGGATAGATCTCTATTTTCCCCTATTATATCTTTTACTACGACATCAAGAAATTTTAAATAGGGGGGTATAATCATTACACGTGGCATAATCTTTCTTCCATTATCTTATTGGAAAATATGTAAACCAGAACCCCTATAATAGGTCTATTAAACATCTTTTTAAAAACATACATATATTCTCTTATCTGAGTAAGATGTTGTTTATACATATCTTTGGAATACTCACTCTTAAATTCTAGAATATATATTTTTTTTATTTTGTATTTTTATTCTATCTGGTCTTATTAATTTAAAATTATTGCCCTTAGGAATAAGGATGTCTCTTTCACTCCAATCTTTTGAATTTTCATTAAACATTATTGTACTCAGTTTGTCTGTGCATAAAATATCTTTAATTGGTCTTATAAAATCCTCATCAATATTCCATCTCTCAATTTTCTCTCCAAAATATGAAATAGATTTAAGTGTAATATTATATAAGTTATCAATATCCTCAATTGACTTGATTTTTGAGATTATAAAATGTGCTATTTCTCCCCTTTTTATATTAATTATATTTTCTGGATCACTGGATATTTTTTTTTATTATAACCTTTGGATAAAGCATAAAAATACCTTTACATTAAATCTGTAATCCTGTGCTTTAATCCTGCTTTTTCAATCAAACACTCAATCCATTTAGATACCAGTAAACCACCCCTTTTACTGTAATCTGTTAAATATAGATAAATCCCCTTTTTCGCCCTACTTAAAGCAACGTAAAAAAAGATTTATTAGTTCTATTGCATTGTCAGCCACAATTTGGTCTCTCATCATTTTAACATCATCTAGATATAGCTCTGCCTTTTTACACAAAGATATGAGTTCTGAATCTTTGACTATAATAGGGCCCTTTGTATCTAAATACCAATCTGTATATGGGATAAACACATAGTCAAATTCCAGTCCCTTTGCCTTGTGTATTGTCATAACCTGGATTGCCCTGCTGTCTTCAGGAATTCCAATTTGTGAATCAAGCCCTCCTGTGTGTAAAAAAATCCAGATAATCTTCTAAACAAAGCCTGCTCTCTGCCTCCACCTCATATGTAACTTCTAGAAGTTTTTCCCAAAAACACAGTGTTTATTAAGGTCTCCAAAATAAAGTCTCTTTTCCAGATTTAATAGTTTGGCAATGATCATCAAAAGCTCATAGCAGGATACATATGTCACATATCTTTTAAGTTCTGCTAAAATATCATGTATATTTAATGTGAAATCCTCATATTTGTCCCCAACACAAATGGATATTAACTCATCTTCTTCAAACACCTGGCCTTCCACTATCCCTGAGAGTAAAACCCCATATAAAGAGGCCGTGTCCCGGGGATCTATTATAAGCCGCAATAGACAGTAAATACCCCTTATAACTTTAGATGTCCAAAGGTTTAGGGAATTTTCTGTTATCACTGGAATATTTTTCTCAATAAGCCATCCAGACACTTCCTTTGCCTGTTCATTGCTCCTAACTAAAATGGCCACGCTTTCAATCCCACTCCTTTCACAAATAAGGTCCCACAACTTTACCACATTTTCTGTAACATGCTTTTTTTAGATAACCTTTAACCTCTTCAAGGTCCCCTGTTATTCTAAACAAACTAATAATTGCGTCTTTGTCACTAGATCCTTTGGGAATTTGTTTCACATCCTTATAACCATTGAAAAGTGTTTCACTAAATTGTTCCCTTACATAAATGGACTTCTCCTTTCCGAGCACTTTATAAGAAAAGACGTCCCTCACCCATTCATAATCCCATAAGGGGGAAAAGAGTCTGGAAATAAAATCCACTATATGGGGATGGGATCTGTAATTATATGGTAAGGTATTTTCGTGAATCTCATCCACATAAAAGGCCTGTTTTATATCATTAAATAGGGTCCAATCTCCCCCCGCCACCTATAAATAGCCTGTTTGACATCTCCAACCACAAAGATTGCCCCACCCCTTGACAGAGCTTCTTCCAACAAAGGGAAAAGGGCTTCCCATTGTTGTCTTGACGTATCTTGAAACTCATCAAATAAAAAAATAGCTTATCCTGTCCCCAAGATATGCATAGATTAGGGGGAGGCAACCATCCTCCTTTATCTGTTTTTTTATGTGTTCAATCCATGTGCTAAGTAATGTAACACCATCCCTTCTACACACCTTATCAACGTACTCTGAGAGTTTATTCAAGCGTGGGTGTAGCCAACTGCCTGATAATAAGCAAATTTACCTAACAATATACTGAAATCGTGCACATTTTTCTTAAGACAACTAAAAACTCCCTTAAATTCATTTAAATCATTTTCATCCACCTTGGACATCTCATTTTTTTTAAACAAGTCTTCGAAGTTATACTGCCAAAATTTTCTATATACAATGTCTTCCTCTGGGATTTCTGGTGTTAGGGAACGCAGTCTAGATTTGTTTAAATGTGGTTCTAATTTTTTTATACCATGAGTAAAAATCCCTATAACTTTTACTGACTTTTTGCTTTAATATATAATATTGGTCAACTTCCAGTTCAACTGGTTTAATGGACTTATATGCTGCATGGCTATACAGCTCCAAAAACCTTCTCTTAATTCCTTTTTCTGGGTAAAAACCCCTATTTTGTTCTATCTTTAAATAGGTAGTTAGCATCTCCTCAAATTTCATATACTCATTCTCAACAAGATCCTTTAGCAGCAAATCAAATGCTTCATCTATTATCTCATCTAAAGAAAAAATTACATCAAGTTCAGGGTTCATATTAAGCTCAAAACAAAGCCCTTTAAAGATGGTAAATAAAAGAGAATCAATTGTTTTAACATTAAAATCTGTGTAATTATCCAATAGAATATCTATCCACTTGATGGCATCTTCTCTTTTTATCCCAGATATTTCACTCAACTGGATTCCAAGGTCCGTATTTATGGCTATATTTTTTTTAGGAACAGGAGTATCCTCTCCTTCATCTCAAGGGCAGCTTTATTGGTAAATGTAATTGCCATTATCCTTCTTAGGTGAGAAGGATTAGGAGCACTTATATGTAATGTCTTTAAAAAAATTTATTGCCAGTTCAAAGGTCTTTCCTGCACCGGCTGATGCCTTAATAATAGAAATAGCTGGAAGTGACAATTCGTGACGGTAATCCATGTAATTAAAACCTTATAAAATTTGAGCCAGGATATTTTTGTAGAGTTTTATAACAATAGCTTTTAATTCACAACCATTTTTAAATTACCTATCTTCAATGTACCAAAGGCCCGAAGAGAATTTAGCACTGCAAGTAGTGCTACCCCAACGTCTGCAAAGATTGCCATCCACATATCTGCCCACCCCACACTACCTAAACCAAGTATAAGAAACTTGACTCCCAACACAAAACCTATATTTTGCCAGATAATCCCCATTGTCTTTTTGCCTATTAATACTGCATCTTTAACAAGCATTGGGGAATCGTGCATAAGCACCACATCAGCTGATTCCATGGCTATGTCCACTCCCCCCTTTCCCATTGCAATCCCAACATCTGCAATTCTAAGCATTGGTGCATCATTTATCCCATCTCCAACACATGTAATCACATCATCTTTGCTTCTATTTTTAATAAGATCTTCCACAAAAGATACTTTGTCATGGGGCAGTAATCTGGCAAAAAAATTCTTTTATCCCCAGAATGTCACTTACTTTTTTTGGCCACTTCTTCCACATCTCCTGTAAGGAGTATATGTCTTTTTACCCCTATTTTTGAGAGTTCTTCTATGGCTTTTCTTGCCTCAGGTTTCAATTCATCCTCAATAAAAATAGCACCAATAATCTTTCCATTTAAGACTACAAAGACCTGTGTCCCTGGATATGGATAAAACCCTTTACTTTGTCTTACGAAAATCCCATTCTCCTCTAAAAAAATTTATATTTCCCAAAAGAACTTCTTCTCCCTGGACTCTCCCTTTAACCCCTTTGCCTCTAACCACTTGAACATCCTGGGCTCCTTCTACACTTATCCCCCTTTTTTTTCGCGTCTTCTATTATGGATGAGCCAATTGGATGATTTACCTTTGCTTCAAGTGCAGATGCAATTTTGAGTACTTGTTCTTCTGTTTTGTTGCCAAAACACACAACCTTTTGAACATGGAAATTTCCATGGGTTAAGGTCCCTGTCTTATCCCAGACAATTGTGTTTACTTTAGAAATAAGTTCAAGGTAATTGGCGCCCTTAACCAAAATGCCCTTCCTGGATGCCCCCCCAATACCAGCAAAAAAATCCAAGGGGAATGGACAACACAAGGGCACATGGACATGATATTACTAAAAAGACAAGTCCCCTATAGAACCAGGCAGAAAATTTTGGATTACTTAAGGTAATTAATCCATAATTTGACAGAATGGGAGGCACACAGGCTATACACAGGGCCAATACCACTACAAAAGGTGTATAAATTTTGGCAAGCCTACTAATCAGCTTCTCCACAGACGCCTTTTTTTTCTGCTGACCTTTCAATTAGTTCTATTACCTTATAGATAGTTGACTTATCATACGGCCTGGTCACCCTCACCTTAATCACATTATCCCCATTAACAAATCCGCTTAAAATCTCTTTTCCTGGATAAACCCGTTTAGGTAACATCTCACCAGTTAAAGATGATGTATCCACAAAGGATTCCCCCTCTACCACCTCTCCATCCAGAGGCACCCTCTCTCCTGGCATAATCTCAATTATCTCTCCCATGTTTACCTTCTCAGGAGCAAGCAAAACCTCCCTGTCTTTTTTTATTACCCGGCCATATAGGGCCTTAGCTCCACCAAAGAGGAAATAGTCTTCCTGGATTTGTTTATCGCCTTTTCCTGCAAAAACTCGCCTACTTTATAGAAAAGCATAACAATACACGCCTCTAAGTATGCAGAAATAAAAAAAAGCTCCCAGTGTTGCAACTGTCATCAAAAACATTTCGTCAAAAATAAGTCCCTTAAAAAAAATTTTTAAATGCCACCATTAAGACATCATAGCCCAGAAAAATATATGCAATAATATAAAGATAAAGACCTTGATTGGAACCTAAGATACGTTCCACAAAAAAAAGCAGTTATCAAATATACACAACCAACTATCATTAATACAATCTTCTTTTGTTCATTTGAAAAAGAATCTAACTCACAAGAACAACTATTACATGTACAACTATAATTTTCCATTATCTTTCCTCCAGAACATGTTGAAGTCCCTGAGATAGTAGCAGGTGCACATGTTCATCATCTAAAGAATAAAAAATATTTTTCCCCTTACGCCTGAATTTCACCAACTTTGCTCCCCTGAGGAGTCTCAGTTGATGGGAAACAGCAGATACACTCATGCCAACACTTTCACTAATACAACACACAGCAAGCTCTCCATGTTTTAATAGTGAAAGCAATATCTTAAGTCTGCTTGGATCTGATAGCATCTTAAATAGATCTGCAAGTGCCAAAATAAGCTCTTCCCTTTCTTCCCTCTCACCAAAATCCAGGATTTCCAGATCATCTTTTGAAAACCCATGCTTACACATACTTATCTCCTATTCAATAGAACAATTGAACATATATTCAAAACTTGAAACAAAAAATAAACAAATTTTGTCTAATGGTCAACATTTTTAAGTTGAAGAAAATCCCTTTTAGGCCAAGTTTGTCAAAACTTGAAGGACAAAACAAAATCAGGGTTTTTATATTTATAAATCACTGGAATAATGTAATTAAATCTTTTAAAAAAAGTCTTGTAAAACATGTATTAGCCTTGACTTTGTGTTTAAGCCAAGTTTACCAAAATGGAGAAGGTGAATAGTGATTAGTGAAAGGTAGAAGGGCGATTAGTTTTTAGTTGTTAGTCTTTAGTGATTAGTAGAAGGTAGAAAGATGAAGAGTACTAAAACGTCGAACCTCGAACCTTGAACATTAAACATTGAACATTGATTGAACGTTAAACAAGGGAACTATTATGGCAAAGAAAAAAAACAAAATTCAGAATCTTTTGAGCAAAGTTTATGGAAAGCAGCTGACAAATTGAGAAAAAAATATTGATGCAGCAGAATATAAGCATGTAGTTTTGGGAATTATTTTTTTTAAGGTATATATCAGAGGCATTTGAAGATTTGTATGAAAAATTGAAAAAAGGTAAAGGTGAATACGCAGGAGCAGATCCAGAGGATGTAGATGAATACAAAGCGGAAAATGTATTTTTTTATTCCACCTGAAGCAAGATGGGATTATCTAAAGGCTCATGCCAAAGACCTGAAATCGGGAAAATAATTGATAATGCCATGGAGCTTATAGAAAAAAATAAATCCATTACTAAAAGGAATTTTACCAAAGGTTTATGCAAGGGGAAATATTGATCCTATTTGTCTTGGGGGGCTAATTGACCTCTTTAGTAATATTGCAATTGATGACGCCCAAAAAAAAGACCTCAGATATTCTAGGGCATGTATTTGAGTATTTTCTAGGACAATTCGCTTTAGCAGAAGGTAAAAAAAGGCGGACAGTTCTACACACCAAGAAGCGTTGTTGAACTTTTGGTTGAAATGCTTGCACCTTACAAAGGAAGAGTTTTTGACCCATGTTGTGGAAGTGGAGGTATGTTTGTCCAGTCAGAAAAATTCGTTCTGGAACATCAAGGAAAGATAAATGATATTTCCATTTATGGACAGGAGAGCAACCAGACAACCTGGAGACTATGTAAGATGAACCTTGCTATTAGAGGAATAGACAGCTCACAGGTAAAATGGAATCCAGAAGGTTCGTTTTTAAATGATGCACACAAAGATTTAAAAGCCGATTTTGTCATAGCCAATCCACCTTTTAATGATAGTGATTGGAGCGGCGAGCTGCTTAGAAATGATGTAAGATGGAAATACGGCGTTCCACCAGTTGGTAATGCAAACTATGCCTGGATACAACATTTTATTTTTCACCTTGCACCTCATGGAAAAGCAGGTTTTGTCTTAGCAAAAGGTGCCCTTACCACCAAACAAACCGCAGAATATGAAATTAGAAAAAAATATAATTGAAGATGACATTATAGACTGCATTGTAAACCTTCCAGCAAAACTCTTTTTAAATACACAAATCCCAGCTTCCCTTTGGTTTATAAGAAAAAAATAAAACAACAAGGAAAGGACAACTCTTGTTTATTGATGCAAGAGATATGGGTAAGCTTATTAATAGAAGGACAAGGATTTTAACTCAAGAAGACATTAGAAAAATTTCAGATACATATCACAAATGGCAAAAAGAAGATGAAAGTTATGAAGATGTTAAAGGATTTTGCAAATCGGCAACAATAGAAGAAGTAAGGGAGCTTGACTATGTATTAACACCAGGCCGTTATGTAGGGTTACCTAATGAAGAAGACGATTTTGATTTTGAAGAGAGGTTCACAAAATTAAAAGCGGAATTTATGGAGCAGTTAAAAGAGGAGGAAAGATTAAATAAGTTGATACTTGAGAACTTGGAAAAGATAGAAATTAAGAATGAGGAAAATAATGAGAAATGAAAATCAGTTAATTATTTTTCAAGATAGAGATAAAAAGATAGAGGTTCAGCTAAAAGAAGAAACAATATGGTTGAATCTTAATCAAATTGCTTTACTCTTTGAGAAAGATAAATCTGTTATCTCAAGACATATTAAAAATATTTTTAAAACCGAAGAGTTAGACAGAGATTCAACTGTTGCAAAATTTGCAACAGTTCAAACAGAGGGTAAAAGGAAAGTAAAAAGGACAATTGAATATTTTAATCTCGATGTAATTATTGCCGTTGGCTACCGTGTAAATTCAAAAAAAAGCTACACAGTTTAGAATCTGGGCTACCAATGTTTTAAAAAAATTATCTCATAAAAGGTTATGCTGTAAATGAAAAAAAGACTTACACAGGAAAAATTAAAAGAGCTTGAAGAGACTATAAAATTTATAAAAGATAATATCACCACCCCTTCTCTTACTTCCTCTGAAGTAAAAGGATTGCTTGAGATTATTGAAAGATATGCTCTTGTATGGAGATGGCTGGAAGAATATGATACAGGGAAAATAGAGGCAAAAATTACAAGAAAAGAAAGAAAAAAAGATAAATTATGAAGAGGCAAAAAAAAGCAATATTGGAGCTTAAAAAAATACCTTATAGAGCAAAATGAGGCATCAGAAATCTTTGGAGTGGAAAGAGATAGAGGGCTTTTTGAAAGTGCATTAACTACTATTTATCAAAGTTTTTCTGGTGAGGAGCTTTATCCTTCACTTGAAGAAAAAGCAGCAAATCTACTTTATCTAATTATAAAAAAATCATCCATTTGTTGATGGAAACAAAAGAATAGGAGCTTTGCTTTTTATAAAATTTTTATATGAAAACTTATCAAAGGAAGAACTATTTAGCAAATTCAACAGCAATACCTTAACTGCATTATGTTATCTTGTAGCTGCAAGCCCTCCAGAGCAGAAAGAACAACTCATAAAGCTGATAATGAATTTTATAACATATGAAGGATAAAGGGAAAAGTATGAAGTTAGAAGAAATTATAAAACAACCAGAAAATAGAAAGCTTGAATTTAAAGAAACTTTGCCAAATAAATCTGATTTATGTAAAACCGTTATATCGTTTGCCAATGATGCAGGTGGTGAACTTTATATTGGTATCAAAGACAATCCGAGAGAAGTAATTGGAGTGCCTGAAGAAGAGTTATTGCAGATAGAAGAAATAATCAGTAATACCATTCATGATAATTGCTATCCTCTTATTTTGCCAGAAATTTTATTTGCGAATCACAATGGGAAATATGTTGTAATAGTTAGAATTTTTAAGGGCAATACTCCACCATATTATCTAAAAAGCAAAGGAAAAGAAAATGGAACCTTCGTTAGAGTTGGTTCAACAAATCGTCTTGCTAATAAAGAGATTATTGAGGAATTAGAAAGACAAAAGCAAGGAATATCATTTGACTCGTTGCCTGTATATTCAAAAAGTGTAGATGAGTTGGATATTTCTCTTTTTGCCAGTCAATTTGAAAAAATTACAGGAGAAAAGTTAACCAAAACCATTTTAAATAAACTAAATCTAGTAAATACGGACCAGAATAGACAGTTCCCTACAAACGCTTTAATATTGTTATCAAACGATGAAATTAGAAATAAACTTTTCCCATATGCAAAAATTGAATGTGCAAGGTTTAAAGGAACAGTGCCCGGAAATTTTATAGACCAAAAGACTATTGATGAACCTTTGAGCTTTCAAGCAGTAGAAGCATATAAATTTGTTTTAAGGCATATTTCTCAAGGCTCAACCTATGAAGGAGTTTATAGAAAGGATAGATGGGAATATCCAATTATTGCAATTCGTGAGGTTATAAGAAATGCTGTTATTCATAGAGATTATTCGTTAACTGGTAAAGATATAAAAATTGCTATCTTTGACGATAAAATTGAGATTACAAGTCCTGGTAAGCTAATGCCTACTATTGACTTTAATGATATGGAATCAGGGCAGTCTGACATAAGAAATAAAGTTCTTGCATCAGTATTTAAAAAAACTCGGTATTATAGAACAATGGGGAAATGGATTAAGATTAATTGCTGAGGAGTTAAGAAAATATCCAGAAATAAAATTTGAATGGAGTGAGCCGGGCATTTCTTTTAGGATAACATTTAGAAAAATAAACTATAATCCAGAAATTCAAAAGGGTGAGGATATACAAACTGCGACCGATTACGAACGATTGCGACCGATTACGGACGATTACGGACAATTACGGACAATTACGAACGATTACGAACGATTAACATTGGAAGAAAAGGGGGTATTACTTTATCTTTTGGATAATGGAAAAATCTCAAGAAAGAAAGCAACTGAAATCCTTAATATTCAAAAAAACTAAAGCATATGAGATTTTAAGCTCATTAGTTGAAAAAAATCTTATTCAAAGAGAAGGGAAAGGAAGAAGCACTTATTATGTTTTGAAAATTGAAAAAAAGCAAAAAGCCATGAGTGAAAATATCATTAATTCAGAGGATTATAAGAATTTCATAACGCAGATAAAGAACAAGATACACTCTGCGCAGATAAAAGCTGCTATTTCTGTAAATAAACAGATGCTTAAACTTTATTGGTTTTTGGGCTCAGAAATTGTAAAAAAGCAAAAAATAGCAAATTGGGGCGACGGACTTTTAAAACAGATAAGTGCTGACTTGAAACGTGAGTTCCCTGAAATCAAAGGTTTCTCTTATAGAAATATAAAATACATGAAACAATGGTATAGCTTTTGGCAGCAGGAAGTTACAAAAGGGCAACAAGTTGTTGCCCAATTAAAGAATCACCCTATTTTTCAGATACCATGGGGGGCATAATCTTGTAATTATATCAAAAACAAAGTCAAAGGAGCTGGAAAATGCTCTAATAACACGAATTACCGATTTTTTTATTGGAATTGGGGTCTGGGTTTTCATACGTGGGTAGGCAATATAAACTTACAATTGATGATGAGGATTTTTACATAGACCTGCTTTTTTTATCATATAAAGTTGCATAGCTATGTAGTTATTGAGCTTAAAACAGGTAAATTTAAACCCGAATATGCAGGTAAACTTAATTTTTATCTTTCGGCTGTAGATAGTATTTTAAAAGGAAAGGATGATAACCCCACTATCGGCATTCTTATTTGTAAAGAAAAGAGTAAAACAATTGTAGAGTATGCACTTAGAGATATATCAAAACCTATTGGTGTAAGCGAATACAAGCTAACAAAACACCTGCCAGATGAATATAAAAACGCTTTGCCAACTATTGAACAAATAGAAAAAGAAATAGGAGAAATAGGAAGGGAAAATGAGTAATAATATACCTAAAGGTTGGAAAAGGGTTAGGTTGGGAGAGGTTGCGGAAATTGTAGGAGGGGGAACACCTTCTACAAAAATATCTGATTATTGGAATGGTAATATTCCGTGGTTAACTCCTAAAGATTTATCAAATTTTAATGGTGTTTATGTATCACATGGTAAAAGATATATATCAAAATTAGGTTTAGAAAAATCAAGTGCTAAATTATTACCTAAGGGAACTGTATTATTAACATCGAGAGCTCCTGTCGGTTATTTAGCTATTGCAAAAAATGAATTGGCTACAAATCAGGGTTTTAGAAGTTTAATAGTCAAAGATGATTACGATAATAGATTTATATATTATTTATTAAAAAAATAACATTGAATATCTAAAGC
>BBBM01000027.1 GCA_001311565.1 Desulfothermus okinawensis JCM 13304
AATTATGTTACAGGCTTATTAAAAATGTAGTTCAATAGTATTAAGACTACAAAAGGATTTACACAGATTATGTTACAGGCTCGTCAATTACATCCCCTTGTTAACCTATCCCTTTAATCATTCGTTCATAATCACTATGATCTCCTATCCATACCCAGATAAAATCTTGGCCTTCCTTTATGGCCAATGCTCTATAATTGAGATCAACTCGGATAGACCAAAATTTACCGACCTTCTTGAAATGAAGAGAACGATGTAACGGGTCTACCTTAAGTAATTCAAAATTTCTTCTTGCGGTTTGCTGCACTTTTTGCGGAAGATCCTCAAATAGTTTCCAGAAACGGGTGGTTGTTCGATGCATTTATAATTCCTGCAGCTTTCCCTCTTCCTTTTCAACAAGGGCTTCCTTTACCAGAAAATCTAACTTCCCTGATTTTGAGTCTGATTCTATCTCTCTGTCCCACCTTTCCCAGTCCCGCTCATAAAACCATTCTCTCAGACGCGAAAAATCCTCTTTAGAGAGGGACTCAATTGATGACAATATTTCTTCTACATTAGGCATTACCATTTTCCCTTTGCATTGAATGGCTTAACATTATTGTTTAACTTTATTCTATTTTGAAAAAAATTAAAATCAGAATCCCCCTATCTGTCAAGTTGTTTTATTGTTTGTGCAGACTACGTCAAAGATGTGTCTGTGTATGTGATCTGTGTCTGTGGATGTCTAACGTTCAAGGTTTTAGGCGCCCTTTCACCTTCATCCTTCAACCTTCTACCTTTCACTATTCACTATTCACTAATCACTATCACTTAACCCATAACTCAATCAATAATCGAAGCTAAAGAAATAGGCAGATTACCTTTTTCAAAATTTAAATATTGCTTTTTTTATAAAAAGTTTTTAATAATCCCATCTGGTAAGAAAACAACTATCAAAGATCAGGAGGGATTAATTAATGGCAAATTGTTTTCCATATCTGGTGGATAACACCCTCATGGAACAAATAAAAAAAACCTACCCACAGAAGAGCTTTTGGACTTCTGGGAAGAGACCCAGTTTCTAGACGATCAGTTTGATCAGGGAGAGGGAGCCTCTTTGATGTTAAATCTTGAATATGAAAGGGCTGTATTATTTGAATTGCAAATAAGAAAATGGACAGGGAAACTCCCTGTAGACCTCTAAAAAACAAAAGGGGGGGGATAAATACCCCCCTTATCTAAAAACCTATCTCCTGCCTATTCCAAAATATTCAAATCCCATATCCTTTAACAATCTGGGATTGTAGAGATTTCTGCCATCAAAAATCACAGGATATTTAAGGGAGTTTTTAATTCGGATAAAATCTGGATTTCTAAACTGGTTCCATTCAGTGACAACACCAAGTGCATCTGCTCCATCTAAGGCCTCATATTCACCATCTACTATCTCAACGAGGGGATTTTCCTTAAAATATTCCCTTGCCCTTTTACACGCCTTTGGATCAAAGGCTCTCACCTTCATTCCTTTTCCAGTTAAGTATTCAATAATAGTAAGGGCCGAGGACTCCCGTATATCGTCTGTGTTTGCCTTAAAGGCAAGGCCCCAGATTGCTATTGTCTTTCCTTTAATCCCTCCCATATCAGAAAAAAAAACTCTCCACCTTTCTGGCAAGTACCCTTTTTTTGCTCTTCATTTACCTGATGAACAGAAGATAATAGTTTTGGAGAATATCCAATCTCATTTGCAGTATTTATAAGTGCACGCACGTCTTTTGGAAAACAGGAACCCCCATACCCCACTCCAGGATATATAAAGTGATACCCTATCCTGTGGTCTGCCCCAATTCCAAGCCTAACATCTGCTATATCTGCACCAACCTGCTCGCATATATTGGCAATCTCGTTGATAAAGGATATCTTGGTTGCAAGCATTGCATTTGCAGCATACTTTGTCATTTCAGCGCTTCTAATGCCCATTACAATTAGCTTTTCCCTGGAGCGAGCAAACGGGGCATAGAGTGCCTTGAGTAGCTCTGCAGTCCTCACATTATCGGTCCCCACAATTATCCTGTCTGGTTTCATAAAATCAGAAACAGCGTCCCCTTCTTTTAAGAATTCAGGGTTTGAAACCACGTCAAATTCAACCTGAACTCCCCTTTTTGCAATCTCCTCAGAGATTATTGCCCTCACCCTATCTGCAGTTCCAACTGGTACTGTGGATTTGTTAACCACAATTCTGTATTCATTTATGTATTTTCCTATGTCCCTGGTAACAGATTCCACATACCTCATGTCACAGCTGCCATCTTCTTTAGGTGGTGTACCAACGCATATAAATATAAAAAGTCCCTTATCTATCCCCTGTTTTATATCTGTTGTAAAATCCAGCCTACCCTGTTTTAAATTCCTCTGCACCAACTCCTCTAATCCAGGTTCAAAGATATGTACTTTTCCCTGTTTTAGGTTAGTTACAACCTCTTCATTAATATCAACGCAGATTACATTATTACCAGTCTCTGCAAAACATGCAGCTGTAACCAAACCAACATATCCAGTTCCAACAATGCAAAGATCCATAATAAAAACTCCAGATTAAGCTAATTTTTTTTGCAAGTTCTGCAACCCTTTTCCCAAGCTTTTTCCCATTTTCAACAGCTGTATCATCAGGTGCGCCAACACATGCAACACCATAGTGGCCAGTGGCACTTATGGGATCTCCAACAATTATCATACCATATATGAGCATTGCCTGAATAATAGACATCATGGTTGTTTCCTTACCACCAGTTGCATCCCCTGATGTCGCAAAAGCTGCACCTATTTTATTTTCCATTTTCTTTCTAATAGACACAAATTCGTCAAAAACCCTCTTTAAATCAGTTGCCATTACACCAAAATATACAGGAGATCCAGCAATTACACCAGAGGCGTTTAAAAAAATCTTCTTTAGTTACTTCTTGAGTGGATTTTAAATTTGCTTTAACTCCTTCAACTTCTTCTACACCACTGGCAATGGCCTGTGCCAGTTTCTTGGTATTACCAGTTTTGGAATAATAGAGTACCAAGACCTCCATATAAGACCTCCTTGTGTTTAAATTTACTTGCAAAAATAACTACAATTCTATAAACATTTCTAAATAAGTAGCTTAACATGTTATAAACCTTAAATTAATCTAAATAGAGGAAATGTCAAACACTTATATCATAAACATAACAGGCAAAGACGCACCAGATAAGTTAAAAGAGATAACCAAGACCTTAAGTCTATTTAAATTAAATATCCTGGACATAAACCAGGCAGTTATATTTGAAAATCTATCCCTGGAAATCCTAGTGGAACTATCCCCTGGGGTTAGTAGAGATGAATTTTTAAAAGAAATCCTATACACCTCCCACAGGTTAAATCTACACATTACCTTTGATGACATAGACATTGAAAAAAGCGGACTTTTAAACGATCTATCAAAAAAAAGATTTATCATAACAGCCCTGGCCAAAAACCTCACTTCAAAACACCTAAGCTCTCTTATGGATTTAATTTCTCAAGAAAAGGTAAATATTGTATCCATTGAAAGGCTATCAAGGCCCAGTGGATAAGTATAAAAATTGGGGTGTTAGTTGTATTGAAATGACCCTTGAGGGTGGGGCCATTAATTTAGAGAAATTGCGCAGGGATTTTTTTAATCCTGTCTAAGCAAGGGGATATAGACTTAGGGATACAAGAAGATACCCCATATAGACGCCATAGAAGGCTTATTGCCTTTGACATGGACTCCACATTGATTCAGACAGAGGTAATAGATGAGTTGGCAAAAAGAAAAGGTGTATATGAGGAAGTAAAAAAAATCACAGATAGGGCAATGAGGGGAGAGATTGATTTTAAAGAGAGCCTTAAGATGCGTGTTGCATTGCTAAAAGGACTTAGGGAGTCAGAACTTAGAGAAGTTGCTAAAAATCTGCCTTTAACAGATGGAGCAATAAAACTCATAAAAAAACCTAAAAATACTTGGATATAAGATAGCTATAATATCAGGTGGATTTAGATATTTTGGGGAATTTTTAAAACAAAAGCTAAATATAGACTATGTATTTGCCAATGAGCTGGAGATTAAAAATAAAGTTTTAACAGGCAGGGTCCTGGGAGAGATCATTGATGGTGAGAAAAAGGCGGAGATACTAAAAGAACTTGCCAGGGGCCAAAACATTTCCCTGGAACAGGTAATAGCTGTGGGAGATGGGGCAAATGACCTTCCAATGTTAAATCTTGCAGGTCTTGGTATTGCCTTTCGTGCAAAGCCAATTGTAAGGGAAGGGGCAAAACAGTCATTAACAAACGTAGGATTAGATGCAATACTCTATTTTCTGGGAATAAGGGACAGGGAAGTAATAGTTTAGATTATTTTACAACCATTTTGCCTGGTAGATAAAAAAACAATATCAGGGAAAATTGTAAGCAACACCACCATTAAAATCATAATCACAAAAAAATGGGAATGTGGCCTTTAAGATCCTTCCAATTTCTTCATTGGATATTCCCTGGATTACAAATAGGCTAAAACCAACTGGTGGAGTTATTTGAGACAGCTCCACCATTATCACCAGAAATATCCCAAACCACAGGGGCTTAAATCCTGCCTGGGTTACTATTGGAAGAACAATTGGCAGGGTCATAACCACAATGGATATCCCATCAAGTAACATCCCTAAAAACAAATACATAATCCCCAGAACAAAAATAAGGACATAAGGAGATAGGTGTAGCTCTGCAATAAAATTACTAAGAGCTGCTGCTATTCCAGTAAATCCAACTACCTGAGAAAGAAAGGCTGCACCACAAATAATAAAACATATCATACAGGTGGTACTCACTGCACTGAGTAAAGATTCCAAAAAAAATCTCTTTTGTTATATTTCTAAATAAAAAAAGCCAGAAGATATGCCCCAATAACCCCAATTGCCGCTGCCTCTGTTGGGGTAGTAAATCCAAGGTATATTCCTCCCAGCACTATAAATATTAAAAATAGGACAGGGAACAATTCCTTTGAGCTCTTTAGCTTTTCCTTGAATGTGTATGTCCTTTCATCAGATTCAGGTACAATGTGTGGATTTGTAAGGGCCTTAAAGATTATAAAGGCAGAATACATAGAGGCAAGAATAAGTCCTGGAATTATTCCTGCAATAAACAATTTCCCAATGGATGTATCAGACAGGACACCATATATTATCATAATCAGGCTTGGTGGAATCAAAAAAACCAAGGGTGCCTGCTCCAGCCAGAGATCCCAGGGCAAGATCCCTGTCATATCCACGCTTTGAGAGCTCATCAAGGGTGATTTTGCCAACAGTGGCAGTTGTTGCAGCACTTGATCCTGAAACTGCGGCAAATAGGGAACAGGCAACCACATTTATGTGGAGTAATTTCCCCGGAATCCTTGAGAACCAGGGCAAAAGCCCATTTAAGAGCTTTGTTGATATGGCAGTCCTATATAACACCTCTCCCATTAAAACAAACAAAGGCAGTGCAGTAAGGGACCATGAATTCATGCTATTCCACACAGAATTTGCAATTAAATTACCGATTTTACTCCAGATGGAAATAGTTGGAGGGAGGTTAAAGTTATAGAGGAGCATTCCGCAAATTGCAGCAGAAATTAAGGAAAATCCTATCCACAGACCAGATAGGAGGAACAAGAACATTATTCCAAACATTACAATGGATAGGATAAGTGGATCACTGATAATTTTTAAGCCTCCTTATTATCATAGAAAAAAAGTTGGCTGCACAGCAGGAGAAAGCCAAGTGGTACCCCCATCTCAGGTATCCAAAGGGGAGTTTCCAGCATGGAATCTGCTCTCATATCCAAACTATAGGTCTCATAGACCATCATGATAGAATAATAAAGTGCATATATGGAGATTGCAAATGCCAGGGTAAAAACAACTAGATCCAGTGCCTTTGCCACTTTTTTTATTTTTTTATCCTTGAAGTAATAAGGGTTATTTTGATGTGTTTTCCCTCTTTTAATGTGTATGCAAGTCCCAAAAATACCGAAAACACCATAAAGTAGGCACTGAATTCATCTGACACCATGGTAGATGTCTTAAAAAAAGGTACGCAAAAAAAATCTCCAGAGATATCAAAAACACAATAAGGAGCATAAAAAAAACCAGAAATATATGCACCCAGTTTTGATATAAAATCAATTGTCTTTAGTATCCTGTCCATAAAATTGGTGTATAGGGGGCAGATATAAGCCCCCTTGTTTTTTTATTTTACATATTTTTTTCAAGATATATTTGGCCTTGCCCCTGGTCTTTGCGAGAAATTCATCGATTATCTTTCTTGCGGCCTTGTCCATTGCTCTATCAAGCTCTTTTGTTGGATTATATACCTTCATACCGTGCTGTTTTATTATCTTAATTGCCTCAATATTTCTATTTTCAGATTTTTTCCACTGAACATCTTCTATTTCCCTTGCTGCCTTTAACATGGCCTTTTGCTGTTTTTTAGACAGGGACTTCCAGTAATCTAAATTTATTGTCATCATATTTAATGGAAATGCATAGTTAATGTTTGCAAAATAATTTAATACCTCCCAGAATTTTCCATTCTTTGTGGATTCTGCACTGGTCAAAACAGAGTCAATGACCCCTGTGCGAAGGGAAGAATATACCTCGCCCCATGGCATGGGCACAGGAGATGCACCCAGTTCCTTTAAAAACCTGGCACCATTTTTATCATAGGTCCTTGTCTTCAAACCTTTTAGATCAGAAACCTTCAGAATCTCTTTTTTGGTGACAAGACCACTTGGTGGCCATGGGGCTGCATAGAGAAACTTCTGGTTCCATTTAAGCGCAGCCTTTTTATAATAAGGTTTAAGTTCTTCATATAACTCTCTGGCATCCTTATATGTCTTTACCAGCCGAGGAAGGGAACTCACTCCAAATATGTGTTCACTCCCAGCAACAACCCCCATTAAGATATCACTCATTGGTACCTGGCCATCTTTCACTGCCTTTAAAAGTTCAGGTCCTTTAAAACCAAGGGCACCTCCAGGATGAACGCTGATTATAACTGATCCACCTGAATACTTTTTTACCAGCCTGGCAAACTCCATTGCCCCCTGAGTATGAAAACTGGTTGGACCATAAATTGCGTTACAATCTAATTTCACCACTTTCCCTGCATTTGAAATACCAATGAGACAAAAAAAACCATAAAAAAAACAAAAAAAATAATGACTTAACTCTCATAACCCCTCCTTTATTTTGTTTTACATTTTCCATATCCCCCACCTCCTGGGGTCTCAATCCTTAAAATACTTCCTTTTTTTTAAAAACCTGTTAAACTTACCTGGCATAGTTATTTGTTTTCCTTCAACTACCAAGATATTTTTTTCCAGGTTTGCCATGGTCTCCTCCCATAAGTCCATATGGACCATGCTCCCTTCTTTCGCTGAGCACAGTTACTTCTGCATCTGATAAGAGTTTAATCTCCCTGATTATGCCATCTCCTCCCTTAAACTCACCATCTCCACCAGATTTATTTCTAATGGAATATTCAGTGACCATAAAGGGATAGCTAAATTCAAGGGCCTCAATTGGTGTATTTAAGGTATTTGTCATGTGAGAGTGAACTGCGCTCTCTCCATTTCCTCCCCAAAAGGCCCCCATGCCACCACCTATTGTCTCATAATATGCAAAAGGACTATTGGTTCGATCATCTATGCCACCAATGGAAACATTGTTCATACTACCCTGGCTGGCAGCTGGTATTTTGTCTGGTATGGCATAAGAGAGTGCCCCCAGTATTACATCCACTATCCTCTGTGATGTTTCAACATTTCCACCAGCACAGGTGCTGAAAATTTGCATCAACAATGGTACCTTTTTTTTGGTCCTGACCTTTATTGGTCTTAAAAGTCCTGCATTTGTAGGGATGTCCAGATCAATCAAGGATCTAAATACATATAATACCGCTGACAAGGTAATTGAATAAACAGCATTTACACTCCCAGTCACCTGGGGATCACTTTCACAAAAATCTATTTCAACCCTGTCCCCTGCAATCTTTATGGTCACCTTTATCTTTATGTTATCTGTGCCAAGACCATCTCCATCTAAATAGTCACTAAAACCATATTCCCCGTCCTTTATATTTAATATAAGGTCCCGAAGAACTTTTTCAGAATAGTCAAGCATTGCACTTGAGTAAAACTTTACTGTCTGAATACCATATTTCTCAATGAGTTCTAAAATCCTATTAATGCCTATTTTATTTGCCATAATCTGGGCTGAAAAATCCCCTTCCCTTTCAATTGGTGTCCTCACATTATTTAAGAAAAACTTCAGGAGTTTTTTCATCTATTTCCCCTTTTTCCACTATCTTTAAAGGGGGAATTATTATGCCTTCTTGATACAATGACCTGGACAGGGGCATAGACCCATAGGATATGCCACCAACATCTGCATGGTGTGCCCTATTTGCAACAAAAAATCAGGCCTGTGTTTTTTTGAAACAAATACTGGTGCAACAATTGTTATGTCAGGAAGATGGGTTCCCCCTTTATATGGGTCATTTAATATAACCATATCCCCTTCAAAGAATTCAATATCTGAGATAGCCTGTTTCACACTCATTGGCATTGATCCAAGGTGTACAGGAATATGTGCTGCCTGTGCAATCATATCACCATTTTCGTCAAATATTGCACAGGAAAAATCCTTTCTCTCTTTGATATTGGGACTAAAGGCTGTGCGATTTAAAGTAACCCCCATCTCTTCTGCAATTGAAGAAAGTCTATTTTTAAACACCTCTAAAAGTATTGGATTTACCTTCATAATATTTACCTCATACTATTAAAAAAATCTGCTTATTCCACTAACTCGTGAGTCTCAAGCTTTGATGGATCTGTGTATGTGATCTGTAACTTTCACATACACATACACTTTCACATACATCCTTCACCCTTCTACCCTTCACTAATCACTTTCTCCATAATCCAATCAATAATCGGAGCTAAAGAAATAGGCATATCTCCCAATATTAAATACAGCCTACCCACTTCCAATTAACCAGGCGAGATGTATATTTTTTTTATTGAGCGACTATGGACAAATTTAGAGATTGTTTGCGAGTGGAGCGGTAAAAAGTTGCACGTGAGCCAGCGAATGCTGGCCTTGCAACTTTTAGCGGAGCGAGCATTACAATCTCTTACATGAAGTTCATCCTGGAGCGGAAATAAAAAAACATACATCTCGCTACCACTGTCCCTAATTGTATTAAGGTGTTATCAAAATGTTTTCAAATTCATCCACAAATATTGTAGCGTCTTCAGGAACAACTATGGTAGATGAATATTCCACTAAAATTGCCGGGCCAACTATTTTATTTCCAGGCAAAAGGGCCTGTCTATCATACACACCTGTCTTATATTCCTTTCCAGAAAAAAATTGTCTCTGTATCACCCAAGTAAGCATTATCAGGAATTTTTTTCATTAACTACCCTGCTCTTCTTAAATTCTGGTTTTGGCAACTTCCCCCTTGCCCTAATACGGATATTCACAACCTCTATTTCTTTGTCCAGATTACAGTAACCATAAGTCTTTTCATGGAGTCTATGAAAAGTGTTGATAAAATCCCCTTCATATGGGACCAATATTTCGTAAGATTGTCCTTTGTATCTAATATCCAGATATTTATTTATAAAAATATCTTCCCTATCTATTGCCTCATGTAATAAATCAGAAATTGCTACTTCTTCCATTTCCTTAAAATATTCATTTAGATCTTCTCGCTCCAGGTCTTTTTGAGAAATCATCACAGTCTTTGAATAATCCTTTATGACATCGGCAATTAACATACCTATGGCAGACAAAATTCCAGGATGTTTTGGAATAAGGACCTTTGGAATATTAAGATCCCTGGCCAAAAAGGCTGCATGCATTCCCCCTGCACCACCAAAGGAAAACAGGGTAAATTCTGAAGGATTATATCCTTTTTCAACTGATATGACCCTGATTGCCCTCTCCATATTTGCATTTGCCACCCGAAGTATCCCTTCTGCGAGCTCACGTGTATTAAGTCCACCAGCTTTTGCCATGTCTTTAAAATATCCATCCAGTAGCTCACTGTGGAGTTTCATCTTACCGCCTAAAAATCTCTCTGGAATGAGCCTGCCAAGATAAAGATTTGCATCAGTAACTGTTATTCTATCACCCTGCCATAGCATATGGGACCGGGATCGGCTCCAGCACTCTCAGGCCCAACCCTAAGAGAGCCTCCCCTGTCAAAATATGCAATTGATCCCCCACCAGCCCCAACAGTATGTATGTGGATCATTGGGGTCTTTATGGGAAATCCAGATATTTCTGATTCAGTGGTTATTGGCAGATCTCCATCTATTAGTGATACATCTGTAGATGTACCTCCCATATCAAAGGTGATCAATTTATCAAATCCAGCCAATTTTCCAATCTCAAATGCCCCAACCACACCCCCAGCAGGTCCTGATAAAATAGTGCGAACAGACTCTTTCATTGCAGTTTTTGCTGATATACTGCCCCCATTTGACTGCATTATCCGAAGCTTGCTCTCCCCAATATTTTCCTCAATAAATGATAAATACTTTGTCATCTTGGGAGAGACATATGCATTTATCACTGTGGTTGACATCCTCTCATATTCCCTGAATTCAGGCAGAACTTCGCAAGATAGGGAATAAAAGATCCCGCTTTTATCTAACTCCTCTGAAATTACTTTTTCATGTAGATTATTTTTAAAAGAAAACAAGAGACAAACAGCAACTGACTCACTACCTGATTCTTTAATCCTTTTAACTATTTCCCTGACCTCGTCTACATCAATATCTTCTACTACATCCCCTGAATAATCTATCCTGCACTTTACCCCAAATCTTAAATTATCTGGCACTAAGGGAGAATTTTTCGGTACTTTAAATTATAGAGCTCCCTTCTATTTTGTCTCCCAATTTGAATAACATCTTCAAAGCCCTTATTGGTTATAAGGGCTGTCTTTGCCCCCTTTCTCTCCAATATTGCATTTGTTGCAACAGTGGATCCATGGGTTATGTTAGCAGGTTTGCCTTTGCAAATAAGATCGTATCCAGCAAGCACTGCCCTGGCTGGATTATCAGGAGTAGATAGAATTTTATAGACCTTCCACTCTCCATCTTCCCTGTAAATAAAATCAGTAAATGTCCCCCCAGTATCCACACCTAAAATAATCATAGCTTAAACCCTGTTAATCAAATTTTCTAATTTTACAAATGACCCTTAGTTCTTACGTCATACTAGAGTGCTATGTCAACTTGACACATGTATAAAAAAAACAAATAAACTCCTTATGGTAAACAAGGAGTTATTTTTATGTTTGATCTACCAACACTTTTTCTCACATCATTTGTGATAGCACTATCCGGGGCAATGATGCCTGGACCACTTTTAACTGTTACAATAGCAAATTCTGCCCAAAAAGGGTTTTGGGAAGGGCCAACTCTTGTTGTGGGACATGGGATTTTAGAACTCATACTGGTTATACTTATTTTACTTGGGTTATCTCCAGTTTTAAAATCCACAACATTTATTTTAATTGTAAGTATTGTTGGAGGCCTAATGCTTGTGTATATGGGGATTGATATGATAAAAAGCGCAAAAAAAGTTAAGTTTGGATATAGAAAATTTGAAAAATGAAAAAAAAAGCCCTGCACAAATCATCTATTATATCTGGTGCAATGGTAAGTCTTGCCAATCCATACTGGATTATATGGTGGGCAACAATTGGCATGGGTTATCTCATGTCAGCAATAAAATCTGGAATAGCTGGTGTGGGAGCATTTTTCATTGGCCATATATTAGCAGATCTTGCCTGGTACTCTCTTGTATCCTTTGGTATAAGCAAGGGCAAAAAAAATTATGAAGGACTCCACTTACCAGGTTATAATAAAACTTTGCGGATTAATTTTAATAGTATTTGGGGGATATTTTTTATCAGGTATTAGAAATCATATTTAACACTCATTAACCAATCAATTATTCAATGACTTCCCTGGGCCTCTTGGCAATCTTTATATGTATAATTACTGCTACAGTTACCTCAAATATTCCTACTACACTTCTTTTATCACAAATCCCTTAATCACTTCAGTTAATTCTTCTATAGTAAAGGGTTTTTTTCAAACTTGTTTCAAATCCATACTCTTTTGGATTTGACATTACTGGATCAGAAGAATAACCACTCATAACAACAAAAGGGGCATCAATTAATCCTCTAATACGGTTAGCTGCATCTAACCCCCCATTCCCCCAACTATTGTCATATCTAAAAATATTGCTTTTATATCTGCCTTTTGTTCTTCATTGAGTCCCTTAATAAAATCTATTAACTCCTCGCCATTTTTTTCTCAAGACCACCTCAAATCCCAGGTATTTCAAGGCGTCTAATAGAAGTTCCAGCATAAATTCTTCATCATCCATTACCACTATGGTCCATCACATGATAGTTCTTCAACACAAGTTAACTTATCTTTACCAGTGTCTTTTTTTATGCCCTATTCTCACTGAGGGAAGATAGATATAAAAAGTGGAACCAACTCCAGGCTCAGACTCCACTAAGATGTTTCCCCCGTGCTTTTTAACTATGGAATAAGATATGGCAAGGCCAAGTCCGTGTCCTTGTCCCTTTGTGGTGTAAAAAGGATCAAAGATATGACCTAAAATATTAGGGGGAATTCCACAACCAGTGTCACTTATTTTAATTTCTGCATATTCCCCTTTAGGTAAACTACACCTATAGGTCTCAGAAATATTTACTTTTTTTTAATTCAACTTTTATTTCACCTCTATCTGGCATAGATTCCACTGCATTTATCACTATATTGTCAATAACCTGGGCAAGTTGATTTTTATCAAAACTTGCCATTACAGTGTCATCTAAATCAAAACTCACCTTAATCCTTGAACCACTCAATGCAAATTCCACACTTTCTCTCACTAATTGACTCAAATAATCCACTTTTTTTTACTGGGTCCCCACCCCTTGCAAAGGTTAACAACTGATTGGTTAAATGTCTTGCTCTATCCAGAGATTTAATGGATTTTTTTTAAGTATTCAGAAATAGATGAATCTTTGGCCTTTACAACCGCAAGGTCTATAAATCCATAGACACCTGTAAGTAAGTTATTAAAATCATGTGCTATACCGGCTGCCAATGTACCCAGTGCTTCTAATTTTTGTGCATTTTGGGCTGCTTCAAAAAAAACCCGTCTCTCTGTAACATCTCTTATTACCAGCACCGACCCCACTATAACACCTTTTTCATCCTTTATTGGAGATATTTTATACTCTGCATCTACAGCTTTTTTTACTTTCAATCGCCACTACTGTAATTTCATAACCTTCAATGGAATTACCCTGTTTTAAACATCTATTTACTGGATTTTCTGCTATTTCATTGGTTGTGCTATTAATAAATTCAAAAACTGAATCTATTGTCTTACCGATAACGACATTCTTTAGCAGTTCAAAAATTTTTTTCTCCACTACTATTTATATAAGTGATACATCCCTTAATATCAGTGGTTATTATTGCATCTTCTACGCTTTCTAATATTGCTGATAATTTCTCCTTTTCTCTTACAAGTAGTTGCTGGGCCTCTTTTATATGGGTTATATCATACACAGTCCATACAATTGCTGGTCTTCCTCTATATAATATTCTGCCAGCTGTAAAGTCCACCCATTTTTCTTCACCTTTTTTTAGTTAGTATCTTAATCTCATACCTTACTGGAAAATCTTTTTCCCCTTTTAATCTAGATAGCCCCCTATGAATAACTAAATCCCTATGGTCTGGATGCACCATGAAATAAAAGGGTTGTCCTATAAATTCTTCCTTTGAATAACCTGTTATTGATTCACTTGCCTTATTTACATATACATATCCCTGCTCATTAAAAATCCCAATACCTGTTGAGGTCACGTCTGCCAAAGTTCCAAAGAGATCAACCTGTTCTCTAAGTCTCTTCTCAAGCATCTTTCTCTGACTAATGTCCCTAACCACTGCTACAACAATATCTATTTCCCTAAAGGATGTGCTAGTTAATGAGACCTCTACCCAAAATTCATTACCCTTTTTCCCCCTTGCCTTCCATTCAAAAACCTGGGGAGAATCTAATGATTTCTTTATAAAGTCCAGTGCCATTTCTCTGTAGTACCCTTCACCTGAAAAATAGGAAACATCCTTTCCAATTACTTCTTGTTTTGATTCATATCCATACATCTTCAACATGGAGTCATTTACATCTATTATCTGGCCAGTGTCAGCATCATGAATAAAAATAGCATCCTTTGTAGAATTAAAAATTATCCTTAATTTTTTCTTCGCTTTCTTCAATTGTTCTCTGAAGTTTAAGCCTCTCACTTACATCCCTGGACACGCTTAGAATATACTTTAGTCGGCCCTCTTCATCCCTTATACCTGACAAAGTAGCTTCAACTGGGATTATCCGCCCATCCTTTGTCACCTCTTTCAGTAATAAAACCAGTGTCCTATTTGGATCCATATTGGGGTCTTTTTCTTTTTCCAATTCCCGTGCAAATATTTCCATTACTTCCTTAGCCGTATTTTCAGAAAAAAATTTCCAGAACATTTTTCCCAATCAACTCATCTGGTCTATATCCAAGGAGCCTCTCTACTCCTCTGGTGAGAAACAAAAAAATTTAAATTCAGATCAAGAATGGTAATAACGTCAACTAAACGTTCGTCTATTTGAGGAAATAGGTCATACCAAAAATGTTTATAATCAAACCGTTCTGCCATATATATTACCCCTCCATAACAACGTATTTTTTTCTATTATTTCCTATAATCTATTTATAGTCAATTAACTATAAAAAAACACTATTTAAATAATCTCAGATAACACCTTTTAATAAAAGACAAAAACACTCTATCTGGCCTGAAACTTATGTCCTTTAATTCTTTAGGATATTGAAAATGGAACCTTCGTTCTAATTCCCTGTCTTTGATTATACTGATATGCTCTGGTCTTGATCCACACAGATTGTGATGTAAAGCTGTATTCCACAAAGGAATTGATTTAGGACTAGCGCCAACAAAGTTGTATATTGCCGTATCTACTCCAATTGGGCTATTGGATATTGCAACTAAATTTAACTCCCTTTTATCACCATCTAAAGGACCTGTTTTCTCCATTGTCCATATACCATCTACTATATTAAGTGATTTTGGTATATAGTTTAATATACCAAGTAGTAAATTGGAAAAAGTATTGTGGTCTCTTCCATATTTTATGTGGGCCAATAGTTTGTTAAATCCAACAATAAGTCCAAATAAGTTCTTTACACATAGACTGAGTCCCATCTGCATGTGATTTTAATTTACTAATATTTACTAAGAGATCAACATATTGTAACATTTTCGCCATTGGGTAATAAAATCCCCTGTATTTTGCTTTATGGAATTCTATTATATTAACTGGCATATCTCCTATTAGGTCATAGAGCCTATAGTCTTGGCTATATTTTTCGCAGATCCAAATGCAGGTGAATCCCCAATAAAAACTCTGCATTTTAGATTTACAAAAAAATTTACTTATGTAATATATAATATACGGATTCGTACAGCTTATATCACTATTTTTAGAAGCAATAAAATTTGGTTTGATTAAGATATTTGTACCTTGAATATCAAAACAATCTAAAACATCATTTAATGCATATTCTAAAATTTCATTGTAATCATCAATATTAAGTAAAAATACCGGTATTTTCATATCTATCTAGCTCTTTAATTAATTTAAATCCAATAAGTAATGAGATAAAGGATATGAAACACACATAAACTGAGACCTGGACAATACCTACATTGTATATAAACCCCACAATAAAACTTCCCAGGAAATAAGAAAGTCCAAACACTGTATTAAAAATTCCATATGAAAATCCACGCTTACTTACTGGTGTAATATCAGCCACACAGGCCCTCATTATAGTCTCATACATTCCCATTACCATGCCCCATATTACAATTCCTATAATTAAGACTATGAATTTATGACTAAATACAAAAAAAAGGAATCAACAAGGTAATTAATGGTATAATAAGAACTATTTTAAGTCCAAATTTATCGTATACCCTGCCTATTATTAAGGCAAAGATTGCATCTACTCCCATTGCAAACGCGTATACAAACGCAATAGACCACTCCTTTAAAATCCCCTGTACCTTAAAATGGTAAGATATTATCTGAAAATTAACAAAACCCATTACGGATAAACTGCTAAAAAACATATATAACCAAAATACAAAAGGAATGGCTCCATGTTTTTCATTATCATCTATCCTTTTTTTCAAGCGCTCCAGGATTTTTTTGCAATGTTTCTTGCTGAGACTAAAGCAAATATCATAATAATACATGGAATTACCAGAATCAAAAATCCTTTCTTTAAGCCCAGTCCAACATAAAGGAAAAAGGCAAATAAAAGTGGGCCTATGATGGCACCAATTTGGTCCATTGCTTCATGGAGTCCAAAGCCAAAGCCTCTTCCCACCTTTTTGGTTGCATAGGAGAGTATAACGTCCCTTGCTGGTGTGCGAATGGCCTTACCAACTCTCTCTAATACAATAAAAGTTGCTGCAACTTGCCAGGAGTTTGTGATACCAAGTAAGGGGATAAAAAAATATCATCAAATAACCAATAATGGTCAGCATCCATACAAATCCTGTCCTGTCAGTGAGATACCCAGATATAAGCCTTAATCCATATCCAAGAAATTCCCCAAGACCTGCAACAAATCCAACAACAGCAGCACTGGCTCCAAGAGTAGCCATATATGGACCAACAACTCCCCTTGCCCCCTCATATGTAACATCCCCAAGCAAACTCACCAGACCAAAGATAAGGATAAGAGATAGAGAAGGGCTGTTTTTGAGTTTATTTAATAAATTCATCTTATGCCCCTTGACCATAGCCCGAATTTATCAAAATCATAAATTTGGGGTAGTTCATTACTGAAAAAGGAAAAAATTAACAGAGCCAAAACAAATATCAAATTGACATAATTTTTAAAAACTAATAATTATTTTGTAAAGTAATATCACTTAGTCCTAGTCTATCAAAACCGATAAACTTAGGTTAATGGATAAAAATAAATTTTCTCACAAAGATTATGGAAAGGCTCATACCACCCGTTACAGGAGAATTAGAAAAAATCTCTAAGGATATTATTTAAACTATCATATATTTCAAAAGGGACTCAAATGATTGAAATATTTAAATCAAGACTTTTTTTTAAAGATCTTTTCTACCATTATGGTGCTGGTGACAACTTTTGGTATATTAACCTACATCATATCTGTTCCCTATGTGGAAAAAAAAGTAAGAGAGATGGAAGAAGAGTCCAGTAAGACTATACTAGAGAGTGTCTATCACATGATAGAGAAGATCCATTTAGATATTCAATCTGAAAGGAGATCGGTTATTGAAGATAGGAAGAAGGAATTAAAACATATCATAGAAATAGTTGAATCATATATTAAAAATATAGAAAAGCAGGTTGATGAAGGCTTAATAAGCAGAGAAAAGGCAAGGGAAAAGATCTGTGAGGAGCTTAGATCTTTTAGATATGGTAACAATGATTACATATGGGTGGCAGACTATCGTTCCTACTTAATTTCTCACCCTGATCCAAAGCTCTATAAAGCAGACACTTCTAATTTAAAAGACATTCACGGGAAATTGATCGTATATCCCATGGTAAAAATGGCCAGAAAAAAATGGTGAGGGGTTTTATTCTTATTACTGGAGGAGATTGGGAGACAAAAAGCCAATAAAAAAAGCTCTCTTATTTTAAGGATCTTCCTAAATGGAAATTTGTTGTGGGAACAGGGGTCTATATAGATGATGTTGATAAGGAGATAGATAAACGAAAAAAGCAGATGGTTGAAGACCTCAGGAAAATTTTAAGAAATCTAAAGATTGCACGCACAGGATACGTATATATTTTTGATTCAAAGATGAATATGATAATCCACCCAAACAAAAATATAGAAGGCAAAAACTTTGCCGACCTTCCTGACCCCATGACTGGCAAATCAATAGGACGTGAACTTATTGAGGCGTCTAAAACCAAAAAGGGAGAACTCACCTATACCTGGGATAAGCCCGATGATCCTGGAAACTATATCTACAAAAAGAAATCCTGGGTGAAATATTTTAAGCCATTTGACTGGTATATTGCCTCCTCGGTCTATGAACAAGAACTTACCAAGACATCAAGGCTTCTCCATAGAAGGATTTTAGAGGTAGCAAGTTTTATCTTAATACTGTCCCTATTTATTGGATATATAGTGGTAAAACGCTTTATTGATCCAATTCTCGTACTTGCTGATGTTACAAAAAAAGGTAAAACAAGGAGACATGACAGTCAGAAGTAAGATAAAACGCAAAGATGAGATAGGCTTTCTCTCAGATTCCCTAAATGAAATGATCGAGCAACTAAAGTCCCATATGGATGAACTGGATGAAAAAGTAAAGGAAAGGACCATAGAATTGGAAGAGACAATGAAGGCCCTATCCCGGGCAAAAGAGTCAGCAGAATCTGCCAACAGGGCGAAGAGTGAATTTCTTGCCATGATGAGCCATGAAATAAGGACCCCCATGAATGCAATTATAGGCATGGCTGAACTTTTATGGGATACAGACCTTACTCCTGAACAAAGGCAGTATGTTCAGACCTTTAGATCTGCTGGAGAGGCTCTTCTGGGCGTAATCAATGATATACTGGACATATCAAAAATAGAGGCAGGAAGGCTTACCCTTGAATCCACAGAATTCAATTTAAGGGAACTAATTGAAAATATTTGTGAGGTAATGGCTGTAAATGCCCATGAAAAAGGCCTTGAACTTTCCCTTCACATAGCTTTTGATGTCCCAGAATGTGTGATAGGAGATCCTTTAAGACTCAGGCAGATAATCACAAATCTGGTTGGGAACGCCATAAAATTCACACAACAAGGCGAAGTGGTTGTGGAAATAAAAAAAGGAATCTGAAGAAAATAACATTGTAACACTTAGATGCTCTGTGAAAGATACAGGTATTGGAATACCAGAGGATAAGATTGCCACTATATTTGATAAATTTAGCCAGGCAGATTCTTCCACCACAAGACTTCATGGAGGAACAGGCCTTGGCCTAGCCATCTCAAAAAAATTTAGTGGAGATGATGGGCGGTAAAATCTGGGTTAAAAGTAAGGTGGGTAAAGGAACTACTTTTTATTTTACCCTGAAATTCCCTGTGGCAAAAATAACATCATTAGATAAAAAGGAAACCATCCTGCGGATATTAAAGGCAAAAAGGTCCTTATAGTGGATGATAATGCCACAAATAGATTGATATTAAAAGAGATCCTCTATCACTGGGGAGTCATAGTGAGAGAGGCAGAAAATGGTCCTTCAGCCATAGAGGAACTCTGTAAGGCAAAACAAAAGGAAAACCCTTATGACCTTATACTCCTGGACTGCAGAATGCCACAAATGGATGGATTTCAAGTTGCAGAAAAAATAAAAAAAAGATCTAAAAATCTCTAATACTATTATATTGATGCTTACCTCAGACAACAGGGCAAATCATGTTATAAGGGCAAAGGAGTTAAAAATAAAAAGATACCTGGTAAAACCAGTGAGAAAAAAAAGAACTTTTTGCTGCCATTATCTCTGCCCTTGAAAAAGAAAAAATAGAAGAAACAAAGGCAATTAAAGATGAAAAAGAAAAATCCCAGAGACCATTAAAAATCCTTCTTGTGGATGATTCCCCTGACAATAGGCTCTTGATACAGGCCTATTTAAAAAAAGACTCCTCATAAAGTTGACATGGCAGAAAATGGGATAGAAGGTCTCGAAAAATTTAAGAGAAATAAATATGATCTGGTTTTTATGGATATTCAAATGCCCAAAATGGATGGCTATACTGCAACAAGAGAGATCAGAAAATGGGAAAAAGAAAATGAACTGGAGCCCACCCCAATAATTGCTCTTACAGCCCATGCCTTGAAAGAAGAGGGTATAAAGAGTATTGAAGCAGGATGTAACGCACATCTTACTAAACCCATTAAAAAGAAAACCCTACTTAGGGCATTGGAAGAGTATGTGAAATGAGTATACTCATTGTGGATGATTCTCCTGATATGAGACTCCTTATTAAGACCCTGCTAAATAACGCAGGATATAAAGATGTAATAGTATGCGGTTCAGCAGAAGAGGCAATCAAGATACTTGAAGGAAAAAAAATAGACCTCATACTCATGGACATTATGATGCCAGGTATAGACGGCATTGAGGCATGCAGGATGATAAACAGCAGGGTAAATCTTCTGGACATACCCATAATTATGGTTACAGCAAAGGATGATATAGAATATCTAAAACTTGCCTTTGCCGCAGGCGCACTTGATTATGTAACCAAACCTTTTAACAAAATAGAGCTCCTGGCCAGGGTCCGTTCTGCCTTGAAACTAAAACATGAAATGGACAATAGAAAGTCCAAGGAGATTGAACTAAAAAAAATAACCCAACAGCTGGCAGAACTAAATGCAAAATTGCAAAGATTGTCTTCTTTGGATGGACTAACTGGAATCCCAAACAGGAGGACATTTGATGAGGTCTTAGAAATAGAATTAAAAAGGGCAGTGCGTAATAAGAGTCCAATTTCCCTTATTATGCTTGATATTGACCATTTCAAACTCTTTAATGACACCTACGGACACCTTAAAGGGGATGACTGTCTCAAGGAAATAGCAAAAGTATTACAGAATTCCTTAAAAAGGCCAGGAGACCTTGTAGCACGATATGGTGGCGAAGAATTTGCGTGTATCCTTCCCAACACTGACAGAGAGGGTGCAAAGTCAGTTGCAGAAAAGATAAGAAAAAAATATCAAAAAAATTGAATATAGAGCATAAAAAAAATCTCTTACAGGTATAGTAACAGTTTCCCTTGGAATAGCCACAGTTGTACCTGATTGTGATTTTCATACATGTGAGCTTATAACATATGCAGATCAAGCACTTTATTGTGCTAAAAAAAGAAGGAAGAGATAGAATAAAACAAATCTATCTTAACAAAGGGGGAAATAGCAATGACAGAAAAGATTGTAATAACTATTGATTCAGAGCTCGAAGAAATTGTTCCTCTATTTCTTGAAAATAGAAAAAAATGACATAAAAGTAATAGAAAACTCCCTTAAAGAAAAAAGACTTTAATACTATCAAGAGGCTGGGACACAGTATGAAGGGTACTGGAGGAGGATATGGATTTGATAGGGTCACAGAGATCGGAGCAGCTATTGAAGAGGCAGCAAAAAATCAGAATTCCTCTGAAATCCAACAACAAATTGATACCCTTAAAGACTATCTTGAAAGAATAGAAATTATTTTTGAATAGGGAAAGATACCTATCATATTTATCCTGCTCCAGTATGTTTATTTACTAAGTTCAATTAGTTTTTATCATCACATAAAAACTGCCAGCAAAGGCAACAGCTTGAAGTATAAAAAAATATCTACATTTACTCAAAACCCCTAATCTTATAATACTCCTTAAGCATAAAATCAAAATCCTCTCTCTTTACCTTTTCATTGGTCTCAGGCAGGGCTTCATTAAAGAAACGTTGTGGTAAAGTGTCCATATCTTTGGTAAGTCCCTGTATTTTATTAAATATACGGATATTATTCTTGATTTTTGATGAAATAGCCCTGAGATCATCTTTTGTTAGTTTCAGGCCAGTTGTTAAGAATATAATTTCCCTGAGCTTATCCCATGGATATAAGTCCCTGAAAAATCTGCATACAATTAGTGTATCCATTATAATAAGTCTGTCTTCCCATTCAATTAACACCTCTGCCTTTCCCTGAATTTTATCTGGTGGAGATATGCCTGAAAGTTCTGCCTTGTAAAAGGTAGTCCTCAGGTGGCATGCCCCCCGATCAGATGTTGCATAAGATAAGGCCATTCCTTTAAATACCCTTGGATCGTATCCTGCTGGCTCCAATCCCTTAACATGAATTGCATAATCTTCCAGTCCCAATTTTTTTAGCAGCATAAACTATTCCCATGGATAGAATTTCTCCTAATCCCCTTCTATTTGAGATATCTTTTATTAGTCTGGAAATTCCCTCAACATCACCATAATCTATTTGTAAATCCACTTTTTTTCATTCGTGATGCCTCAATTGCAAAAGAAACCAAATTGCCTGTGGAGATGGTATCCAGCCCAAGCCTATCGCAAAGGTCATTTAAATATATGATATCTTCTATATCCTTAACCTCACATAGTCCCCCAAAGGCATAGATGGTTTCATATTCTGGCCCTTCTATAACAAGCCCTTTGTATGGACCTGATTTTATCTTTGACATACGGCCACAAGCCAAAAAAACAATGTGGGCATGCATGTGGTTTCACATGACATCGCTGATGCAATGCCTCAGCATTTATACCATCTATGTGTTTTGCCCTCCCCTGTTTCCAGTATTTAGTTGGAAATGCCCCAGCTTCATTTATCACATCCACCATTATTGGAGTTCCAAACTTTCTATATGAAATGGCCCCTGGATCTTTTTTTGCCTATCTCTAACATTTGTCTGTTAAAGTCCAAAATCCTTTGCCTGTCATAAAATTCCTTTTTCATATTACCTGCAAAAGAAATTGCCTTGATTTTTTTTTGATCCAAAAACAGCGCCAATACCGCATCTTCCTGCGCTCCTCCAATAGTTATTTTCAACAACTGAAAATCTTACAAGATTTTCTCCAGCAGGGCCTATGCAAATAACACCAAAGCGATGAAACTCCTTTCTATTTTCCTTGATCCATTTAACAATAGTATCATGGGTGAGATAGGTATCCATACCCCATAGGTGCTCACCATTGTGAAAATAAACACCTGCACTGGTTATTTCTATCCACACAGGATAGTTAGATGAGCCCTGAATCACCACCACATCAAAGCCTGTTTCTGCAAGCCTATCACCTACCTCACCCCCTGAATAGGATTCAGCAAAAAGACCAGTTAAGGGTGAAAGAGAATAAATAGAATACCTACTACTTCCCCAAATCCCACTACCTGTTGCTGGACCACCTGCAACTACAATACAATTGTCAGAAGAGAAGGGGTCTATTTTCTTATTAACAGTGTTTAACAAAAAAAATAACTCCCCACTCCCTTTCCTCCTAAATATTGCATAAATATCTCCCTATCTATGCTCTCTACTTTGTAGCTCATAGATGAGAGATCAATATGCAATAGTTTTTGAAAAAAATCCTTTCATACCTTGCCTCCTATAAGATCAAATCTTTTCTAAATTAAATGGTTATCCCAACAATTGCAAATTTGACAGTAAAGCTTTTTTTTTTACACTATAAACAGAAAGTTTTTGGCTCCAAATCCAAGATAATTTACGTTATAGGAGCGTTAACATGCACATAAACATAAAAAAAATTATTAATAACTGGTATTTTTTTTGTGTACTTTTTGTTTTATTTATATCCTACCAGTGAATTCACAAGGTGTTATCATACAAAATCTAGAAGATATAATCTCTAAAGATATAAAAACTTATCCTATTAATAAGTTTATTGAGGACTGTTTAAATAGTACCAATCATCTGAAATTAAAAATAAATTCCCTTTTAAGAGTTGAGAAAGATAAAACCAAAAAAAATCAGTTAAATATAATCTCTAACAACTTAGGATTAATCCTTTCACAAATAGATATATTAAAAGGCTTGATTAGTGTAAAGCCTACTATCCCTTTTAAATTACCAGAAAAAGAAAAGCCTCCATATACAATTGATGTATTTCAAAAATATATTGATCTTTTAAGAGAGATAAACTTCTCTTTTTCAGAAAAAATACGTCTAAATAATGTTGTAAAGGATAAGATTTATGCAATAGAAAAAGATTGTAAAAATTTAATAGATTTATATTTTGAGAAAAAGAATAATTTTGATGATTCTCAAAAATATAATAGACTAACCTCTATTTTATCCCTTAAAATTCAATATATGATTTTATATCAAAGACAAAAAAAATTACCAATTTATAATCAACAAACTCAAAGAACAAAAAAACTGAATTAACTAATAGAATAAATTATATTTTTAAGAACCTAACAATTAGGGATCATGATATCAAGGATATTAAACAACAAAAAGATGCCTTAACTGATCAATTTAATGCCCAAAAAAAATAAGTTATTAGAACAGCAAAGGGAAATAGATAAAAAAAATAATATATTATGAAATAAAAATTACAGTCTATTCAAAATAAAATTTTTTCTGAAGGATCTTCCCAAAATAAAAATTTTTGAAATATAGAAAAGAAAGGATTAAATCCATAATTAAGTACTATAATTTTAAAAAAAATTGTATCTGTCCCAAGGAGTTTTAAGCACTGAACTCAAAAAAATGTATTATGATTTTTATTATTTGTGGTTAACTGGCTATCAAAAAAAATAAGAAATGGAAGTGGTGACGAGAATATTTTTAAATCTATTAATAGAATTAGCCATTATATTGAACAAAAGTTTAAACTTATAATTGAAAATCTTGCAGATATTAGAAAGGTCAAAATTGATTTAGAACAGACAATTGCCTTTAATTCCCAAAATATAAAAAACATTAAAGACAAAAAACTAAGAAAAACAATTTATAATTTAGTATATGAACTAAACAGACAAAATAAAACAATTGATGACATAATTTTTGTATTAATAAAGAACAAAGATCAGTGCAATGAGTTGATGGATGATATATCATTAATCTCGTCTCTCCTAAAAGATATGCTTGGATGGATAAAGGGACTAAATGTTTGGACAAAAGAAAAGTTTCTAGATATATATGGAAAGTTCAAATATGTAGTTCTATATCCTTTTGCTAAGATAGGTAATTTAACCTTAAGCATCGCTTCTATTTTTAAGATATTAATATCATTTTTGTTAGGTTTGCTCTTTTTAAGATGGTGCAGGAAAAAAGTATCATACTTTTTGCAACATAATACAAAACTATCTTTAGGTGCTATACATTCCATTACCACACTTGGTTATTATTTTTCCATGGTACTACTTGTCCTAATAGTCCTGTCCACAGCCGGCATAGATTTAACGCAGCTTAGTATACTTATGGGTGCTTTGGGTGTTGGTATTGGCTTTGGCCTTCAGACCATAGCCAATAATTTTATATCTGGGCTCATTATCCTGACAGATAGGTCTATCCAGGTAGGTGACCTTGTTGAGCTGGAAGATGGTACCATGGGTACTGTGAAGAGCCTGGCCATTAGAGCCACTGTAATAAAGACCTTTGATGGTAAAGACATTATAGTTCCAAACTCTGAATTTATATCAGCAAAGGTGCAGACATGGACCTATAGTGATTATTGGAGGCGATTAACAATCCCCTTTGGAGTCAGCTACGACGCTGATCCAGAACTGGTGAGGCAACTTGCTTTAGAAGCCGCAAGAGAAGTCCCGTTTACAAAGGAAGATAAAGATCACCCAATACAAGTATGGTTTGAAGGATTTGGCGACAACAGCTTAAATTTTTCAATCAAGGTATGGTACAAAATAACCGAGTTAAATACTGTTAAAACTGGACTGGTAAGTGATTATTATTTTGCCCTGTTCAAAAGACTAAAAGAGGCAAATATTGAAATACCATTTCCACAGCGGGATTTACACATAAAAAGTCTGCCAGATAAATTAATAGATTTTTTTGGGGAATAAAGGACAAAATAAAAATTAAAAAAATTAAATACCCTGTTCCTTAATTTTCACACTTGACCAATATTGGTCAAGTGTCTCATCCCTTTATCCCTTTCACACTTGAATTACAACATAAAATAAGTTAATATTAAAACAACATAAAAAAAACTCCAAGTGGGAAAGGAAAAAAAAGAATTGACTGTAAAAAAAAGTTTCAGAACTAATATCTGAGGATATCTTGGAAAGAGACGTTCGGGCTCCTAATGGAAGATTATTGTTTAAGAAAGATACAGTTCTAACAGACAAGCATATCTTAGTGCTCAAAACCTGGGGAGTTTTAAAGGTCGAAGTTTCAAATAATGAAAAAATCAAAATAAATTCACAGGATAGTGGTCAAACAAGAGAAGATATATTATCCCTCTATTTTCCCCAGGATGAGATTAAATATTCCCCAATGAAAGACATATATGTGTTATCAAAAAAAATTTAGTAAAAAAAATACATTAATATAAATGAGCTCCCGCTAAATCACCTGAAAGAAATTGATAGTTCTAAAAAAAATAGCCCTTCCCTCTAACTTAAAAATTTCTCCAGAAAAATTGGTTGAATCACAAAATGAACTCTTCTCTCTGCCCAGTCTATATCAAAAGATGATGGATATTTTAAATGACCCCAACTCTTCTGCTGCAAATATTGGTGAAGTTGTGAGTAAAGATCCATCCTTAACAGCAAAACTACTTAGAATTGTTAACAGTCCCCATTTGGGTCTAGTATCTAAAATTGATACTGTTTCCAGGGCTATTGCAATACTTGGATTGGAGCACCTAAAGTTACTTACAAAAGGTATAATATTAATTGAAAATTTTAAAAAGATTCCGTCTAACATACTTAGTATGCGACTATTTTGGAGACACTCAATCTCTGTTGGTCTTATGTGCTCTCTATTATCTTCACAACAAGTGGAACTGGTCACAGAAAAATTCTTTATAAGTGGATTGTTACACGATATTGGGAAGCTTGTTATGCTAGCTGCCATGCCCGGCTTTATCTAAATATCATACTACATGCAAAAGATGAAAAAATTAGTCTGTATGAAACAGAACTAAAGATATTGGGCTTTAGCCACGCTGATGTTGGAGCTATCTTATCGGAAAAATGGTATTTCCCGCAGTCCCTTACAGAGGTAATAAGAACACATCACACACCCAAACAAAGCGATATCCCTGTGGATGCAAGTATACTCTATATTGGGGATAGCCTTGCCCAAGCTTGCTTTTATGGCTTTTCTGGTAATGTATTTATCCCCAAAATATCTAATGAAATAATGGACCTATCAGTCTTGATGCCAGCTGTTTTGATGTGGTCATTCCAAGCTTTTTTTAAACAAATAAAAATGTTAGAGAAAAATTTTCTGGATTAAATAATTCAAGGATCAATAATATGGAAAATCTAGACCCTAAAAATTACAGTGATAAACAAATAGCATTAAATATGATCAAAGATTCTATGGGACTAATTTCTTTTGATACAAGGGTTACTAATATAAAGTCTCCAACAGATATTTTAATAGAAACAACCAATAAAATTTTAAAGTTGTATAGTTTTTCTTCTATCTCTTTTTTTATGATAAATGAAAAAGATAGTTCATTCTACCTTGCATACTGCCGACCAGAAAACTCAAAAGATTATTTTGAAAAAGAGTATATAGAACTAGTGGACAGTGGACTCTTTTCCATTTCCCTAGCCAATACACAAGCCCAGTTTACACTTTCATCTGATGGAAATAGTTTTTTAATTATCCACCCCATTGCTACCCCAAGGCGAATTCGTGGAGTTTTTCTAGCACAAAGTGAAGTAAGCAAAGAAAGATTTCCAGAATATGTACTCTATATGCTCACCATCATACTATTTTCATGTGCAAGTTTAATTGAAAGCTATGAAACATATAATTATTTAAGTAATATCAATAAAAAAATTAAAAGAAAAACTGGAAGAACTAGAGATACTAAACAAAAAAACTCTCCCATGAGATATATCTAAGGCAGGAAAAGGAGTTAGAACTTAAAAGGAGCGAGGAAAAATATAGATCTATTATAGAGAATATAGATGATGCTTATGTAGAAGTTGATATAAATGGAAAAATAACATTTTTTTTAATAAAAGTTTACTTAAAATTACTGGATATAAAAAAAGAAGAAATTTTAGGAAGACATTTTAGTGAATTGACTTATAAAAAACATGCAAAAGAAATATTAAATGACGTTAAGAAACTCTTTACCAATAGAAAGGTGGGAAAATATCATAGCTGGAAATTCTCCAAAAAAAGACGGCCAAATTATCTGGTGGAGAGTCTAATATCTCCCATTGAAGATAGATCAGATAAAATAGTTGGATTTAGGACTATTCTCCGGGATGTTACTGAGAGGATTGAATATGAGAAAAAGTTAATAGAGAGTGAAAAAAGATATAAAACAATATTTGAAAATTCTGGTACTGCTACTATTATTGTGGACATAGATGGCATTATCGTAATGGCCAACAGAGAAGTTGAAAAATTATTTGGATACAAAAAAAAAAGAGATTGAGGGAAAAAGATCAATAAAGGATTTCGTGTATCCAGATGACCTTGAATATGTTTGGGAATATCATATAAAAAAAAGAGATAAAAACAAAAATGTACCTCAAAAAAAATTAGATGTAGAGCTTGATGCAAAAGGGAATATAAGACAATTAATTGTATCCACAGAATTAATACCAGGTACAACAGACACTGTTGTATCAATTATAGATTTAACAGAACAGGAGGAATTGGAATCCCAGCTGAGGCAGGCCAGAAAATTTGAGGCACTTGGTACCCTGGCAGGGGGAATTGCACATGAATTTAACAATATCTTGCAGGGGATTAAATCAAATATCGAACTACTCAATTTGAAACATGGGGAAGTTTTTAAAAAGGATAAGCTATTATCTAAGACCGAAGATTTGATATATCGGGCAGAGGTAATTGTAAACAGGCTCCTTACCTTTAGCAGAAAGACAGATATAAAAATGGAAGATATTGATCTAAATCTCGTGATAAAGGAATCAAAAGAATTACTCAGGGGGGCAATAAAAAAGGGAATTGAAATTAGGACCTGTTATTGTAACAGACCAGTTATGATACTTGGAGACAAGATACAATTAGAAGAAATTATAGTCAATCTGGTAAACAATGCAGTAGACGCAATTGGGAATAAACAAAGGGGGTTAATAGAAATTGGCGTTGACTGTATTGAGTCAACTGCTCCAAATCACCACATAAATGTAGAAGGAGATAACCTTGCTTTTTTTATGGGTTAGGGACAATGGATGCGGCATAAAACAAGATAAATTGGAAAAGATCTTTACCCCCTTTTACACTACAAAAGAACCAGGCAAGGGAACAGGACTTGGGCTTTCTATTGTGTATGGTATTGTTAAGTCCCACAAGGGCGAGATATTGTGTGAGAGCCAGGTGGGAGTTGGAACTACGTTTAAAATCTATCTTCCCCTGTCAGAAAGCCTCCACAACTATGAAACTAAAAGATCAAAAAAAAGAACTTAATGTGGATAAAATTAATGGTTCTGTATTGGTGGTAGATGATGAAGAAATAATAAGAGACGTTATATTTGATGCCTTGACCATTAAAGGTTTGGACGTCCATATGGCAAAATCAAGTGAAGAGGCAATAGGTTTTTTTGAAGGACAAAAACAAAGTAGATCTGATACTTATGGATCTGGATATGCCTGGGATGGGAGGTGTCTTGGGCGTAAAGGCCATTTTAAAAAAAATATCCCAACCTTAAAATAATTATTTGTTCTGGATATGGAAAAGATATTTTAGACAAAGATCCAAAAGATATAGGTGCTGTGGACTTTTTAAAAAAACCTTTTAGTTTGCAAACACTGTATGATATTGTTGTGAAACACTTAACTATCTCCAAACAAAAGGAGGACTAAATATGAAGGTCCTTTTGGTATACCCAAGATATCCTGATACATTCTGGAGTTTTAGACAATCACTTAAATTCATATCCAAGAAGGCTGCATTTCCTCCACTTGGACTCCTTACCATTGCATCCCTATTGCCAAAGACATGGGATTTAAAACTAATAGACTTAAATGTGGAAAAATTAAGGGACAAAGACATAAAAAAATGTTGATTTAGTAATGATAAGCGCCATGATGATCCAATCCAAAAGTTCTAGAGAGGTAATACAAAAATGTAAAAGATACAAAGTAAAGGTAGCTGCAGGAGGTCCAGCCTTTAGCGCTGAACCTGAAAAATTTCAGGATGTTGATTACTTGATATTAGACGAAGGAGAAATAACAATACCCAAGTTCTTAAAAGATTTAGATAAAGGCGCTAAAAAAAGGGATTTACAGGGCAGATGAGAGACCAGATATTACCAAAACTCCCTTACCATCCTGGCACCTTATTGACTTTTCCAAATACGCCTCAATGTGTGTACAATATTCAAGGGGATGTCCTTTTAATTGCGAGTTCTGCGACATAATAACACTATTTGGCAGAAAACCCAGAACAAAGACACCTGAGCAAATGGTTAAGGAACTTGAAGCACTGTATAACGCTGGGTGGAGAGGTGGAGTGTTTATAGTTGATGATAATTTTATTGGAAATAAGCAAAAAGTTAAAAAGATGCTACCTGAAGTAATAGAATGGCAAAAGCAACACAACTATCCATTTACTTTTTTTTACTGAAGCAAGCGTTAATTTAGCTGATGATGAAGAGCTAATGGATCTTATGTGTGCAGCTAATTTTAATAAAGTCTTTCTTGGGATTGAGTCTCCCTCACTTGACAGTTTAAAAGAATGCAACAAGCTACAAAATACAAAAAAAAGACTTATCAGATGTGGTCAATACAATACATAGACATGGCATGCAGGTTATGGCGGGATTTATTGTTGGATTTGACAGTGATGATGAGACAATTTTTAGTAAACAAATTAGATTTATACAGGAAACTGGCATAGTAACTGCTATGGTTGGAATGCTTGTTGCTGCACCACAAACAAGATTATACTACCGATTAAAAGCAGAAAATAGACTATTTAGAGATCCAATAGGAGACAATACTTCTGCAGACATAAACTTTTATCCAAAGATCGGGCTGGAAAAACTCATACAGGGGTATAATGATATTATAAAAACAATATATACTCCAAAAAAAATTACTACAAGAGAATAGAAGTATTTTTAAAAAAAATTATAATCCAAGCACTAAGGTAAAGCTAAAAAAAAGAAGATTTTATTGCCCTTATAAAGAGTATCTTTAAAATAGGGATATTCTCCAGATCAAGTATATATTATTGGAAACTCATGGTTAAGACAATCTTTACAAGGTCTAAATCGTTTCCAGTTGCAGTGGAGTTGGCTATTCTAGGTGAACACTTCATAAAATTCTCAAAAAAAATGTGAACGCTCTTTAAAAGATTTTTTTAAAGGAAGTTAAAAACAGACATCAACTTGCATCTTAGTAAATTCCTTTTGACAAGGTGTTTATATATGTGTTTAAATGCAAGCACTATTTAAAAGGGACTAATTATGGGAATATTTGACTTTTTAAAATCCTTAAAAAAAGAATAAGGAACAGGATGTTGAATTAGTGGGATTTAATCTTGAGGACCTCAATGTTGGGAGTGTAATAGAACTTGATGGTGAATCCTGGGAAGTGAAATCCAAGGGATATTACGATTATGGAGACGAAAAAGAATGGGACTATAAAATTCAATCTTCCACAAGGGAGGGATTTTTAAACAAAGATGAAGAGGGAATATATTTATTTGTTAGAGATGATTTAACCAAGCTATCTATAAATTTATTTAATTTTCTAAAAACCCATGATGACCTACCGTCAGAGGTCATGTTTAATGGAAAACCTTATAATTTAACCTACTCTGGGGCAGCCTACTATTGTGTTGGGGATAGTAGGACTCCAGTGGTTATCTGGGATTTTGAAGATAGTGAAGGAAATATTCTAGAGATACTCCAGTGGTCAGATGACGATTTTGAACTCTTTTTAGGCAGAAAAATCCAGGAATGGGAAATTGAAGATGTCTTTTCTAAAAAAATAACAAAGGTCTTTCATTAGTTGAGGTAATCCTCATAATAGTGATTTTGTTTGTTATAATATCTGTTATATCCTCAATATATTCTGCTGTTCGACCAATATTCTGGCCTGGATATGGATATTCCAGACATTATTATGGCTCAACATATTATGGTGGCAGTAGATACAGAGACAAATATTCAAAAAACTATCCAGTGGGATCTAGGAATTCAAAATTTAATAATAGATTTTCGTCAAAATCAAAATCATCTTCTTTTGCATCCAGGTTTTCATCAAAATATAGCAGAAGTAGGGTGTCAGGGTTTAGATCATCAGGATTTTTTGGAGGTAAATGACATATGGTACCAGCAATAAATTTAGTTTCAATTCTAGTATGGACATTTATATGGGTTATAATAGGAAAATTTGTGTTTGATAAAATTTACTATAAGAAAATTTCCCTGGAATTAGAACTACTTTCAAAAAAATAACATGGCCCTGGCAATATCATTCTCTGGGTTTATACTTGGCTTGTCCACGTCCCTAATACATTCCATTGATCCAATATATCCAATCTATATAAATGGAATAACGGGGACATTAATATTAATATTAATATTGCTATTCACCAGGATATTTGATTGGATCTTTTTACAAAAAAATAGACCTCCCAACGGAAATTATTGACAACAAAAATAATGCAGCAGGTCTTGTTGAAGGGAGTTTCTTTTTTTTCCATGGGTCTTATTATATCTGGGGGATTCTCTGGATATGATCTTGTAACATCATGGTGTTATATGTACCTCGAATCTGTATTATACTGTTTTCTGGGACTAATTCTCCTTTTTATAAGCTCAGTTGTACTGTCTTTTATGCTTAAGATCAATATGCAAGAAGAGCTTTTGAAAAACAACAGTGCAGTGGCATTTAGTTTTTCAGGAATTTTTATAGCAACTGCAATGGTAATAAGAGACGCTATATCAGGTCCTATGCAAAAAGGCCTATTATATGATATAGGAATCACGTTTCTTGACTGGTTTGTAGCTCTTGTGATAATGGTTGTACTATTTCTCTTATTTGATCTAATACTATTTAGAAAGTTCTCTTTTAAAGAGGAATTAAAAGAACCAAATATTGGTGCGGGTATTATCATTGCAATAGTATTTATCTCTTCTTCATTAATCTCTTCTATTATCATCCCGTGATAAGTAAAAAGTCTTCCCTAAAGCTATCTATTTTTTTTACAGGATTTGCAGGTATTGTGGCAGAATACCTGCTTTCTACCCTTGCATCATATCTTTTAGGCGACACAATATTCCAATGGACAATGACCATATCCATAATGCTCCTTGCAATGGGCATAGGCGCAAGGATAAGCAAAAAGATAGATAATAAATCCTTACTTCAATCACTCATACTTACTGAAATATGCATAAGCCTTGTGGTTAGTTTCTCTGTGTATTTATCTTATATCCAGGCTCCATACTCTGATAGATTGTCCTTTTTTTTATCTACTTTATGTGTTTTTTTGGTTGGTGCTCTAATTGGTATGGAAATACCCCTTGCAGTTAGAATAAATGAATCCTTTGAGGAACTAAGGGAAAACATATCAAACATACTTGAAAAAGATTATCTTGGAGCTCTGCCTGGAGGGATTTTGTATGGATATTTTTTTTCTACCAAAGTTAGGACTTATATATACTCCCATTATTGTTGGATCCATCAACCTATTAGTTGCAGGACTTATTTTTATCAGCTTTTCAAAACAAATCTCAAAAAAACTATTATTGTTATATATTCTTTCTATTACTTTAATTTTAAGTTTTGCATTTATTGCAAAGCCAATATATCTAAATGCTGAGCAAAAATTTTATAGAGACCCCATTGTAAAAATAAAACAGACAAAATACCAAAAAGTAGTGTTAACAAGATGGATGGACGATTACTTACTTTATCTGGACGGACATCTTCAATTAAGTACTGTAGATGAATACAGGTACCATGAAGCAATTGTGCATATTCCTGTGAGTATTGTGAGACCTGAAAAAGTGCTTGTAATTGGCGGAGGGGATGGATGTGTAATAAGGGAGCTGGAAAAATATAAACATATAAAAAGCATTACCATGGTTGACATTGATAAGGAGTTCGTAGAATTTGCAAAAAAAAATAATATAATGAGACAAATAAATAAAGATAGTTTTTTTTGATAAAAGGGTGCGAATCTTTTTTTGAAGATGGATTCAAATTTGTTGAAAACTATAATAAGAAAAACATCAATGCATTTGATTTAATCATTATAGACCTAACAGACCCAAGAAATATAAGGAGCGCAAGATTATATACAAGGGAATTTTATACTTTTTTTATATAACATATTATCCCCAAAAGGCGCTGTAATAACCCAGGCATCAAGTCCTTTTTTTTGCAAGAAAGACATTTTGTTGTGTGCTTAAGACCATGTCCTCGGCTAATTTTTATTCATATCCAATGGCCATGTCCATTCCCTCCTTTGGTGAATGGGGATTTATTTTGGGGCTAAAGGAGAAGTTTTCCAATACAAAACTAAAAACAATTATTTATAAAAACTTCAATGAAAAAAAATACCAGATATTTCACAAAACAAATGGCCATATCAATTTTTAATATGCCCAAAAATTTTACCTGCAAAAATGTAAAAATAAATACCCTCATAAATCCCATAATTATCAGATACTATGACGATAAGATGTGGGATCTGCTTTAAATTCCACTACCTGTTCAATTCCCAATATGTCAGGAAAGATGTCA
>BBBM01000028.1 GCA_001311565.1 Desulfothermus okinawensis JCM 13304
CAGTCTCAGTTAAGAATATATCCTGTATAACCAAAAAAATCTAAATTCTCAAGGGCCTTCCTCACATGGGACACATCTGCGTCAGATAAAATAGGATTTTCTCCAACAATATACAAAGCCCTAATACTCTTATCTAGGGCCTTTGGTACCATCTCTGTGACCTTTAATCCAACCTTATCTGGAAGGTTTTTGACACCCCATGCCCTGGCCATCCGCTCTCTTATATCCGCATTGGTAACCACCTGATAGCCTGTATACACATTGGGTAATCCACCCATATCGCAGGCGCCTTGTACGTTGTTTTGGCCCCTAAGGGGATTCACGCCCCCACCAGGGATTCCCAGATTTCCACAGAGCAGTGCAAGGTTTGCTAGGGACTTCACATTGTCCGTTCCAGTTATATGTTGGGTAATCCCCATGGTATAACAAATGGCTGCAGATTTTGCACTGGCATAAACCCTGGCTGCCTCTATTAATTTCTCCTTTGGAATACCTGTTATTTTTTTCAACGAATTCTGGATTATATTTTTCTACAACCTTTTTTTAGCTCCTCAAACCCTTCAGTTCTGTTTTCCACAAATTCCTTATTCCATAGCTTCTCTTTTATGATCACATGCATCATGCCATTTATCCAGGCAATATCAGTCCCCAATTTCTGCCTGAGCCAGATATCTGCAAGTTCTGTCAATTTAATCTTCCTGGGATCAACTACTATTAACTTGGCACCCTTAAATTTTACTGCCCTCTTAATATAGGTTGAAATTACTGGGTGGTTTTCAGTTGTGTTAGAGCCTGTAACCAAAATCACCTCTGCATTCATGAGATCACCAATATTATTGGTCATGGCACCACTTCCAAATGCTGCAGCCAGACCGGCCACTGTTGAGGAGTGTCAGAGACGGGCACAATGATCTATATTGTTGGTACCTAAAACTGCCCTTGTAAATTTCTGCAAAATATAATTTTCCTCATTCGTTATTCTGGCTGAAGCAAAGACGCCTATTGAATCTGGACCATATTTGTCTTTTATCTCACTCAACTTCTTGGCAACAATATCCAATGCCTCCTCCCATGAGGCCTCTCTAAACCCTCCATTTTCCTTTATTAAAGGAGTTTTCAGTCTATCCTCAGAGCTTATGAACCTGAATCCAAATCTTCCTTTCACACAAAGGGATCCAAAATTTGGGGCCTTATTTGCACCATTTACCAAAAATACCCTGTTGTCCTTAACATACAACTCCAGCTGACAACCAACTCCACAATAGGAGCAAGTAGTCTCAACCTTTTTCATTTCCCATTTTTTAGGACCAACCCATTCATACGATGACGAAAGTGCACCAACAGGACATGCCTGTACACATTCACCACAACTTACACAAAAATTTTCATCTGGTGCAGGAAGGACTGGTTCTGTAAAATCAGCCTTTAGCCTATCCACAAATTTTTTTGGTTTGGGCCCGGGGCTGTTCAAATTCATTGTCTTCTATCCTTTTTACCTCACCATTTACTTCAAATACCCTAATGGCATTATTTACCTGTATGTCAAAACACGCTTGAATGCACCGACCACACTGGATACACTTTGATGAGTCCCACCTAATAAATGGAGTGATATACTTTACAACGTATTTCTTTTTGGCCTTTGAAAAATCTATACCCCTCGCCTTGTACCTAAAGACCAGATCTTGAAGCTCACAGCTTCCCGGCACTGCACATGTGGGACAATCATGATAACCCATTGCCAGTAGGTTTTCTAAAATTTCCTTTCTATGGTTAATACATTTTTCACTTTCAGTTAGTATCTCCATGCCATCACTGGCCTCAGTAACACACGCCCTCACAAGCTCATTGCTATCTGCAAGTTCTACCACACAGATATTGCATTTTCCTGTGGGTGTTCCACTCTTCTTAAAATAACACAACGTGGGAATATATATGTTGTGTCTTGTAGCTATTTCTAGTATAGTCTCTCCAGTACTAAAATCACACTCAATTCCATTTATTTTACACTTCATAAAAAAAGGCTCCTTCTACTCAAATATTAAAGAGACACAGCCTTTATTGCCATCTCTAGTACCCTATATGGGACAATCCCCAATATTAAAGTACCTGTCAATGAAATAATTAGACCTATTGCATTATATATACTTCCAGCAGGGGACCCAAGTTTCTCCATGGTCTCTGGTCTTGTATACATTACAACTATAACCCTTAAATAATAGTAAGCAGCAACTGCACTGTTTAATACCCCTATTATCACTAACCAGATATAGCCCTCCCTTACTGCTGAGCTAAACACTGCAAATTTGGCCATAAATCCACCAGTTGGAGGAAGCCCCATTAGTGAACACAAAAATATTGCCATGCAAAGACCTATTATTGGCTTTCTAAATCCAAATCCCTTAAAAGAATCAATATGGTCCTTTTGACCAAGTAAGTTCTCCACATAAACAACTACACCAAATGCACCTAAATTCATAAATGTATAAACGAGCAAATAATATAATATTGCACCATATCCATATTTAGAGCCAGCTACTATGGCCACAAATATATAACCAGCATGGGCTATAGAAGAATATGCTAGCATCCTTTTTAAACTGTCTTGGAGTAATGCACAGATATTTCCAACAGTCATTGTTAAAACAGCTAAAAGCCAGAGCAAGGTATTCCATTCAACATTGAATTTTGGTAAGGCATGCCCAAAAACCCTTATAAACACAGCAAATGCTGCCGCCTTAACACCAACTGCCATATACGCTGTAATAGGTGTTGGGGCACCTTCATATACGTCTGGTGTCCACATATGAAAAGGCACCAACGCAATTTTAAAGCCAAGACCAAATAAAATTAATGATGCGCCTAAAACCAAATACGTATTTGAAGTGACACTACCTTCTGATACTTTATTGGCGATCTGTATAAGGTCCAATGTACCTGTTGCACCATATATATATGTCATTCCATAAAGGAAAAATGCAGCCGCAAAAGCACCTAATAGTAGATATTTTAAGGAAGCCTCTATAGATACCTTCTTTTGCTTTGTAATACCCACCAATATATATATAGCTAATGAAAATATCTCCAATGCAAGAAATACCAATATGAGATTAATCGACTGCACCATTAGTATCATACCAGCGGAACTGAACAAAAGAAGCATATAATATTCATTTATCTCTGCACCCTCTTTGGCCACTGCATTTCTAGAAATAAGTATTACAACCAGTGTACCAATTAAAATAGTAGCAGTTAAAAATAGAGTAAAATCATCTATTATAAGCATTCCATTAAAGAGAGTATTGCTCTTAAATGTCTTTAACACCCCTAAGCTCATGATGGCTATTATTGTACCCACAATAGAGACACCACTACCGTAGCGTCCACTTTCTCCCTGGGACGTTATTGCTGAGCCCAGCAACACAATAAGTCCTGAAGCCAGCAAAATCAAAAATGGTAAAAATCCAACACTGTCTTTAATATACTGGATTCCTGGTATCATGATCTTTCGCCCTTTATACTTTTCAAGATGTTAACCCCTGCCATGTCGACTTCTTTTTTATCTATTTTCTCATACCTTAAGACGATTTGTTTAATAGATGGCTCCATTTTTGACAAAAAGGTATTTGGATGAACGCCAATCCATACTATAAAGACTATTAAGGGTACAAGGAGCCAAATCTCCCTTGGCACCAAGTCCTTTAAATTTAAATTTTCTTCCTTTGTTACCTTTCCAAACATAACCCTTTGATACATCCATAGCATATACCATGCAGCCAATATTACTCCTGTGGCCGCCAAAACTCCAAACCACCATTTTGCCCTAAATGCACCCACCATTATCAAAAATTCACCTATAAATCCATTTAACCCAGGTAGACCTATGGATGATAAGGTAACAATCATAAACAGAGTAGCAAACATTGGAAGGGGCTTTGCAAGTCCACCAAACTCTGCTATGAGCCTTGTGTGTCTGCGTTCATAGATCATTCCCACCAGAAGAAATAGTGCACCAGTTGAAAGACCGTGATTTATCATCTGAATGAGCCCACCGCTCAGTCCCTGCATATTTAGAGCAAAAACACCTAACATAACAAAACCAAGGTGACTCACACTGGAATATGCAATAAGTCTTTTTAGGTCTTTTTGGACCAAACACATAAAGGCGCCATAAATGATTCCAATGATGGCTAAAATCGCCATGAGTTCCATAAAATATACTGATGCCCTGGGGAAAAGGGTAAGATTAAACCTCACAAAGCCATATGTCCCCATCTTAAGCAGTACGCCAGCAAGGATGACACTACCAATAGTTGGAGCTTCAGTATGGGCATCGGGTAGCCATGTATGAAATGGAAACATGGGTACCTTTATGGCGAATGCAATTCCAAATGCCAAAAACAGCCAGAATTGATAGTTAAAAGGTAGAGACAACTTTATTAACTTTAATAAATCAAAGGTATATTCTCCTGTGACTTTTGCATTGTAAAAATATAATACCAGAATTCCCACTAACATGAGCATGGATCCAGCCATTGTATATAGAAAAAAATTTAATAGAGGCATATTTCCTCCTGGCTGGAGCCCCCCAGACCAATATGAGTAAAAACATTGGTATCAGCATAAGTTCCCAAAAAAATATAAAACAGAAACAGGTCCAGGGCGCAAAAGACCCCTATCATGGAAATCTCTAAGAATAGAAAACAAATTAAAAATTCTTTGACCTTGTCCTTAATATCACTCCAGCACGCTGCAATACAAATGGGACACAGAAAGGTAGTAAGTAATACCAAAAGCAAACTGATTCCATCAACTCCTACATGATAGCTAATTCCAAAGGATGGCACCCAATCTATTTTCTCTACAAATTGAAACTGAGCTGTATTTTTGAATGCAAAAAACAGGGGAAGAGAAATAATAAAATTAATAAGGGTTGTCCAAAAGGCTATCCATTTTTGGAGATACCCATCTTTTCTCTCTGTAAAGGCTATAAAAAGTATTCCCACTAATGGAAAGAATGTTATAACTGAGAGTATTGGAAAGTTAAATTCATGCATAACTTAAAACCTTTCCTGTTTTAAAATATATTTACCAGCAATACCACTACTGCCCCAATGAACATAATCAATCCATAAAATTGGACATATCCAGTATTTATACGCCTAAGAGAAGACGACGCATAAACCATCATTTTGCCAGTACCATTAACTGCTGCATCAATAATATTTTGATCAACAACAAATGATAGTGCCTCACTTAATTTATATAATGGCCTCACAACCATCATTTGATAAATTTCATCCACATAGTATTTATTAAAGAGCAGCCTGTATATGCCTGCAAACTTCTCGCCCAAATTCTTTGGAAGATCTGGATTTTTAATATAGAATTTGTAGGCAATAAAAATACCCACACAAGCCACAACTAAAGACAGGGTCATCAAAACACCTTCTAACCAGATGCTTACTTCACCACCATGCTCTAAGCCAATCTCATGGGCATGGTGAAACACTGGAGATAAAAATCCGCCTAGTATCTTTAAATTGTGAAAAAATGGAAGTTGTATCCATCCACCTATTAGAGACAAGATCCCAAGTACACATAAAGGCAGGGCCATTCTCCATGAAGGCTCGTGTATGTGCTTTTCAACTTCCTTGTCCACTCTGGACTCACCATGAAATGCTATGAAATAGAGCCTGAACATATAAAAAGCAGTCATAAGTGCACCTACAATTCCCAAAATATACAGAAAATTGTGGTGAGATACAAAGGTCTCAAATAGGATTTCATCCTTACTAAAAAAAACCTGCAAAGGGAATTATACCTGAAATTGCCAAGGTGGCTGACAAAAAGGTTATATGGGTAATTGGCATCTTTTTATAGAGTCCACCCATTTTTCTAATATCCAACTCCCCTGCAAGTGCATGGGAAACACTACCAGCACCAAGAAAGAGAAGGGCCTTAAAAAAAGGCATGGGTCATTAAATGGAAGATGCCCGCAGCAAATGCGCCCACTCCACAGCCCAGTACCATATATCCAATCTGACTAATGGTTGAATATGCCAAAACCCTCTTCATATCTACCTGCACAAGGGCCATGGATGCAGCAAACACAGCAGTCAAGGCCCCAATGGTTGCTGCTACTCCCAATGAAAATGGTGCTAGGGCGTATAATACACTACACCTTGCCATCATATACACCCCTGCAGTAACCATTGTAGCAGCATGGATTAAGGCGGAAACTGGAGTGGGACCTTCCATTGCGTCTGGCAGCCACACATATAGTGGTATTTGTGCGGATTTTCCTGTTGCTCCCAAAAATAAAAATAGGGTGGCAAGGGTTATTGTAGTGCTGCCCACTGAAAACATCTCAGGGGCTTTGGCAAAAACCTCTCTAAAATTTAAGGTATGAAAGGTGGTAAATATTATAAACATGGCCACCAGAAAACCAAAATCGCCAATCCTGTTCACAATAAATGCCTTCTTCCCTGCATTTGAAGCAGAATCCTTTTCAAACCAAAATCCTATAAGGAGATAGGAACAAAGACCCACTCCCTCCCATCCAACAAACATGAGAAGGAAGTTATTTGCCATAACAAGGACAAGCATCATTGACACAAAAAGATTTAAATACACAAAGAATCTAACATACCCCGGATCATCTTCCATGTATTCTCCTGCGTAGATGTGGATCAAAAAGCTGACACCTGTAACAACCAGCACCATGACCATGGTAAGGGGATCAATTAAAAACCCACCCTGTATATTTAGTATCCCAGTCTTGATCCAGTCAAAAAAAATACAACTTCCACCAATCTCTGATGAGAAGGCAGGGACAAAAGGTCAAAAAGTGTATACACCACATATAAATGCCAGGCCAATTGCACCTGCTCCAATGGTGGCCACTACCTTTTTTTCTAAAATATCGCCCTAAAAATCCATTAGTTAGAAAACCTAAAAATGGAAAAAAAACAATGAGCCATACATATTTCATCATTAGCTTATCCCTTTACCATTTTAAAAGATTAGCCCTATCTGCTGAAATAGATTTAAAGTGTCTATACATGTTAACTATGATTGCCAGGCCAATTACTACCTCTGCTGCAGCAACAACCATTACAAAAAAACACATAAACCTGGCCATTTAAATTACCAAGGTACCTTGAAAAGGCAACAAAACTCAAATTTGCCGAATTTAACATAAGCTCAATGGACATAAATATTATTATTGTGTTTCTCTTAAATAAAACTCCAATAATACCTATAGTAAATAGAAGTCCGCTCAAAATAAGTAAATAACTTAAGGGTATCATATGGTTTCCTCTTATGTATTTTTTTTCTTGCCTAAAACAATAATTCCAATAGCTGCCACTAAAAGTAAAAGAGAAGTTATCTCAAAAGGCAACAAATACTTACTAAATAGTATCCTACCTATAGCCTTTGTATTACTATTATCAATAAACATCCAGTCTAACCCCTTTAGACCTGCCATTAGTCCAGAATTATATAGGGACGTTGCCACAGAAATTATTATGGTTAGAAATACAATACAAAAGGACAACACAAGATATAGATTGTTTTTAAAAAAAAATCTCTTCCTTGAGGGTGTGTTTTACGTCAAGGAGCATAATTATAAATAAAAACAATACCATAATAGCACCCGCATATACAAGCACCTGCATTAGAGCTATAAATTCTGCATTTAAAATTAAATAAATAGCTCCCATGGAAAAGAAATTAACTATGAGACTAATGGCGCTTTTTATGGGATTTTTCAAAAAAAACTACACATAGGGAAGATATGACACACAAAAATGCAAAGAAGAAAAATAAAAACATTTCCATCTTTATTACCCTTTACTTTATTAACTTTGGTAAATCATAAATTAGTTTTGACCTGTCATATTGTGCCAGTTCATACTCTCTAGTTAATTTAATTGCTTCCTTTGGGCAAACTTGTTCACAGTAACCACAATATATGCACCTACCTAAATCAATCACATATTTTTCTGGATATCTAATTGATGGATCTGCACCTTCAGCTGCTTCAATTGTTATGGCCTGGGGCGGACACACTGCCACACACAGAGAACAAACAACACACTTTATTTTTCCATTTTCATCTTGAACTAATTTTGGTCTCCCCCTAAATCTCTCAGGAATTTCCCTTTTCTCTTCTGGATATTGAACAGTTATTTTCTTGCTAAAGGCCTTTTCAAAGGTCTTTTTAAGCCCCTGGACAAGTGGATACATTATGGTTCTTATCATGTTAAAATAACTCCTCTATAAGATAAGCACGCAAATCCCAGTTACAATTAAATTGGCCATTGCAATGGGGAAGAGATATTTCCAGCCCACGCTCATCAGTTGATCAAACCTTACCCTGGGATAAGTTCCCCTAACCCAAATAAAGAAAATAAAGAGACAGGCGACCTTTATTATAAACCATAGACCAGAGGGAAGCCACGGTCCTTGCCAACCACCTAAAAATAAAGTCACTGCAATGCCACTTATGGTTATTATGTGAATATATTCTGCTAAGTAGAACAGGGCAAATTTCATTGAACTGTATTCTGTATTAAATCCTGAACCAAGCTCATTTTCACATTCTATTAAGTCAAAGGGAGTTCTGCAGGCCTCAGCAAAGCCCGCTATCATATATAAAACAAAGCCCACTGGCTGATACACTATATTCCACACATGTCGTTGCGCCTCTACTATCTCTGTCATTCGAATGGAACCTGTTATCATGAGTACACCCATAATCGATATACCAAGAAAGAGTTCATAACTGAGCATTTGAGAAGTTATTCTCATTGCCCCAAGAAACGAATATTTGTTGTCAGATGACCAACCAGCCAAAAGAACCCCATATACACTTAAAGAAGAGACAGCTAAAATAAAAAGCACCCCTCCTGGTAAATCTGCAATCACGCCTCTATTTAGACTGTATTGTGTTAGATCAATTGCCTTGCCTAAAAGGTGAATGGTATCAGGAAGCACCTTATCTGCAAAGGGGATGGCTACAAATGGGAACAGGGCTGTTACACCAGCAATTATTGGTGCCAATACATATAAGGTTTTTTCTGTTACAGGCAAGGTTATATCCTGCTTACAAAACAACTTAATACCATCTGCAACAGACTGGAGTATTCCAAAGGGACCACACCTGTTTGGGCCGTATCTAAGTTGAATAAAACCCAAAATTCTCCTCTCCAGATAAACTCCTATCATAACACTTACCATTATAAGGGATACCAATACGAGACTCTTTATCAAGGATATGACAACAAAAACTAAGGTATCAGACATAAACAATTCCCTTTTTAAAAACTGTTAATACCTTTTATCTATCCACATCTGCCAATACAATATCAATGGTACCTATTAGTGCAATCAAGTCTGAAAGTAATCTTCCCTTTGCCAGTTTTGAAATAACTTGCAAATTCACAAAAGATGGAGTCCTAATCTTAACCCTATATGGATGTTCTGATCCATCACTCACTATGTAAAATGCCAGCTCACCCTTTGGTGCCTCAGTATGGTGAAACACTTCACCTTCTGGTGTCTTAAAGCCCTTTACAACTAAAAGATAATGGGGAATTAAATACTCCCCGTTTACAACCCTATCCTTTGGCGGAAAGGCAATGTTGTAATCATCTATCATTATATCACCTTTGGGAATTCTATCTAGTGCCTGCAAGATTATCTTGCAGCTCTGCCTCATTTCCTCTAGTCTAATCAAATACCTATCGTAGGTATCCCCATTTTTCCCAAGGGTACTACAAAATCAAATTCATCATAACCTAAATATGGATCCACTCGCCTAATATCAAAATCCAAACCAGATCCCCTTGCCATTGGACCACTCAAACCCCAGTCTAAGACCTCGTCTATTGTAAGAACACCAACTCCCTTTGTCCTGTTTATCCAAATGGGATTTTTGGTGAGAAGAGTCTCATAGTCTTTCATCTTTTCAGGAAAACTTTTAGCAAATTCCCTTATTTCCTCCTCCATACCATCAGGGAAATCTTTTGCCACTCCACCAACACGAAACATATTGGGGAACAGTCGTTTACCAGCCCATTTTTCAAAAAAAATCCATGATCACTTCCCTATCCCTCAAGGCATAAAAAAAGTGGAGTCATTGCACCAAGTCATGACCATGGGTGGCTAACCAAAAAAAGGTGGCTGGCTATCCTTGTAAGCTCTGCTACAATTACCCTGATATATCTTGCACGTGGAGGAATTTCTTCAATACCTAAGAGCCTCTCCACCGCCAACATGTATCCCAAACTATTGGCAGCACCAGCTAAATAATCAATCCTCTCAGTTAAAGGAATGGACCTGTGATAGGTCCTGTTTTCCATCAACTTCTCAATACCCCTGTGCAAGTAGCCTATATCAGGGTCACAACTCACCACTACTTCGCCCTCAAGCTCCACAAGCAACCTTAACACACCATGGGTACTAGGATGCTGAGGACCTACATTTAATTTAATAATTTCTTTTCTCATCTTTGCCTTCTACTGGATAATCCTTTCTAAGTGGATGACCTTCAAACCCTTCCCAAAGCAAAATCCTTCTTAAATCAGGATGTCCCTCAAAAACTATACCAAACATATCAAAACATTCCCTTTCATGCCAATTGGCCGTAGACCAAAGACCAACAACAGAAGAAACTGCAGGTGGATCTCCCAACGCATAAGTCTTCACCCTAATGAGTCTTCGCTCTGCATGACACCACAGATGATAAACCACCTCAAAACGTGGCTCATTGCAGATGGTCCACTGCTGTTACATCAATTAAATATCTATACCCAAATTGGTCTCTTAGTGTCTTTAAAACTTCAATCAATTTTTTTTGACTCTACAAAAAGAGAGACCTGCCCCCGAAATTCCTTTACAGAAACCAAACTACCATCAGGCAATGAAGAAGTAATTTTTTTCAATATATCCATTTGTAGCCATAACTAACTCTTTACTTTTTCAGGAAACTTAATGTGTTCATATTTTTTTTGTAAGCCACTTATCCTGCATAATTTTCTCATGAATCTTTGTAACTCCATAAAGCAATGCATCTGGAGTAGGAGGACAACCAGGAACATAGACATCAACAGGCAAGTATTTGTCTATACCTTGAACCACTGCGTAAGACCTAAAGATACCTCCACATGTAGCACAAGAACCCATGACCATCACCCATTTGGGATCAGGCATCTGTTCATACAACCTGAGCACAGCTGGCAACATCTTCTTGGTAACAGTACCAGCAACTATCATCATATCAGCTTGCCTTGGAGATGGCCTATAAGCCTCCATACCAAATCTGGCTATGTCAAACCTTGAGGCAGCAGTACAAATCATCTCAATAGCGCAACAAGCAAGCCCAAAAGTAAGAGGCCAAACAGAATACTTTCTTGCCCAATTAACTACCTTCTCCAGTTTAGTTAAAAGAATTCCACCAGATTGTTCTACTCCCATTTTAATGCACCCTTCTTTATAACGTAAAATAATCCAATCAAAAGTATAGCAAAAAAATATTATCATCTCCACAAAACCAACAACACCTAATCCCTTATAAACAATAAGCCAGGGATAAAAGAAGACCACTTCAATATCAAATACAATAAAAAGCATGGCAATAATATAAAATTTGATAGGAACATAGGCTTCCTTTGGACCAGCAGGATCAAGACCACACTCATAGGGGATCTTTTGGACATCAGTAAGGGGCTTTTTCCCAACCAGAGAGGAAAGGATAACAATAGAAGACATCATTATTATAACCAGGAGCAAATACAACAAAACTGGAACATAATAAACATTCATAGGTATCACCTTCTATTTTTTTAACCAGTTAAGTTTTTTTTGAGATTTCAATAAGTCACTGGAAAATCTTTTGTCAAGGGGAAAAAAAATATTTTTACCATATTTTTTTTGCACAATTCCCAATTTTATTAGAATATCAAGAAAATTATTTCAAATGGCAAAATATATGGGCTAATTATGCCAAAAATGCATTTTATATTAATTATTGATTTAGGGCTTTTTATTTGTGTAAAAGTTCTTTGACTATAGAGAGTCCTTTTGATATAGATTTCCATAAACTAAAAAAAGTTTTATAAATCTCAGGAGGGAAGTAAGATGCATATTAAGATAATTGCCACAATAGGTCCAAGTTCAACATCTAAAGAAGTGTTAAGGGAAATGATCATAAGAGGAGTAACCATATTTCGTCTAAATTTTTCCCACAATACCCCAAAAGGATTCATTCCCATTATCAATACAATAAAATCTCTGGAATCAGAGCTTAAAATCCCTATAACTTTAATGGGAGATTTGAGTGGACCAAAGATAAGGATAGGTGAAGTTAAGGACTCTCCCTTTATCTTGGAAAGGGATATAAGGCCATATTGGGTGTGGAGGATTTGAGAGAAAAATATGAAGACAAGAAAATTCCCTTCTTGGGAGTGAAAATAAAGGAGGCAATTGCAGGACTTAAGGTGGGAATGAAGGCCATATTGTCCGATGGAGTCCCAGTATTTAAAGTGGAAGAAGTATTGGAACCTGATTGTGCATACCTATTGGACGTTGAATCTGGTGGCACAGTATCCTCAAATAAGGGAATAAATTTCCCAGGCAAACACATATCACTACCTGCCCTAACAGATATAGACAAGGCCAATCTTCATGAGGCCATGGATCTAGGTATTGACGCCTTTGCCCTATCCTTTGTTCAAAACAAACAAGACATAATTGACATTAAAAATGAAATACAAAAGCACAAAAAAATTTGTCCCAGTGATTGCAAAATTGGAGCGTGCAAATGGGGTTGAAAACCTAGAAGAAATATTGGAAGCAGCAGATGGGATTATGGTTGCAAGAGGGGATCTAGGACTTGAGTGTCCCCTGCCATCTCTTCCCATTATCCAAAAGCGTATAATAAACGCCTGCAAAAGGCAACACAAACCTGCTATAGTTGCCACACAGATGCTACTTTCCATGGTCCACAATCCTCTGCCTACAAGGGCAGAGACCACTGATGTGGCAAATGCAATTATGGATGGGGCTGACTGTGTAATGTTATCAGATGAGACAGCAATAGGAAACTATCCCATAGAGGTTATCGACATAATAAGTGAGATAGCAGCAAATACAGAGAACTATATCTTTGAACAACGAAAAGAGCCCCTAAAACCTCAGCATGAGACAAACCTTGGTTCTTATCTGGCATACTCTGCGTGCTTACTGGCCAATTACGCAGATGCAAAGGGAATAGCATGCCACTCTACTTCAGGAAAGACAGCAAGACTCATCTCAAGTTGTAGACCTGAACAGAAAATCTATGGCCTCACCCCTCACATGGAAGTAATAAAATACTTAAATTTCATGTGGGGAGTAACCCCAATTAACTCAAATCCAGATATTCCAAATCACTTAGATCGTGTGGAAAACTTTGTACAAAATTCTGAATTATTCAGAGCTGGAGACAAAGTCATTATCACTTCTGGTCAACCCACCCCTGGACAGCTGGAAAAACACACAAATCAAATAAAAATATATTTTAAATAGCTGCTTTAAATAAGCCGGCTAATGCCGGCTTATTTAAACCACACCAACTAACCCTTCTATTTTATTCACATCTAAAAAGTAAATATCTTTTCTGTCAAAAAAAGCTTGCACAATTAAACATAGTTATGTTACATAAATACCAACTAAAATCAATATTGTGCAGGAGGTAAAAATGAAAAGAAGTCCTTACTGGCCAGACGGTGTACCAACTGAGATAAAGGGATTCAACAGGCCATTATATGATCTTTTAGACCAGTCAGCTAAGCTTTATCCAGACAAGATCTATACAATCTTTCACGGCGCCACCAAGACCTTTCAGCAAGTAAGGAATTATGCAAACAGGGTGGCCAATTTTTTTAAAGAAAAATGGTCTAAAAAAAAGGGGATAGGGTAGCCATTTTTTTTGCCCAACCTCCCTCAATTTCCTGTTATATTCTTTGGGGTCTTAAAAGCAGGAGGAATTTGTGTAAACTGCAATCCTCTCTACACACCAGGGGAGCTGAACCACCAATTAAAGGATTCTGGAGCCACCTGGGTCTTTTGTATGGACCACCCCCAATTTTATAAAACTGCCATTCAAGCAATTGAAGGCACTGATGTTGGCAAAAACAATGTTGTTATCTGCAATATTAAGAACTGGTTGCCAAAGGTAAAGGGTATATTGGGATCTTTGCTTGGGAAGATACCAAAGGCAAAATCTTATGAGCCTGGACATCAATTTTTAGATGAAATATTAAAAAAATACCCCTCCACTTGAAAGAAACGAAGAAGTTGATCCAGAAAATGACCCAGCAGTCCTAATTTATACTGGAGGTACAACAGGCCTTCCCAAAGGTGCTGTACTTACCCATACCAATTTAGTGTTTGACGTAATGGCATTGGAACAATACATAAGAGTACAACATGAAGAAGGTGCACCACCAGAGCCTCCAAGAAGGGGTGGTTTCCACTGTTATCTTGGGGTGCTACCATGGTATCACAGCTTTGGACTCACAGTTTGCATGCTCGCTTCATGTGGCAGTGGGTCCAGACTAATCTGTATACCTGATCCAAGGGCAGGGAATCCACCATTTACTGAAGTACTAAAACAGGTTGAAAAATTTAAACCTACCTTTGTGGTTGGTGTTCCCACCTTATATTCTGCATTTGTGAACCATCCACTTATTGACAAATTTGACCTAACGTCCATTATATGCTGTGCATCAGGTGGAGCCCCTCTCCCAGTGGAACTGGCAAAGGATTTTGAGAGAAGGACTGGTTGCATAATTTATGAAGGCTATGGTCTTACTGAGACATCTCCAGTAATATGTGCAAATCCTTCAGACAAAAATAAGAGGAAATTTGGCTCTGTAGGTTTTCCCGTGCCAAACACTGAGATCAAAATTGTGGACTTAGATACAGGTACAATAGAGTTACCCCAGGGGGAAGATGGAGAAATAGCAGTATGTGGCCCTCAAGTAATGAAGGGATACTGGCGAAATCCTCAGGCCAATGAGCAGGTATTTAGAGAGATAGATGGAAAAAGATTTTTCTTAACTGGAGATATTGGACATATTGACCAGGATGGATATCTCGTTATCACTGACAGAAAAAAAAGACCTCATAATAGTTGGCGGATTTAACTGTTATCCAAGGGAAGTTGAAGAAGTTCTATTTGCCCATCCAAAGGTAGCCCAAGCAGCAGTAATAGGTGTTCCCCATCCAAAAAGCGGTGAAGTTGTAAAGGCCTTTGTGCAATTAAAAAAAAGGAGAAATGGCGACAGAAGAAGAAATAATAAAATTTTGTAAGAAGCACCTTGCAGGTTACAAGAGACCAAAATATGTAGAATTTAGAAAAGAACTACCAACCTCTGCTGTTGGAAAGGTACTGAGAAGGGTGCTAAAGGATGAAGAGCTAAAAAAAACAAAAGATGTCAAACTAGGTGTCCAGACAATAGACAAAAATGGGTTCATCCTTACCATCCCCACAACCAAAATCAACAACCAGTTGACCTTTTCTTAGATATATGTTTTCTAACACACAGCTTATTCGAACTCTGGGAGTTGGTACAAACAGGGCTCCTTTGGTGCGTTTTATGGAGACCACAACTCCCAAAAAAACATACAACAGCTTAAAAACAAATAAAATTCCTACTAAAACAAACAGTAATTTCAATATAATCATGTACATTTCAAGGGAAAAACTTTTACACTTAAGCTTAAACCAACTTACCCCAGGCAAGTTAATGGATCAACTTAAATTTTGTCCTGAAATTTTTAATTTTCTCAAATCAAAGGAAAACTCCCTGGGAAGGATTAGACCTATTGTAACTTACACCATTTGTCTATCCATTATGGCCTATAGACAAACAAGTGAATCCAAAAGAGATATACCCTCAGGATTTTTTTGAGGCATTATGGAGAAAATTCTCTTCAAATAAAAAAAGTTGCAAAACTTCCTGGAGATATTATAGAAGATCTGGAACCTGAACTATGGAATTTCTTTTTAAATATTTTAAAAAAAAGAAAGACTAAGGGATGACAATATAAAAAAATGAAGAAATAGGCACTGGTGCCCTTGTCTTTTCCATAGTTGTCATGGGTCTTCTCTATATTTTTGGACAGGAAAACACCATGGAAAAACTAAGCCATTTAATTGGTTAAAAACAACAATAATATGGACATACTAAGATATCCTTTAAAAAGGACTTTTAAAAACGTTACTTACCGTTTAGCAAATAAAAAAAATAAATCCACCAAATAAACTCAAGATATGCATATTAAGTTACAGGAGCAATCCTTTTTGTGGTGGACAGGGGGTTTATGTAAAATACTTGAGCAAGGCATTGTGCGACCTTGGACACCAGGTTGATGTAATAAGTGGAGAGCCTTACCCCGACCTATTTGAAGGGGTTAAACTAATACCCCTTCCAGGGATGAATTTTTACGGATATAGCAAGACCCTAACTGCCATAAAAGAGAGAAAAATAAAAAAATATTGCAGACCTATATGAAGTCATCTCATACAACACAGGAGGATTCCCAGAACCCCTTGCCTTTAGCATAAGAGCAGCCAATTTTTTTGTCAAAAAAAATCCACTTCCCATAAGAATGCAAACACTGGCTACTACCACATAGTCCACGACAACCAATGTCTGAGTTATGGCTTGCTAAGGATTAAGAAAAAGTTTCCCCTGGTTGCCACAATCCATCATCCAATAACAAGGGACCTTAAATTTTCCCTTGGCCACGAAAAAGACTTTTTTTTGAAATTACTCATAAAAAGGTGGCATAGCTTTGTTTCCATGCAAAAAAAGAGTGGCAAAAAGACTCCCTCATATAATAACAGTGTCAGAAACTTCTAAAAAAGATATCTGCAAAGATTTTCATATGGACCCAGGGAAAATTTCAGTGATTTACAATGGGGTTGATTTTGAAAAATTTAGGCCCATACCCCACATTGATAAGGATCCCTTTAGGATTATTACCACTGCCAGTGCAGATGTTCCCCTAAAGGGGCTTAATTATTTGATTAAAGCCATGGCCCATGTCACACAAAAAAATTCCCCAGGCAAACTTAACAGTTATTGGAAGGCCCAAAAAAAGGAGGTTCAACAGAAAAACTTATAAACGAGTTCTCTCTAAATAGAGCTGTAAGGTTTGTGTTTGGTCTGTCAGAAGAAGAAATGGTAAAAGAGTATGCAAGGGCATCTTTAGCAGTCTCCCCATCCCTTTATGAAGGATTTGGTCTACCTGCAGCAGAGGCAATGGCGTGTGAGAAACCCATTGTCTCCACCACAGGAGGTGCATTAAAGGAAGTTGTAGGAGATGCTGGGATTTTGGTCCCTCCAGCAGATCACATGGCCCTGGGAAATGCAATTTTGTATCTTTTTGAACATCCTTATATTATGGATAAGTTGGGCAAAAAGGCAAGGAAAAGGATAATTGAAAAATTCAACTGGAAGCTAGCAGCTAAAAAAACAGTGAAAGTATATGAGGAGGCCCTGTCAACCCATGTTAACCGTTAATTTTTCCAATCTAAATATTGGGCCAGGGACTAAAATCCTTGATCTGGGTTGCGGAGAAGGCAGGCATCTACACAATATTTACCTAAAAGAATCAGTAACAGCAGTTGGTCTTGACCTTGACTTTGATGCACTTAAAAAGACCAATGAAAATTGTGAAAAATATTTTAACCTCGGGAAAAACAAGGATAAAAACTGGCTGGTTCTAAAGGGTAGATGCGAGGTACTGCCATTTAAAAAAAGAGACCTTTGACATAGTTGTGTGCAGTGAGGTTTTAGAGCACATAGAAAACTATCACAGGGTAATTAAAGAAATTTGGGAAATCTTGACTCCCAATGGTGATCTAGTTGTCTCTGTGCCTAGATATATGCCAGAGTGGATATGCTGGGCCCTTTGTGAAGATTATAAGTATGAAAAAGGAGGCCATATTAGAATTTTTAAGATAGGTCCTCTAAAAATAGAAATCGAAAGACTTGGATTTAAACTCTATAAAAAACACTATGCCCATGGCCTCCATTCCCCATATTGGTGGCTAAAATGTTTAAACTGGGGAAAAAGGGACACCTGGCTACCTGTCAAACTATACCACAACTTACTTGTGTTAGATATAATGAAGGGTCCCAGGTTTACAAGAATTTTAGATAAAATACTTACACCAATAATTGGCAAAAGTGTTGTGCTTTATTTTAAAAAGGTAGGGAAAAAGTGGTAAAAAAATGGATTTCCTTTTAAATTAATATCAAAACGCGAACTAAATAAGACTGCAGAGTACATAGCAGAAAATCAATACCCTTCAGGAGGTATACCCTGGTTTAAAAAAAGGCATACTGGATCCATGGGACCACATTGAAGCAGCAATGGGGCTCTCTGTTGCTGGAATGGTCAATGAGGCCAAAAAGGCCTTCTCGTGGATGGCAAAGATGCAGGAGACAGATGGAGGATATTGGCCTGGTTATGATGACACTATCCCGCTTGATAAGAGCAGAAAAGAATCCCACCATGCCCCTTATCTTGCCACTGGTCTATACCACTACTATTTAATCACTGGAGATATAGAATTTTTGTATAAAATGTGGGAAAGTGTGGAAGCTGCAATTGAATTTGCTTTAAAGCTCCAGAGTCCCCAGGGGGAAATATATTGGGCATCACTTCCTGAAAACAAGATCTATAAAGACGCCCTTATTACTGGGTGTTCCTCAATATATAAAAGCCTAGAGTGTGCAATCTTGATTGCAAAGGAGATTGGAATAAATAGACCCCACTGGATTGAGGCCAGGGAAGAGCTAAAATGCGCATTATTGGAAAAACCCCATAGGTTTGACAGGACATGGCCATCAAAAGAACGTTTTGCAATGGATTGGTTTTATCCTGTGATGTGCGGGGTAATAAGAGGATCAGCTGCCAGAAAGAGGATTAATGAAAAATGGTGTATATTTATAGACGAAGAGTTGGGATGCAGATGTGTTAGTGATGAACCCTGGATAACCGTTGCTGAATCTTGCGAACTTGTAATGGCCCTATTGGCTGTTTCCATGAATTCAAGGGCAATTAAGCTGTTTAACTGGCTACACAAAAACAGGGATAAAGATGGGGCTTATTGGACTGGATACCAAAAGGAACTCAGGATATTCTGGCCAAAAGAAAAACCCACATGGACAGCAGGGGTACTTTTACTTGCAGCAGATGCCCTTTTAAAATTGACCCCAGCAGCTAATTTATTCTTGCAGGATTGGCTCTTTCAACAGGATGAAGGGGAGCAAAATAGATCTTACCTTAGTCCAAGTTTATCATTTTGATAAACTTGGACTAACTACAATTCTATCCTTTTTAGTATTCCAAGGGTATTTACAAAACTGTATTTTTCAAAAAGCCCTGATGCCAGGGCCATTTCATATACACGCCTGGGAGCGTCTCCACCTTGAGATGGATCAAAAAACACATCATGTATTGCCAAAAATCCCCCGGGCATAATATGAGGAGACCAGGAGATGTAATCTCTTTTTGCAGATTCAAAGCTATGGCTTCCATCTATAAATACAAATGATAGAGGAGTTACCCATTTTCTAGCTGCTATGTGTGATTTTGAGACTATAGGCACAATCCAATCCAGTAATTTAGCCCTTTCTATGTTTTTTTTCAAATTCATAAAAGGTGTTTATCCGCCCTGACCTTTCATCATAGAGGTCTGGGTCAAAATACTCTTCACCAGGTTGATGCTCTTCAGAGCCCCTGTGATGGTCTATGGAGTAAAGAATCCCTTCCTTTTCTTTTACCCCAAGACCTATACATATTGTAGATAACCCACAATAACTCCCAACTTCCAGACATGGCCCCATTGGGGCGGCTGTCTTCCCCATTTGGTATAAAAGATTCATTTCATCTTCTGCTAAAAACCCCTTTATTTCTGATAAAAAAGGGACCTTTTGTATTATGTTGGTCATAATTCCCCTAAAGCTAAAGCTTCAAAGTTCAATGTTTAACAAGTACTAATGGAAAGTAACCTATAAGGCTAACAGTACAACGAAGGGATGGAAAATAAATTACTTATCCCCTCTTTGTATTAACTTTAAATAATATTTGCATTTTTTTAGGGCATAAAGAACTATCTTTTGCATCAACTTCTCTTTAAAGGTCTTTGGGTTATCCAATTTCATCCTCTCCAAATAACCTCTGGCCTCAGAAGGATATGTGACTTTTTTTGAGAAGGCTTTTGCCGAGTCTTAATTTACCAAATATATCTTCTTTAGCCAAGGCCTTTAATGCCTTACCCAAAACCAATTCTTCCTTTGTGAACTCAGTTCCAAATGGAAAATCCTTTATAACTCCCTTTTGTTTATACTTTTTCATAACACCCATTATTTTTTTCTGGTGTATTGTATCTAAACCTGTCAGGGATTCTATAATTTTTGGGTATCTTCATGTTTTTCTTGGCCTTTTTCAAAAGCTTTTCCTGAAACCTTGAATCTGTGACATTTAAAAGGGCCATCATCACTTCTTTATCTGTCCTACCCCTTAAATCAGCAATACCATATTCTGTAACCACTATATCCCTCAAGTGCCTTGGAACTGTTACCTCTCCAAACTCCCAGACTATGTTTGAACTTACCTTACCCTTAATATTCCTTGTACTCCTTAGCATTATAACAAATCTTGCATCAGGTAGGGCGTGTGCCATGGCAACAAAATTATATTGACCTCCTGGACCGCTGAGGACCTTTGAGTTATTAAGGGTGTGGGAAATTATAGCCCCATTTAACATAACCATAAGTGCAGCATTGATAAAACGACCATCCTTTCTTTGAAGGGATCTCAATTTCTCATCACCGTAGAGCTGATTTATTTCATTTACCCCTCTCATATTTATTTCTTTTAATTTTTCTTCTGGCATGGACCGCAAATACTCATAAAACTTGTTTGGGCCAAAAAAAGAAACTTGCATTTATAAGTATGCCATTTTTTTAAATGCTCGCCTAGACAATATTTAGTAACTTCCTTAAAATTTAAAGGATCTCCTAAATCATTTGAAAATTCTTTGCCGTCTATTTTCAGGGAGTTGTTCTCAAAAACCACTTCTTGTTTTAAGATGCCAAATTTCTTTAAGTAATCCACATCTTCACTGGTCAATTGTTGATGAATTGCCAACTCATCCATTAAATATTTCAGGACATCTGGAGTGATCTTTGAATTTATCTTTCCCTCATTAACTAACTTTTGAATCGTAATATCGTCATATACCCGTCTTTTAATAATTCCAGCCTTATAGAGCTCTATCATTGTGTCAACAAACATCTCAGAAGATATATGTAAGCCCTGTTCAAATATACCTGTTCCACCATAGTCTCCTATTAGTTCACTAGCAGTATCCAGGATTCCGAGATCTTTTAAAATATTTTGATATTCATTATTATTTTGATGCCTGAGCACCAGACCGCTAATAACAGCGTCTCCAAGGGACCCTATACCCACCTGCAAAGTGCCTCCATCTTTAACCAGGGCGCTTGCTTGTAACCCTATTGTCCAGTCGGTAAGAGAAACAGACTCTTTTGGCACGTGGAACATCTCAAAGTCATATTTTCTATTGTCTATCACAACGTCGTAAAAGTCCTCATCCACAGTAGCCTTTCCGTACACAAAAGGTGCCTTTTGATTGGTCTGGGCAACCAGTATCCCTTTTTTTGCCTTTTTCCATCTCCTTTCTCATTATCTGGCCAGCTTCAAGATGGGTATCAGGATCAGAACTCATACTGAAGTATGTTTTCCCATTTATCTTTTTTTTGCAGATTTGTTGAACTAACACATTTACACCCTGAATCACACCATCCCTCACTGCATGGGTATAGTTGGAGCATAGAAAATTTTGTTGAGAATGGGCACAGTGGAGCCTTGCACCTGGTTTAAAGAAAAACTGGATGAGCTCAAAATTTGAGGGAGGATTACAGAGTTCATCCACATATTCTAAAACTGGATAGTCAGGCCAAAGCCTCTTCACCATAGGCTCAATGAGTCTTTTTTTCCAATTCTGATTTCCAGGTAGGGGGATTGAGATTTAAAGCAGTGATGAGCTTTAAATGAAGAGACTTATCTTTTTTTTATCCTGCGATAAATGGCATTTAGAAGGTGGTTTGGCTTACCAATACCAAATGGGGCTGCTACAACTAAATTTTTCCCCACCTTTTTTTATTATCTCATCTACACACTCCTCCACATGATCTAAATATAATGGTCTTGTTTTACCCATAGTAAATCTCCCATTCTAGATTTTAAATTTTACACCTTATGGGAAAATTTATCTAGTATGTCAAGAAAAGTTAAAAAAAGAAACATGGTTTTTAATTAGAAAGCACAATTTCTTTTATAGACCCAATTGACAAGACAAACAGATTTCATTGGGAAAAAAAGTTGCTAATTAAAAGAGACTTGCTGTGATTTTCTCTAAGATTTGGGAAAGGTCTTTAAACAGGCCACCATCTCCGGGAAATGGACCTGTTAACTTAAGTATTTGTTTGTGAATTTTTGATGTGCCAAACCTATCTGGCGGGCGCTGGGGATTTTCCAGGTAAAATTCTCTCTGCAAAATTATATATTTTTCAAAACTTGAAACAAATTCATTAAACAGGATTAAAAAAATCTTTTTTGGAGCTTCTCCAAAACTCTTTTGCATTTTTAGATGCATGGGATTTAATTAGAAGCGAACACATGCAAAGTAGGCTGTTTACACACAGACCAATAACCCCCCGCCTCCATCCAAGTAACCACTTTTTTCTCCAACACATGAGAAAATTTTCCTGTGCCTTACAAATAAGCTTTACAAGGGAATCTTTTACAAAGACCAAATCTTCATCTGGCCAATTAATCTCTGGATCCTTTATATCAAATTCCCCCACTTCATTATATTGTACCTGTTTTTGTAATAACTCAGACAAAATGCAAACAAAAAGCCTATTTGCAAACTCAGATGATGGGGTTTCAAGATGGGGATAGCTCAAAACAAACCTTCCCTTAAAATAGTCCCCAACCAAAATACATGGATCAGACCTGATTAAATCAAAATCCAGATTTATGCCATAAATATCCTGGACTAAAGAAATATCCATACATTTTAGGATATTATAGGGGATGTCTGCAATCCACAGATCATCTCCTGGCGCCTTATAGGAGGCAAGAACACGTACCTTACTCTCAAAATCCCAATTAAACTGAGAGGGCCACCATACAGGAAGTTGCCCTTTTGTTTGAACAGAGCCATTAATACCAAGAGATGAGTCCAAATTTAAGTTCACCCATATGTGACCGCTAAAGTTGGGGACCCGAGAAGTCATATCCTTCCTACCCAGAGGACAGATCCCAAGATTGAATTTTCCATGAGAAAGGCTAAACCTGCGCCTCCACAAATGCCAATGTAGCTACCTCCACTTTTCACAAAATCCCTTATTATATTAAGTCCCCTATCTCTCAATCTCTTTATCTTTTGAGAAGCAAAACCACCTGGGACTATAATTAGCTCTATATCCCTAAGCTTATCAAAGCTGAGATTGTCAATTAGCTCAAAATCAATATCTAGTTCCTGAAAAAAAATGTATAAACAAACTTCCCCACATATGGGAGTCTGGATAATAAAATCCAATCATTTACTTAGTTTTCCTCTGATTTTAGGGCATGGATAGCAGCATCTATATCATACAATCTAAGTGGATTCATACCAGGTCCTTTATACATATCAGACGCCAATCTGGCAGCCTCATAGGTAATCCATCCATGCTCTTCATAGAGTTTTGGATCGTCATCATTGTGTAATCTAAATTCAATAACTCCATTAACCTCTCTCACATACATCTTAACCCTTTTATTTAAAGGGACAGGATAATAGTAAACCCCTCTTTTATCCTTCACTTTCAACCTCCTCGGCTTTTTTTTGTCTTTCTTGGCCATGTTTTTATGATTGTGTGAATCAAAGTAAGCAGTGGTATGGCAAAAAAAACACCCCCAAAGCCCCCAAAGCCCTCCAAAAACAAGGACACCAATCATTATTGCAACTGGATGCAAATTTACAAAACCAGACATAAGGAGTGGTACCAACAGATTTCCATCTAAAAATTGAATAATAGAATAACCCGCTACTGACACAACCAACTCCCTGGCAAACCCCCACTGAAAATATGCAACCAAAGCTACAGGAATGGTCATAACAATTGCCCCAACAAAGGGGATCAACACAGAAAGACCTATAAACAAACTAAGCAACAAAGCAAATTCTAAGTGGATGAAGATAAAGAATAGATAAGTTGCAATCCATACAATAACTATCTCCCACATCTTTCCCTGGAGGAATCTGGCTATTTTTGCATTTACCTCAGACCATATCTGTGACGTAAATTCTATGTTCTCTGGTAAAAGATCTTTTAAAAAAAGATAAAATAATATCTTTATCCTTCAGCAAAAAGAAAGTAATGAGAGGAACTAATACCATATAAATGAGAAAATTAACAATCCCCATTATTGATGAAATTGAGTAGGACAGGACGTTTTTCCCCATACTTCTTATCTGTTCTACAATAAAACCAGTAAGGGCATCTAATTGTATCTTGGATATTACATTGGGATATTTTTGCAAAAGCTCTTTTATATGGGTTTTCCCTGCAATTACCATTGATGGTAGGGCCTGTAAAAACTGTGAAAACTGCTTTACTGCAATGGGTATTATCCATAAGATTAAAAATATTAATGAGGTCATAAAGAAGATAAATACCAAAATTACTGCAACTGTCCTTGGGACTTTGAGTTTCTCTATTGGTCTTATCAACCCCTCTAATATATAAGCTAAAATTATGCTGGTAAAAACAGGGATCAAATATTGACCTAGAAAGTGTATGGACATGACAACTGTTAAACTTATTAGCAAAAAAATAGAGACTTGAGGGTCATTTAGATATTCCCTTATTTTTTTCCCTAAACCACATATTCCCCTCACTGGTTAAATTAAATCAGTCCATATAATGGACCACCACGCTTTCCCAGGTCTTTAATCCTCTCTATAATTTGGGGATCTTCTTCTAAAGGAGGTGCGTGATACTTTTTTTAGTCTTGCATCAATAATAATTGGCCCCATACATCCCCAGTATTTACATTTAGTAAATGAATCTACCCCATAGATATCTGTTGCAGGGTCCGACCTTGTAAAGGTAACCCAAAGGAAATTATCCCAATTTTTTTACAGTAAAATCCACATCATCAACAATTACTATAAAGCAAATTCCCATTAGGTCCTGACCTTTGAGTACACTACTCAACTCAACTATTGATGGATCATGGGTGTCCCTGCTTAAATTGTGAGGTGGGCCCTTTAAAATCAAAATCCCTGGATAAAAAATCTTGGGTCATAAAAGCCATTTGGGAGGGATAGACTAGTATTTATATTTGAGGCCAATTCTCTTTTCTTTTTCCCAGCAACTGAAATTATCACCTTTGATCCCTGATTTAGACTAATGCCTGAATAATCCAGGGTATCCATGGTTGTTCTAGTGATAAAATGAAGGTCCCTTGTTGTATCTATCCTCTCCATTATGTGTTTAAAAAAAATTAGGGACATCTCTAGTAGTAAGATTGGGACTATCTTCTTTTGCAGCTATAAACACATACTTTGACAAAGACGTCTGGGTACTGCCTAAAACAGACATACCAGCAGTTATTACTTCTTGGGGTATCCTCTCCTCCTCAAAGGCACGTAGCTTTCTCTTCCAATTACAAGCAAAAGGGGATGTACCCCTGCAGCATCAACCGCGTGAACCTCTTCTACCCCACTAAACACCCTGGATACAAATGGGGCTACAATCTCGTGGATCACTTCTCCAATAATGGAGTCTTCCTGGGGAGCCTCCCAACAGTAGTAAAGGGCCAGATTGCATCTTTCTTACAATATACCCCCTCCACCTTGAGAACAGGAAACTCATGTATTAAGCTATAATATCCAAGATGATCTCCAAATGGACCTTCTGGTTTTGTCTCTTTTCCCTCAATATGGCCAGTTATACAAAAATCTGCATAAACTGGTATTGGCAAAGCCCCTTACTTTTTAAAAATTTTATTCTGTGCCCTGCCATAAGGGAGGCAAAATACACCTCAGGCATACCATCTGGTAGGGGCATAATTGCACTAAAAGTCATTGCTGGAGGACCTCCAACAAAGATGTTTACTTTGAACTTCTCACCCCTTTTTATGGCCTTTTGATGATGAGATGCTATGCCCCTATGTATTTGATAGTGGAGTCCCACTTCCTTATCTTTAATATAATTATTGCCATTTAACTGTATCCTGTACATTCCCAGGTTTGACTTTTTAAAACCCCCATTTCAGGGTCCTCACTATACACCTGGGGCAAGGTAATGTATCCACCCCCATCCATTGGCCAGGACCTTAGGGAGGGAAGGTCGCTTATTTTGCAGGTTCCAAAAAAATTGACCTAGATCCTTTTGTATAACTTTAGGTTTTATACAGATACCCATTTTTAATAGGTAATACCATGACACTGGATCTTTAATAAGGGACTTTGGATCCTTAACAACCTTTAAAACCTTATCCCATCTTTTAAAAAAAATCTCTAAAAATAAACCTGATTCTCTCTTTAGTTCCAAAAAGATTTCCCAGCATTGGAAATCTTGTGCCCTTTACCTTGGTGAATAGAACGGCAGGACCGCCCCTTTTAAAGACCCGTCTCTGGATTGCGGCAATTTCTAAGTCTGGATCAACTTCTGCGTCTACAATTACCAGATCTTTAATATGTAAGAGGTCTTTTATACAAGAAGCTAGATTGGTATATCCCATGACTACAAATCAATATAAAAATCTGTCTTGTGGATCCTGTTTTTCATCCACTTTTTCAGATATTCTTTAAAGATGTCTCTAGATGCAGGAAACAACATACAAAGGCCTAAAATATCTGTAATCAACCCTGGTGTCAAAAGTAATACCCCGGCTATAAAAATCAAAAATGCATCAACCAATTCCTCTGTTGGCATAACACCCTGATACATATTTTCTCTGATCTTATAAAGCGTCTTTAGACCTTCCCTTTTAGCAAGATATGCCCCGAACACAGCAGTTAAGATAACCAGCATAATTGTGTTAAAAGGACCAATTATTGAACCTATTTTTATGAGAAAATAGAGCTCAATAATTGGAACCAGAAAAAAAATTAAAGCCAATTGAAACATAAAAACTCCCCTGGGTTTAAAGTGCAACAATGCCTTCTATCTTTGATGCCCTCTTATAAATCTCAATGACTTCATCAGACGAAGCCACATAACACCTAACAGATATACTAATAAATTTTCCATTCTTTGAGTTTCTAACAAAAACGTCCTCTCCTTTAAATAACTCTATCACCTGGTTTTTTTTCTGTCTATGGGCACTATAAATTTAAACACATAATTATCTGGAAAAATGTGTATTTCTTCCAGTTTTTCTTTAAATCCTTCCCATGTAAAGACCATAATCCCACCTATTGTTTTTGCTCACAGTTTTAAAATTGAACCTTAACCAACTTTGTCAAAACTTTTGAACATGTTAAATAATTTTACTTTAGTTGTGTTAAATTGTATGTTATTTACACCAATCATTCAATCATAAACTTTATAAGTCAATAAAAAGAGATGTCCAGTCTGGTTAAAAATAGTTCAATTATTGCAGGTGCCACTCTTCTTAGCAGGACACTGGGTTTTTTTACGAGATGTAGTTATTGCCTATGCCCTTGGAACCAGCGCAATGGCCGATGTCTTTTTTTGTGGCCTTCAGGGTACCAAACCTTTTGAGGAGACTGTTTGCTGAAGGCTCCCTTACAATGGCCTTTGTACCAATTTTTAAAAATTTACAACTGAAACAAGGAAAGGAGTCAGCCTTTTGCTTTGCAAGGTCCACATTTTATTGGTTAATTACAATTTTAACCATAATAACAATTATTGCAATTATTTTTGCACCCTATATTACCTCAATTGTTGCCCCTGGCTTTAAAACCAGACCGGACATATTTAATTTCACAACAAAACTAATCAGGATATGTTTCCCCTACATAATCTTTATATCTGGTGTTGCCCTATGTATGGGGATTTTAAATTCACTTGGCCACTTTGCTATGCCCGCCCTTGCCCCTTGTATGTTAAATATAGTGTTAATTGGCTGCGCATTTTTCGCCTATTTCAAAAAAAATAAATGTCTCTCTTGCACTCTCATATGGTGTCTTAATTGCCGGAATTTTACAATTTCTCATGCAGCAACCAGCCTTAAAGAGTTATGATTTTTCATGGATAGGGAAGGTAAATTTAAGACATAAGGGATTGAAACTCCTTTTAAAACTAATGCTCCCATCAGTATTTGGGGCAGCAGTATATCAACTAAATATTGTACTTAACACCATTTTGGCATCATTCCTATCAACTGGTGCTGTGTCATATCTCTATTATGCAGATAGGTTGGTACAATTTCCATTGGGAATCTTTGGAGTGGCAGTTAGCGTAGCTGCCCTACCAGATCTATCCCAATTAGCTGCACAAAAAGACATTTTAAAATTCAAACAGACCTTAAATCAAAGTCTTTATTTGATCCTATTTGTGTGTCTTCCTGCAACAGCTGGTTTAATTGGCCTATCTAAGCCATTATCCAGATTTTGTTTCACAGAGGGGCATTTGACATACACAGTGTAAATGCAACTTCCATGTGCCTTGTTGCATATGGAATTGGTTTACCTGCTTTTAGCATGGTTAGAACCCTTGTATCTTCTCTATATGCTTTAAAAGACACCAAATCTCCGGCAATCATTGCATCTATTTGTCTGGTGGTAAATCTCATTTTGGGGCTTCTGCTTATGAAAGACCTCAAGTATTTTGGCCTGGCCCTGGCAGTATCCATCTCATCATGATAAATGTAATACTCTTATCCTATTGTCTCTATAAAAAAATTGGTTCCTGGATAGATTTACAAAAAAAAATTCTCACATTTATTTTTCTAAGTATCCTTATTCTCATTGTCTGCATATACCTGTCTAATTTTAACACCATCTCTGTATTATTTATACCAGTTATTGGCAGCGTATATCTGCTTATGAGCGCGTACATGGGCATAGAAGAAGCATCTATTATCTTAAGATTTATTAAGAAAAAAATAAATCCTAGGTAAAAGCCTGTACCTTCTTTCTTCTAGTGGCTTCTAGTGGTACGAAAAATTCTTCGTTTTTTTTCGCCCATTTTATCCAGGTATCTTGACATCAATAAATAACTTCATTTACATAAATTAACGTTTATAACCAAAACCAACTTAACGTCAAGGAGGTACACATGAAAAAAACTAACCAGGTTTGTGCCCATTATTATTGGTATTTTGCTATTTTTTTATGGGCTGTGCAGGAAGTGGAGACAATGACACTGGATCTTTTGTATCAGGCAAGGTAATCCAGAGTTATGTTGCAAATGCTACTGTATGCCTGGACTCAAATGAAAACAGAATATGTGATCCTGGGGAAATTTCCACCACTACAGATGATAATGGACATTTTTCTCTTTCTATACCCGATGATGCAGCAGGCCTCCTCCTTGCCCAGGGAGGTATAGTTAAATCCACTAAAGAGCCTGCTCTCACCTTACTTGCTCCAGTGGGTGCAAAAAAATATTACTCCTCTGACTACCTTAGTTGCTCTAAAGCCAGATTTAAAGGCAAAAATTGAGGAGCTAGGTGGATCTTATGACACTGATCTTGCAAGTTCTAATGGAGTTAGTGCGAAACTCCTTGGACTCTCCCTGGCAGTTGAAACCACATTGTACAACTTAAAAAAATCAGCTTCAACTACCTGCTGAAAAACAAATTATTTTAATGGCAAATATTGCTAATGAGTTGGAGAAAACCACTTTTGATATGGACTCAAACATTATTGGGGCATTTAACAGAGGAATAAATGGGGCTTTAGGAATAAATGCAACAATTAATGCTATTACATCCAATATCCAGGATATTCTGAATAAGATTGGCGAGGGGACAGTTAAGGAAGAAGATGTTCTGTCTAATTTAAAAGACACTGTCTATGTGAGCGTATTCCCTGTGCTTGATCCAACAAATGAGATCTTGCCTGTGCCAAATGACGTTGTCTGGGCAAATACAAACTATACAGTAATGTTACCCACCAATTCCACTGACCCTGCTGAAAATGCCCTATATTCCGCAATAGATAAACTTAAAATAAAGGGTCTTAGCCCCAATGCCCCAATAGCTATTCCCCTTAGCTCAACAGAACCGCTGGACAAAGATTCTTTAACCAACAATATATATTTAATAAACACACAAGTATTAGCTGGAGCCATCTATCAAGCCTTAAGTCAAATGGGCATGCAACCACCAGGGACTGATCTTGCTAGTATATTAACATCACTATCCCAGCTAAGTGTTGATAGTTTACAGGCATTAATTAGTAATTTGGACTTAGAAAATATTGACATAGATGACATTAAAGTTGTCCAGGATGGAAACTACATCAAAATTTTCCCGTTAAAGCCACTTGCTCCTGGAGCTCAATTTTTAGTTGTACTTAAAAAAAGGAATAAAATTACAGTCAGGTACCTATCTTACATCCAGCATGCTCTTTGATTTATTAAAATCATCGTCTGAAATAACTTCAGCAGACTTAAAGGCACTGGAGCCCTTAAGACAAGCTTATGCTCCTCTTTTTTCCATCTTAAATGCCTATGGAATATCAAAAGACGATATTCTAGAGCTCTTCACCTTTACCACTGCAGACAAGAGCTTAAGTTTACAGGATTTTGGACTTATTGCAGCTGCCCTTCAAAATAACATGACATTAGATGACTTTTTAAATGTTTCAGGTAAACAAATATCTGGATTAGAGTTAGCAAATGCAACATCTGAATATTATCAAATAAATGGAGCAATTTCGTTACTTAAAGGACTTGCAGCAGTTAACAGCACTGATTTTACCTCATTTGATATAACCACCTTAACTAACAATCCACCAACTCCAATAAATGTCCCTTATCTAATAGTAAATGGTAATTTATATAGTGATTCAGTATTGGTTTTTCAACATGGACTTGGGAGCAAAAAGGAAGCAGCATATGTGCTGGCACAAAAAAAATTACAAATATGCCTATAATTGCCATGGACCTTCCAGAACATGGTGCAAGGAGTTCTGATCCTGAAAATTCAGGTGCGAACTATCTAACTGGTAATCTTGGTCAGGATAGAATTAATCTGTATCAACCTTCTTTGATATCGGTATGTTTTTAAACCTCATAAAGGACGGTAAATTTGACATTAATGGAGATGGAACCCTGATCAACCAACAAACATATATTATGTTGGCCAATCCATGGGTTCAATTACTGGGTCTGTTGCTACATCTTTAAATAGCAATATTATTGATAAAGTTGTTCTAAATGTGGGGGGAGCAAACTATGCAGCTCTTGTTGATCAAGCTTCAAATGCCCTTATCCAAGGACTGTTAAACAGCTTAGGACTGGAAAAAAAACAATACTGAGTATTTTGTAACCTTAGGAATATTACAACTACTACTGGATCCTTCAGATCCAGTATATCTTGCAAATAGCTCCATAAAAAAATAAGGCAATGTTACAGTCCTCTTATCATGATACTGTTGTTCCCAATGTCTCAAATAAAATCCTGGCGTCAACCCTTGGATTTGATCAATACATTGAAATAACTTCCAGTTCCTCTTTCCCATCTGACTACAATAAGTGGTTTATGTTTAAGGGAGATGGGGAGAAAAACTGGATTACCCATGGAATCCTGCTGGGTGTACATCCAGAATATTATCCAGAAGCAGCAGATTACCTGGATAATGATAACTTATCATGGGCCTACGATACAGTTAATGATTTTATAATTAATTACCTGCAATAAATAATGAATTTTAATTATAAGTGGAGGTATCTATGAAAAAAAATCTTTATCATCTTAGGAACACTTCTTTTAATAGCCCAAAGTCCCTGTTTTGGGGCAAATGTGGATACATTTGGTATAGGTGCCAAGCAACTGCCCTTGGGGGTGCCTTTGCAGCATATGCAGATGACGTATACGCTGTATACTATAATCCAGCAGGACTGACTCAAATCAAAAACAAACAGATCTCCCTTGGATCTGTGAATATTGATCCCTATCTTAAAGGAAAAAATTATAGAGTAGAGAAAAACGGGTCAATTATTGCTGGACCAACTGATTTTGAAGACGAATCTCCATTATTTATAGTTCCACATATGGCTTTGCCATGCCCATAAATGAGAAAATGACCTTTGGCTTGGCCGCATATGTTCCATACGGACTTCACTTAAGGTGGGACAATACTGAAAATTTTTATCAAAACCCTGCTTCCTATAATTGCTATGAATCCTGGTATTACAGATTAGTAGCAACCCCTACTATTGCATATAAAGTAAACGATAAACTATCTGTGGGATTTGGCATATCTCTGGGGAGATCTGAAGCAGGCACATATCTAAATTCTTATGATATGTGGCCCCTAACTGTTAGAGAAAAAAATAGAGCTTACTGATGATTTCAACTATTCTTTCAATATTGGACTTATGTATAAATTAACAGACCAATTCACCTTTGGTCTCACATTTAGATCCCAGGCAGATGCAAACTTTGAAGGAGATCTTAAATTGAAAAACCTTTCTGAAACAGAAAAAGCTATCCTGGCTGCTCAGGGCATTACAAGATATAAAACAGATGTGTCACTAGATGATGTGGACCATCCAAACCAGATTCAGATAGGTCTTAGATATACGCCAAATGAAAAATTATCAATTGAAGCAGATGTTGTCTGGACCCAGTGGTCTATTGTGGATTATCAGACCCTGGAGATAAAAGACCCCATGTTCCAGCAAGCACTTGGAGGAAAAGAATTAAAAATAAAAAGAGACTGGAAGGATACAAACCAAGTAAAGATTGGGATTGAATACAAGGCAACAGATATACTCACTTTAAGGTGTGGCTATTTTTACGATCCCACCCCTATTCCTGATGATACCTTTGACAACTTGTGGCCCGATGCAGATAAAAAGACCTATTCTATTGGTGCTGGACTTCACTGGGGTAAATGGCAAATAGATGGTACTCTACAATACACCATTACGGAAAAGGATAGGGTAATTGGCGGAGAGAGCGTGAACCTAAACAACTCCTATGATGGCGATAAGGTTTCACTTAAGGCAGGTGGGGAGCTGTGGGGATATGGTTTAACAATCACATACAACTTCTAAAAAACTAAGGGATAAGGGCAATCTGTCCTTATCCCTTATACTATTCATTTAGAGAGGGTATTTTCCAGTTTCCC
>BBBM01000029.1 GCA_001311565.1 Desulfothermus okinawensis JCM 13304
GAAATCGTTAACTTTTTTTTGTGTTGCGTTTTCACTCACGCAACGGAGAAAGGACTATATAGATATCACCTCTACTTGTCAACAACTTTTTTTTTAAAAAAATATATTTTACTCATAACCAATTACAATTATTGATAAATTTTCCTATCAATTACCTCATATATGGCATCAACTAAAATTTCTATCTCTGACTCTTCTATTATGTAAGGGGGCATGATGTAAATAAGATTTAAAAAAAGGTCTTATCCACACCCCTTTTTCCACAAAAAAACCTCTGTATTTTAGCTACATCCACATTTTTTTTCAGTTTCCACTACCCCTATTGCACCAAGTACTCGAACATCCCTAACCCCTGGCAAAAACTTTATCCTTTCCATTTCTTCCTTTAAGGTCTTTTCTATTTTCCTTACCTTCTCTTTCCAGTTACTGGACAAAAGAAGATCTATTGATGCATAAGACACAGAACAGGCAAGGGGATTGCCCATAAATGTGGGACCGTGCATAAAAACCCCTGGCCTCCCTTCTGATATTGTCTTGGCAATATCTCTTGTACAAAGGGTAGCCCCAAAACTCATGTAACCACCAGTTAATGCCTTGCCAACACACATTATATCTGGATCAACCCCAGCCAAATCACTTGCAAATAGTTCACCAGTCCTTCCAAATCCAGTTGCTATCTCATCAAATATTAACAACAAATTATATTCATCACACAACTTTCTCAACTTCTTAAGATATTCTACGTGGTAAAACCTCATACCCCCTGCACCCTGTACCACTGGTTCTAATATTACAGCAGCTACTTCTTTGTGGTGGCTTTCAATTAAATTTTTTTATATCCAATATATCCTCATCGTCCCACTTAGAACCATAAGGTATTTTAGGCTCCCTGGCAAAATAGTGTTTTGGCAAGATATTTTTAAAGATCTCATGCATACCTGTCACAGGATCACAAACCGACATGGCCCCAAAGGTATCCCCGTGGTATCCCCGTCTAATGGTAATCAACTTGGATTTCTCTCCCATATCTTTTGAGATCCAATATTGGAAGGCGAGTTTTATTGCAACTTCCACTGAAACAGAACCTGAATCTGTAAAAAATACAGCATCCATTGACTTAGGGGTTATTTCAGTTAGTTTTTTTGGCCAATCTCACTGCTGGTTCATGGGTAAACCCACCAAACATCACATGGGCCATATTCTCTAGCTGTTCCTTTATGGCCTCATTTAATATTGGATGATTGTATCCATGTATAACAGCCCACCAGGAAGCCATGCCATCTATGAGTTCTCTTCCATCACAAAGTTTAATTCTAACCCCTTTTGCTTCTTCAACTGGATAAACAGGCAAGGGATTTTTCATTGATGTATATGGATGCCATATGTGGTGTTTGTCAAAATCCAGAAGTTCTTTTATATTCATCCTATTACCCCTTCCACACCTGTATCTTTTAACTTTTTAACTGCCTCATTCACAACTTTAGATATATTAATAACTTTCCTATACCCAAAAACTTATTTTTATATCTAAAAACACCATATTAGACTTTACAAAAACCCCTTTTCCTTTAAAATAGAAAGGGTCTATTATATTAACCCAAGTTTGTCATTTTGATAAACTTGGGTTAGGTAAAAATATTTCCAACTGATTTAATTTTAAAAATTCATTAAAAGAACTTTGATCTGTTTCATAGTCTACCTCTGACCACTAGAATTCTTTAAGGAACTGTGTTTATGGCTATATTACAACACATTTTATTAAAAAAAAGGTACCTCAACCAAGTTAGATATTGTAATCAAAGAACAAAATCAAAAACTCCAACAAAAAAAAGTGAAGTACATTATTTGTGTAAGTTTTGCAAAACCAAAATCACGTCAGCCAAGTACAAGATTAAAGTAAATGGAAAATTTAGACATGTTTGTGCAAATCCCCATGGTTATTTATTTGAGCTTGGATGCTTTTCAAATGGTAAAAACTTTGTACCTGCTGGAAATCCCAGCAAGGAGTTTACATGGTTCCCTGGCTATGCATGGCAAGTAATTTTATGTGCTACGTGTTTTGCTCACCTGGGATGGTTATACACAACCTCAACTAACTCTTTTCTTGGCCTAATACTCACAAATCTTATTGAAGAAAATAGCTAACCTTAAATTACAAGAATAAGGGGTGGAATAGCATCCCACCCCTTATTCTTTGTCCTATGTGTTTCTTAAATTTTGTATTATATCATATAGTTCCTGGGATATCCTGGTAAGGTCAATAACTGCTTGGGCTGACTGGTTCATTGCTTCAGCAGTTTCCTGGGAAATAGTTGAAATGTTGGAAATAGTCTCGTTAACCTCTGATATGTACGAGGTAAACTCTTCCATGGTCTTGGCAACTTCTTGGACTTCAGATGCTAATTTTTCAATAAATTCAACAACTTCATTCAATCTCTTCCTGGAATCCTTGGCAATTACGTTTATTTTATCAATGGTTTCCGCTGCATTGTGCGTATATTGAATATTCTCATTCACACTCTCTTTGACTTTCTTTATAAATTCTCCCACTTCACCTGTTGCTGTCATAGTCTTTTCAGCAAGTTTTCTCACTTCATCTGCAACCACTGCAAATCCCCTGCCTGCCTCACCTGCCCTTGCAGCCTCTATTGCTGCATTTAGAGCAAGGAGATTGGTTTGATCAGCAATATCTCTTATCACCTCAGTTATCTGGTCAATTCCTTCGGCATGGTGTCCTAGCTCTTCCATGGTTTCCCTAAGGGACTTGGAATTTTCATATAGATATGATATGTTGGCTACCAATTCCTTTACCATATCCTCTCCCTCTTTAGCCTTGAGTTTAGTCTCTTGTGCCAATGTGGCAAGTTGTAAGATATTTGATTGCTTTTCTTGAATTGACAGGTTTATTCGTTCCATGGATTCAGTAACATCTCTAACCATTAATTCCTGTTCCCTTGTGCCCTTTGCTGTTTCTTCAATTTGTGAAGACATCTGCTCTGTTGCTGAAGAGAGCACCTCCACTATCTCCTGTAGCTGATTTGCAGCCTGTCTCATACCTTCAGCCTTTGCTTCCTCTGCCTTTTTTTCTAGCATCTTCAGCTAATCTTAAAGCATCCCTGGCTTTCTTTGATTCTTCCAATGCCCTTTGTTCCTTTTCCCTTGAAGCCTTAAAGAGTTCCTTTAGACTAATAATCATGCTCCTCAAAGAACCGTCTAAAAGATAGCCAATTTCATCCCTTGAAACCACGTTTATTTGAACATCTAAATTTCCCTCTGAAACCTCATCTGTAACCCTGATGACTTCATTTATGCCCTGGGTAACTAATTTACTCAAAAGATAGGCAGAAAGGATTCCCCATATACATGTGCCTAAATAAAATATAATGCCCTTTTTTTAGGAAAAACATAAATGCATCGCCTAGTTCCTGGCTATTGTGAAAAGCTGAAAGCCCAACTATGACCATACCTATGCCACCACCAAAAAAATAGGAGTAAAGAAGCCTTAAATATCCTTGCCCTTATCCCAAATGCCTTGTGTTCCCTAGATAAAGGGATGTCAGATGTCCATCTCTCCCATTCAGCACTTAGGCCAAATCAAAAGGAGGCCAAAAAAATGAAAAGTAGAGCCACAGAAAGCAAAACATCCATTGTATATTCCATTGGATCAATAAACTCCCGGCCAAATATCGCAAAATTTGGACCTATAGTGCCATTATTGTTGCCATTATCAAATACCACTTGGGAAGGGAAGAAGCCCTTTTTTGGGCCACTACCAGATCTTTCTCATTCCTGGTCGTACGGTAAGTTTCTACATCTTTTATATGCCGCCAAAGTATATAATAGGCAACTGGCATAAATATGGCCAACCACAATATCCCTCCAATACCAAATTGTATCTTCATTAATTCTTTAAGACTCCATAGTTTTAAAAAAAACATTTATACCAAACCATACATACACTACAATAATAAACTGAAAAAACCAGAGGAAATAAAACTTCTTTTTTTCCTGATTCTATCATTTTTTTTGTCCTCCTTGAAATTGTCTGTTGAAGTAAACTAATTGGGAAGAAAGTAATTACACTCCTTTTGTATTGGCATAATTACAGTACTCAACATGTATTTTTTTTCTCAATAGACTCTGGAACAAGTCCCATCAATGATTTTTTTTGTGCCACCTTATGTCTAATAAGAGAGCTGCTGATCTCCAGTCGGGGAATTTCTATATAGTGTAGTTTATATTTACCAATATTCCATGTGTATTTTTCTTCTTTTTTTTATCTTAAAATTTGAACTTATAAAAAGTTCCAGGTTTTTCAGATCTCCCTCTCTCCTTCCAACCACTATAAAATTACTTAAGTCAAAAAGTTCTCTCCACTTATACCAATTAGTTAAGTGCACTATTTCATCCCCTCCAATTACAAAATATAGGTCATGATCTCCATATATCTTTCTCAACTCTCTTAAGGTAGTTACAGTATAAGATGGCCCATTCCGATTAGCTTCTATGGTATTGAGTTTCAAAAACGGAATTTTTTTCTATTGCCATTTCTAGAAGTTCCACACGTTTTTCAAATTCAAGCAATTTTCTATCCAGTTTATGGGGTGGTCTTGGAGCTGGGATAAATTCAACTACATCTAAGTCCATTTGCTCTTTTACTTCAATGGCCACCCTAAGGTGGCCATTATGAACAGGATTAAAGCTTCCACCCACAAGTCCTATCTTCATGTTTCCCTCAAAGATAGTGTTCTCACAAATCTAAATACGCACCTGTCCTTCACCAAAGGCCACAAACTTTGTTGATGTGAGCTCTTTAACCCCCATTGGACCGTATGCATGGAGTTTAGAAGTGCTAATTCCTATTTCTGCACCCAGCCCCAGTTCTCCCCCATCATTAAATCTAGTGGATGCATTGACAAGTACCAGTGATGCGTCCACCTCTTTTAAAAATTTCATGGCCCTTTGATGGTTGTTTGTCAAAATGGCTCAGTATGATTTGAGCCATATTTCATAATGTGTTCTTGAGCTTCGTCCTGACTGGCTACCACCTTAACCGCCATTTTAAGTTCCAAAAACTCATATCCAAAATCTTCAGACCTGGCCTCCTCGGCCCATTTTTCCAAATAGTTATAAGATTTTTTTATCTGCCTTGAATAAAACACCTGCCCCTCCCAATTTTTCTCCCACCTTTGGGAGCAGGATAGGTGCAACTTTTTCGTGAACCAATAGACATTCTAAGGCATTGCATACACCTGGTCTTTGGACCTTTGCATTATATATTATTTCAACAGCTTGATTAACATCCACATCTTGGTCAACATATATATGACAAACACCCTTGTAGTGCTTTAAAACTGGCATCCTGGCTCCATCAACAACAGCCCTAATTAGCCTTCTCCGCCCCTTGGGATTATAACATCAATATATTCATCTAATTTTAACATCTCAGTAACAGCTTCTCTGTCAGTGGTTGGAATAAGCTGAACTGCATCCTTTGGTAAATCCACCTGAGAGAGGGCCTTTGAAAACAATTTGGCCAACACCTGATTTGAGTAAAAGGCCTCAGATCCACCGCGAAGTATAACTGCATTGGAAGCCTTGATGCACAAAATTCCAGCATCAATTGTAACATTTGGACGAGACTCATAAATCATACCAATGACCCCCAGGGGGATCCTCATCTTACCTACCAAAAGTCCATTTGGTCTTTTCCACATGGACTCTATTGCCCCAACTGGATCTGGTAGGGATGCAACCTCTAAACACCCCTTTCTCATGGACTCTATAACCTTGTCAGATAGGGTGAGCCTATCAATTTTTGCACTGCCAAGACCCTTTTGCTCAGCCAGCTCCAAATCCTTTCTATTTTCCTCCTGAATATATGTCTTTTCAGATTCAAGCATATCTGCGAGCAACATAAGGGCCTTGTTTTTTTTTCTCAGTGGATGCATTTGCCATTAATTTTGAAGCCATTTTAGCACGTTTTGCTATATCCAATACCAAATCTCTTATATTAGACATATTTAACCTCCACACCTTTTTAGATTTTTATTTTATCACCTGGCAATGGAATAAAGACATTTATGTCACTAAAATCCTTTTTATTTTTGTCAAAATATGAAACAATGCCATCCCTTGCATCCCTTTGCATGTGAACAGCTGCAAAGTTTTCTGCACCAACCCTTCTGGCAAACTCTATACAGGCCAGGAAATTTCCATGGCCGTAAATATCCTGGTCCAATAAAAATGTCTCCTGGACCATGAGATCACACCCTGATGCTATCTTATATGATCCTTCTTTAGGGGGACCATCGCCACTATAATATAATGTTTTCTCCCCATCAGAAGTTCTCACTCCCAAATTTGGTTGGGAATGACCAGTATATGCTGGGGAAAATATTATGTCTTCTATTTCCTTTTCATCTCCTTCAACCAATTCATGAAATATATAATCAAAGGAAATCTTATCTGCCAGGGTGGGAAATGCCAGCTTCATTGCAGAGGTAACAACATATTTGATCCCTTTATGTCCAACAAAATGAAGGGGCCGCTCTCTTCCCTGTTCCCAGAATCTCAGCAAAAGTAGAGGAAGGCCCAAAAAATGATCTCCATGGAAGTGAGATATCCATACAATATCTAACTTATTTACATCTTTTTCATATTTAAAAAAATTCATGGGCCACGCTAAAACCACAGTCCATGAGCACAGCCTTTTGGTTTCGAGTGTAGACTAGTAGAGAAGTATTTGGACACCTCTCATCGCATGCCTCACCAACACCTAAAAAAATCACCTCCATATACGTCTCCTCAAGCAAATATAGTTATACAAGTTCTGTATCCTGTTCCCTGGGATACTTTGACTTTTAACTGCCTATAAATTATTTTGACCTTTTTATTCTAAGAGGTTATAACCACCTTTCAAAAAAAATAATTTTATTCACAAACTACACGGAGGTGAACCCAAATGCAAGCCAAAAAAACAAGACAAACTCTCTATACCAATAGAAGAGGAAATAGCAAAAGAAGCAATGCCCATTGTGGAATGGATTATGTCGCACTTAAAGGAAATAATCATTGGCACTTTAGTCATAGTCCTTGTGGCAGTCTCCTATTCAGGATACAAGGTCTATACCCAACATGCTTTAAATAAAGCCAAAAAGGAGCTGGGTAGCATATTAGTCCTAAAAGATAACAACCAGAAAATATCTAAATTAAATAATATGCTTGGGGAGGCTCCATCAAATATTAAACAGGCCATACGACTTGAGATGGCTAAACTATACATAAATACAAAACAATATAAAAAAAGCCCTTTCAATGTTTAAGGAAATCGCAAAAAAAAAGTGACGATCCAGATGTTAAGGTTATAGCACAGTTAGGAGAAGCCAATTGTCTGAAACTTATGGGTAAAAAGGTGGAGGCCTTAAAGATACTGGACAAATTAAAAGACAATGATCAATATGAGCAAATAGTTACAATGGAAATTGCAAAACTAGCAGAGGATACTGATAATATAAATGAAGCCCTATGGGCATATAAAAAGTTGAAGTTAAATGTGGGTGCAAATGATCCAACTGGTATGTTTTATCAATATAAAATAGCTCAGCTAGAGCAAAAACTACAAACTACTATAAAGGGAAAGTAATTATGGGAAACATATTGCTTGATTCCAAGGCAGGATCAAAACACCTTATTTTAGGAAATGAGGCTATTGTCAGAGGCGCAATTGAGGCTGGAGTTGGTTTTGTATCGGCCTATCCTGGGACCCCTTCCTCTGAAGTTCCTGACACTTTTTTTTAAACTCTCTCCATATGGAGAATTTTATTTTGAATATTCAATAAATGAGAAAGTGGCCCTTGAAGTTGGTGGGGGGGCAGCCCTTGCAGGAATTCCCACGCTGGTAACCATGAAACATGTAGGGGTAAATGTTGCTGCTGATCCCTGATGAGCCTTGCTTATATTGGCACACCTGGAGGTCTTGTACTCTTAAGTGCAGACGATCCTGGATGCCACTCTTCCCAAAATGAACAGGACAATAGATATTACGTCCGTCTAGCTGGTCTACCCTGTTTCGAGCCTGCAACTGCACAAGAGGCAAAGGACATGACAAAAGAGGCACTGGTTTTGTCCAGGAAGTGGCAACAGCCAGTTATGCTTCGTACCACCACCAGGGTAAATCATCTAAGGGGCCCAGTTGTGTTTGGAGAAAAAAAATTCAAGCTCCAAAGGCAAACTTTAAAAAGGACCCATTTAGATTCGTTCCCCTTCCTGCAATTGCAAGACTACGTCATCCAATTCTCTTAAAAAATCTGGAAAAAAATAAGAAAAGAGATTGAAAACCATCCATTTAACAAGGCCAGGATAAAGACTAAAAAGGGAATAATCGCATCTGGAATCTCCAGGGCCTACTTAAATGATGTGTTAAGTGATTTAGACCTCTTTGACCAAATATCTGTGTTTGAGCTGGGAATTACCTATCCTTTACCAGAAGACACCATATTAGATTTCTTAAAACAGATGGATGAAGTACTCATATTAGAAGAACTGGAACCCATTTTAGAGGATAGTGTGCGTGTCATTTGCCAAAAGAACGAGTTAAGTACAAAGGTATATGGAAAAGACAATAATCTTACCAGGCTCTTTGAATACTCCACAAAAAAAATAGAACAGGCAGTTTTAAAATTTCTGGGAAAACCTGAGAGAAAATCTCAGGCCTGCGAAGAAGAAAAGGATCTACCAGGAAGACCCCCAAACCTGTGTGCTGGATGTCCCCACAGGGCAGTATATTATTCTGTTAGAAAGGTCTTTGGAGATGAGGCAATATATGCAACAGACATTGGCTGTTATACCCTTGGTTTTTTTGCCTCCTCACAGGGCATGCGACTTTTTATTTTGCATGGGTTCCTCAATATCTGGGGGATCAGGAATGGCAAAGGCCACTGGTAAAACTGTAATTGGCTATATTGGGGATTCCACCTTCTTCCATTCAGGTGTCACTGGACTTATCAATGCTGTCCACAACAATCACAACCTCCTGGTAATAATCTTAGACAACCAGACCACAGCCATGACTGGACATCAACCCCATCCTGGAGTTTTAAAGACTCCTTTAGGGAGAACAAACACAGGGTTGACATAGAGGCAATAGTGAGGGGATGTGGTGTAACAAATGTGGAAAAGGTAAATCCACTAAATTTGAAAAAGACCTTATCTGTGCTAAATAAATTTAAAGATATAACCGGGGTCAGGGTGATAATTGCAGAGCAACCCTGTACCTTATTTGCTGCAAGGGTTTTAAAGAAAAGGCCTCTCACTTATGCATATGTGGAGTCACAACATGAAGAAGTAGAAAAATGTCTAAAGGAACTTGCATGTCCAGCCTTTTATAAAAAAAGATGGGAAGATCTTTATTGATGAACATTTGTGTGCTGGTTGTATGTTCTGTGTACAAATAACAAAATATATCAAGTCAAAGAAAAGGGAGTCATAATGAATAAAATGAGAATATTTTTAGCAGGGGTAGGTGGACAGGGAACACTTACTGCCACCAATTTAATCTCTCTAATTGCCCTGGATAAAAATATAGATGTAACATCAGGCGAAATCCACGGCATGGCCCAAAGGGGCGGCATAGTGGAGTCCACTGTACTCCTAGGTGGCTATCTAAGTCCTAAAATTGATTTAGGTGAAGCAGATATGTTGTTGGGCTTTGAACCTGTGGAGACCCTACGCGCTCTTAAATACTTGAAAAAAAGGTGGAACTGTTGTCTGGAACACAAATCCAACCTATCCTGTAGGAGTGTCAACTGGTATGGAAAAATACCCGGAAATGGATTATATTGAACACAAAATAAACCAATGTGCAGATAAGACCTACAAGCTTCCTTGCATTGAGATTGCTGACAAGGCTGGTACACCAAATGTGCCAACATGGTACTCTTGGGAGCATTTTTTTTCAATAGATGTATCACCATTCACTTTAATAGAGCTAGAACAAGGTATTAAAAAAATATATGTCCCCCAAAATACAGGAAATAAATATTAAGGCAGCGAGGTTAGGCAGTGAAGCATTTAGTAGTTAATTCTAGATAACAAGGGATAGGAGGTGGCTAAGATGCCTGTATATGAATTCTACTGTAAAAAAATGCCATATGATATTCAACTTCCTATCAAGACGCATAAACACAAAAGACACCCCTATCTGTCCAAAATGCAAAAGCAAAAATATGCAAAGAAAGGTGTCCATCTTCTCTGTAATCTCCTCTTCAAAAAAAAGAACAAGGGGAAGGAGAGATGGACGATCCAATCTCAAAGATTCTCTCCCAAGTAGATGAGCAAAAATTGGAAAAGGCCATAGCCTCACTTGCAGACCAGGCAGATAAAATAGACGAAGAAAACCCCAAGGACGTTGCCAAGATAATGAAAAAAACTCTTTGAAACAACCGGACTAAAGATGGGTGGCGCAATGGAAGAGGCCTTAAAACGCCTTGAGGCAGGAGAGGACCCTGAGAAAATTGAAGAGGAAATGGGAGAGTTATTTGAAGACGAAAACTCCCTTTTTGATCTGAAAAAGACAAAAATATCAAAACTTCTGCCCCCTAAAGAGGATCAAACACTGTATGATATGGAAGAGTATATTAGATGACCCAATCAAACAATCAAGGTATATATGGAGTATTCTCCACTATCAAAACAGGGAAAATAGGAGCGTGGCAGACACAAAAAAAAGAGTCGTCACAAACTACTCTTCTATGCTCAAGAAATAGACCATGAGACCATATGTATCCAGCCCATAAATAAGAACTTTGTCCCTTCTGGCCCAAAAACTGTTATCTCTAAAGAAGAATTTTTACAAAAATTCACACCAGAGCCAGATGTATACTTAAACAAGGTATATCCTTCTATGAGGGAACTCCAGAAAACTATTGCAAGGGGGGAGCGACACAGAAAAAAATAAAGAATATTATAGCGCTGAATATGAGTTTAAAAATGCCCTAAAGATAGATGAAGAAAATATAAGAGCCACCTTTGGGATTGGCCTAACATACCTCGATAGGGGAGAGTTAGACAAGGCTAAAATGGTATTCAAAAGGATTTATAATCTTAACGGTGCATTTGAAAGAGAACACAAACACCTATTTAATGAATTTGGTATTAAACTGAGAAAAAAAACAAATTATATAAAGAGGCACTAAAATATTATCTAAAGGCATACACATTGGAAAAATGGGACGAACATCTATTTTTCAATATTGCACGGGTATTGTATGAATTAAAAAAAATTTAAACCAGCACTTGAATTTATAAACAAAGGCCTAAAAATAAATCCCCACTTTCAAGAAGGAATACAACTAAAAAAAACCATAGAAAAGGAGTTAATAAAAAAAATCCTCAAAAATAGGACAGTCAAATGGATGATAAATTCTTTGGAGAATATTTAGTTTCAAAGGGAATAATAGATAAACATACCTTAAACAGACTTTTAGAAGAACAAAGTAAAACCTATAAAAAAAATAGGAGATCTATGCATTGAGAAGGGACTATTAGGCAAAGAAGAAGTAAAAAAAATCATTAGTATTCAACGTAAAAAAAGACCTTCCTTTTTGTGAAATTGCAAAAGACTTAAACTTCCTTACACAAAAACAAATAGATGATATTTTATTTTTACAGGAAGTAACAAATCTACGTTTAGGGGAATTACTTATCAAAAAAAATATTATAACGTCTAAGGAAATGTCAAATTTCTTAAAAGAGTATATACAGATACAAAAGGAAAGAGAAAAAAATTCTTATTAATGCAATAGAAAAATTAAACAGAAAACATATAAAATTAATAATAGACGTGATAAAAAATTATTTTCTCAGGATAAAAAACACCATATTAAAACCAATTTATATTAACAAAAATATTGACGATATTAGATTAGATCCAGTTTTAGAAGTTAAAATCTATAACTGTTATGAAGATATATTTTATATAAAAATCTTTAATGGAAATGATATGTTAGATGATTTTATAGAAGTTGCTAACAACTACCTTTCAAATAAAAAGATTATATTTGAAATAAATAAATCAGACAAAATAGAAGATATTCAAATTAAAAACAATATAATATTTTACTCATCCAGAAATAACACAGTGATATTATTTTACTAAATAAGGACTCAAAATATGAAAAAAGCAAATGAGTTAAGATCAGTTTTATTAAAAATAGCTGGAAGAGGATATAAGGCGTATAAAGACATTGCTGGTAGCTATGACATGGGAACATTTATCTTGATGATTGACCATGTCCAGAGTGATCCATTTGCCCCACCATCAAAGATTAGAATATCAATTGACCAGAATATAGCAAAATTTCCCCTGGAATTATTCTCAAATAGATCCAAAAAGACAGGACTTGAAGATTTTTTAGGGAGAAAATTCAGGGATTATAGTCAGCTGTTCATGAAAAAAAAAGGAACTGGATCAAGTGGAATAATCTTGATTGATGCAGGGCTTCAGGAAATAATTGAAAGGACGTCTATTAAAGTATCAAAGGATAAAATTGAAGCCCGAATATATATAGGTCTTCCAGCAGCAGGAAGAAGGATCCTTGCCAGGGAGGCAGAAGATATATTCTTTCATATATTACCTCAAATAATTGAAAAGAGCTTGATCTATAAAAATCTACCCCATATAGAGCTAACTCATTTTGTCTACTTAAACGAAGATCAGGATATTTTGAGAAATAAGCTAAAGGAACATGGACTTGTTTGTTTTGTTGGCAATGGATCTATCCTTCCAAGGGAGAGTGGGGTCAGTGACAGGCCCATGAGTAAGGGTTCGCCCACACCCTTTTTATCTCCCCCTTCCCTGGAGGTGGAATTTGATTTGCCTTACTCTGGAAAGATAAAAGGCATGGGAATTCCCAAAGGTGTCACTTTGATAGTGGGAGGAGGATATCACGGAAAATCAACCTTTTAAAGGCAATTGAAAGGGGGGTATACAACCATATACCAGGTGATGGAAGAGAATTTGTGGTAACTGTAAAAGATGCTGTAAAGATCAGGGCAGAAGATGGGAGATTTGTAGAGGGGACAGACATATCTCCTTTTATCTCAAATCTCCCAGGCGGTGTGGATACATTTAATTTCAATACCCAAAACGCAAGTGGATCCACCTCTCAAGCAGCCAACATTATGGAGGCCCTGGAATCTGGCGCATCACTCATTTTAATGGACGAAGACACATGTGCCACCAATTTTATGATCAGGGATGGAAGGATGCAAAGGCTGGTGTCCAAATCATGTGAACCCATAACCCCTTTTGTGGACAGGATAAAAGAATTATACGAAAAACTTGATGTATCCACTATACTTGTATTAGGTGGTTCTGGAGACTATCTGGATATAGCAGACCTTGTAATTATGCTTAAGGAATACAGGGTCATTGATGTAACTAATAAGGCCAAAAAAAATTTCCAAAGAGATAAAAAAACTTCAGGAAAAAGGAAACCCTGGTGCCAATGGGACCTGTAAAAAAGAGAAAAATAGGACCAGGCTCCATTAAAATAACTCCAAGGGACAAAATAAAGGCAAAGGGAAAATCAAATATCCTCATTGGAAAACAGTCAATTGATATGAGTTTTGTTGAACAATTGGTAGATCCATCTCAGACCAATGCCATTGCTTGTTTTATTGAACATATCCACAAAAAAATATCTGCGTGGAACAGACTATATAGTAAATATTGTGGAGAAAATTTTTAAAGAGATTGAGAAAAATGGCCTTGAGGTAATATCAAGATCCGCTCCAAAACATCCAGGCTCTCTGGCAATGATTCGAAAACACGAAGTCATGGCTGCTATAAATAGATATAGGCTACTTAAGACCAAATCTTAGCCCAGGTTTGTGAAAACCAGGGCGAGTTTTGTCTCTATACATCTTATTCCATATGATTACTTGACACATAAACCCACTTCAAATATTCTTTTATTAGGGAGATTCCAGGAGTTGGAGGATCGTCGCTCCCAGAATTTTCTGGGAGAGGAAAGTCCGGGCTCCACAGGGCAGGACGCTGGGTAACGCCCAGAGGGAGTGATCCCTGGAACAGTGCCACAGAAAACAGACCGCCCCACACCCACTTTGATGGAGACTAACCCTTCTATGCACATACTAGTCTAACTCAAAGTGGGTGTGGGGTAAGGGTGAAACGGTGAGGTAAGAGCTCACCAGCTGCTGTGGTGACACAGCAGGCTAGGCAAACCCCGTCTGGAGCAAGACCAAATAGGAAGGCATCTTGGACTGGCCCGGTCCAAGCCTTCGGGTAGGTCGCTTGAGGTTGGGAGCAATCCCAATCCCAGATGAATGACGATCTAAAACAGAACCCGGCTTACTCCCAACTCCTGGAATCATTTTTTTACTTTTTAATAGGAGCAGCATGAATATACTTTCAGTAATTTTTCCAATCCTTGTAGTTGGTCTGATGATATTTTTTTTATTTATAGGATTTAAATCAAAATCCAGGCAATCATCAAGGTCTTCATTTATAAACAATGAAAGATACATAGACGATGATCTTGATGATATGGACTTTGACTACAATGATGAAGAAGAATATGATGACAATGATGACAGCGATAACGATGACTTTGACTCATGTGATGATGATTGATCTCACCGTCATTTTCCGGTCACTTATTTAATATATCCCTGTTCTTCCAGATAGAGAATAATTTGTTGAGCTGCTTCCTGGGGTGTTAGTTCTGTAGTGTCGATGGTAATCTCAGGATTTGATGGGGGAATGTAAGGATCATCTACCCCTGTGAAATTCTTAATTAATCCCTTTTTTTTGCCTTTGCATACATACCTTTTCTATCCCTTTGCATACACACATCAAATGGAGTTGCCACATGGACTTCTATATATCCTCCATATCTACTTATAAGTTCCCTATTATATCTTCTGGATTCTTCATAGGGTGCTATTGGGGCACAAATGGCTATTCCACCATTTTTTTGTTATCTCACTTGCAACAAATCCAATTCTCCTGACATTTATCTCCCTGTGCTCTTTTGAAAAGTTTAGTTCTGAAGACAGATATTTTCTTACAATATCACCATCTAAAAGGGTAACAGGCCTATCCCTGAGTTCCATGAATTTCACATACAATATCTTTGCAATTGTAGACTTACCCGCACCGGGCAGACCAGTTAAAAATACAGTAAATCCCTGTTTATGTCTTGGTGGATACGTATGTTTTAATTCTTCTACAACCTCTTTAAAGGAAAACCATTCAGGGATCTCCATATCAAATTCCAATCTCCGCCTGAGTTCAGAAGAAGAGAGCCTTCTAACTTTCATACCTTTTTTTAACTTCTGCCTCTGGAATATACCTGCCCTCGTCTTCAAAATAGACCATTGGAGTAATGGGAACCATCTTGATACCTATTTCATCTTCATACCCCTTCACCTTTTTTTGTGCAGATCCCATTGGATAAAAAAAGATTTGAGTTATTCCCTGAATGCATAAAGGGATCAGCATGATCTGGGGCAACCAGAAAATGGGTACATCCATAATTTTTTTCTGATTATTGCCTGAAGCACAGCCTCCTTTGGACCTGCCTTTCTACTTGCAAATGGAAGCAGGGCAAGTGTTATTATATTTTTAGGAAAATGTTTAACAAATGCCTGGTAACACCGAATCATGGTAAAATGATCTAAGTCCCTTGGATTAGGTATCCCCACAACAGGATTTAAAAATATAGATGCATTTACCTCTCTGGCAGCCCTTAGTATCATCTCCTTATGGGCACAGTGCAGTGCCTTTTCTGTATGAAAACCAATAACATTTCTCCATCCCATTGAAGAAAAGAACCTGTGGACTTCAGAGGGAGGTTTTCTAAGTTCCACAAAATCATAATGTATAGGAAGGGAAATTCCCTCCAATCTGCCACCTAAATAGTATTCATAGGTCTCGTGATACAGCGCAAAAACAGATGGATGTTTGTTTTCATCCTCTGTACCATATATCTTTCTGGCCTCATATCTCTTATCTGGGCGATAAATATCCTCAACATGGAGTATTGCAAGCAAAAACCCCTCACCATCAAGAAGTGCCAGAGGCCCTCCCTTTGATATTTTATCAACCACTTTTTTGGGTACATCTAAATATATGGGAATTGGCCAAACTGTTCCATCTATGAGCCTTTCATTTTCAAGCACTGAGATATATTCTTTTTCATTTAAAAATCCCTTCAAAGGGTAAAAGGCTCTATTTAGTAACAATTCCAAATCACAGAGCTGTCTTTCATTTAAGCTATAAGTTGGATAATCTAAGGATTTCTCTTTTAATTCTTCTACCCTTCTAAAGTGTACAAGTAAACTTTCAGAATATTCATCCTTCATCTATTTATCCTCTGTTTTTCCTCTTTTTTTACCTTTATCCTTTCCACGACTTTTTTTATAATAAATCTGATCCAATTCAAGATAAACTGGAGTCTTTCTCTGTAGATTTATTTTAGACACAATTAGATTTAATTTCTGCACTTTCCTGTAAACTTCCTGTTCATCTTCACATTCCTCTAGCATTGAACATATATTTTCCACCTCTTTTCTCTGTTCTATCTCTGGATGTATGTAACCAGCATTTTTAAGTATCCTGTATGCAAGTCTATACTCTGGAGGTATATGTGAATCATCATCTAATCTAATGGGCTTTCCCTTTCCTTCAAGAGAATCGAATTCACCATTTTCCATTGCCTCTTTTATCTTCTTCTCGGCAATCATCTCTAAAACTGCAAAGTAATTGTCCATTTGTAGTGGGAAATAAAAAAATAAATTCTAATTATTACAATAAATTAGTCCAAGTTTTGATAAACTTGGGCTAAAAAAAACATAAAAATCACCCATTCAAATATCTATCAATCCTATCCATGGCAACCTTTATATTATCCAAGGAATTTGCATATGAAAATCTTATAAACCCCTCTCCATTTTGCCCAAAATCAATTCCCGGGGTCACTCCAACGTGAGCATTTTTCAGGATATCAAAGGCAAATTTATATGAATCTTGTGTAAATCTTTTTGCATTGGCAAAAACATAAAATGCACCTGTTGGTTCCACCACTATCTTAAAGCCAATATCCCTGAGTCTTTTTATTATATATTTCCTTCTCTCATCATAGATCTTTTTCATCTCCAACACGTCTTGTTCTGCACATCTAAGGGCAGCCAGGGCAGCGTATTGTCCAATTGATGAGGCACAAATAAAAAGGTTTTGTGCAAGAGATTGAATACACCTCACAAAATCCTTTGGTGCTATCAGATATCCAAGACGCCATCCTGTCATTGCATATTTTTTTGAAAATCCATTTAATACAAAGGCCCTATCAGTAAATTCCAGAATTGAATGTTCCTGTCCTTCATATGTAAGTCCGTGGTATATCTCATCTGAAACCACATATAATCCTAAATCTGCAATCTCCTCCATATTTTCCCTGGACAAAAGGGTGCCTGTTGGATTTGCAGGGGAATTTATCAGGATTGCCTTTGTATTTTTAGAAATCTTTTCTCTAACATCTTTTATATTAAATTGAAAACCATTGTCTTCATAAACCTTTACATGTTTTGGTATGCCATCTGAAAATTTTATAAAGGTGTCGTAACACGCATAACCTGGATCAGATACTATCACCTCATCACCCATATCTAATAGGGCTCCAAAGCTAAGGAGCATGGCAGGGGAAGTACCTGATGTAATTATTATCTGATCAGGCTCAATATCCACATGGTAGTTTTTTTTTATAGTCTTTGCAGATTTCCTCTCTTAATTCCCTTATACCAAACTGTGGGTATATTTGGTCTTACCCTTATCAATTGCCATTTTTGCAGCTTCACTAACGCATTGAGGGGTATCAAAATCAGGCTCACCAACCTCCAGATGGATAATGTCTATACCTTGAGTCTCCATCTCCTGTGCTGCCTCAAGGACCTCCATTACCATAAATGGTTTGATTTCCTGTACCTTTTTACACAAACTCATATAGCTTACTCCACATCCCAGATTGTTCCATTAGGTGTATCTTTTATGATAACTCCAATTTCTTTTAATCTTCCCCTTATCTCATCTGCCCTTTTGAAATCTCTACTTTTTCTTGCCTCCATCCTTTGTTGGATGAGCTTTTCCACCTCTAAGATATCTATTTTCTTTCTTCTGGCCTTATTTTCTTTCAAATTCTCCAGAAATTCTCCCGGCTCCCTGTAAAATACTCCAAGTACCTTTCCCAGTTCCTCTAACTTCTTATAGAGTTTTTTTTAAAATTTCAGCACTATTTTTTTGAGCTTTTATATGGTTTTTCCTGGGTAAGCTTATTTGCTATCTTAACCACATTAAATACATACCCAAGTGCAGCAGCACTATTTAAATCGTCTTCAAGTGCCTTTTTCCATTTTTGTTCAAATTCATCTACTTCCCTTTTTATTTCCTCAGGAATCTCTGTATTCTTGGTGGGTCCTTTTTCAAGGAGCTCTAATATGGCCAATTTTGCCTCGTAAATCCTTTTTAAACCTTTTTCAGCCTCTTCTAAATTTTCAAAGGAAAAATCCAAGGGGGTCTTATAGTGCTTGGTCAAGAGAAAAAAAACGCAGCACTTCAGGTAAAAATTTGTCAAATATATCCCTTAAGGTGACAAAATTTCCCAGGGACTTAGACATTTTTTTCTCCCTTCACCTGGACAAACCCATTGTGGACCCAGTAATTTACAAATTCAACTCCCCTTGCTGCAACACTCTGTGCCCTCTCATTTTCATGGTGTGGAAAAATCAGGTCCTGGCCTCCCCCATGAATATCCAGGGGTAGACCCAGATATTTTTCGCTCATTGCAGAGCATTCAATGTGCCAACCTGGTCTCCCTTTGCCCCATGGACTATCCCACCATGGCTCACCTGGTTTTGAACTCTTCCACAGGGCAAAATCCAGGGGATCTTCCTTGCTATCCTGGACTTCAACCCTAACCCCTGCCCTGAGTTCTTCAATATCCCTGCCAGATAACTTCCCATAACTGTCAAAGGACCTCACCCTAAAATAAACATCTCCATCTTTTGTCACATATGCATGTTGTTTCTCTATTAATGTCTGTATCAAATCCTGCATCTCTTTTATGTGCTCTGTTGCCCTGGCTCATAGGTTGGTTTTAATATGTCCAATTTCTCCATATCCTCATAAAAAGCATTAATAAATTTCTCTGCCACTTCTTCACATGATAAATTTGTTTCATTGGCCCTTTTTATGATTTTATCGTCAATATCAGTAAAATTTCTTGCAAAAACCACTTCATATCCAAGATATCGAAAAAAACCTCACAAGTACATCAAAGACAACTGCTGCCCTTGCATGTCCAATGTGGCAAAAATCATAAGCTGTAATCCCACACACATACATGTAAACCTTACCCTTCTCCCTGGGCACAAATTTCTCTTTCTTCCTGGTCATACTATTGTATAGATACATAATAACTCCTATCTTTAACTATCTATTACTTTTTTTCCCAAATACTATAGTCTTTACCTTGATACCTTTTCTTTCCCCAGTAAATCCCAGCCCTTCTTCTGTTGTAGCAGATATATTTATCTGGTCCATATCAACCAAAAGTAGGGGGCCAAATTCTTCTTCATCTCCCTTTTATATGGCCCAATCTTGGGTACCTCACACACAATGGTTATGTCCACGTGCTCAATTTTGAATCCCTCTCTTCTGGCAAGTTCCATAACTTCTGATAAAAATATAAAGCTGTTTAGATCCTTAAAACTATCATCTGTATCAGGAAACAAATCTCCAATATCCCCTTTGGCAAGGCACCCCAAAATTGCATCTACCAGGGAATGCACCACCACATCCCCATCTGAATGGGCAACTATCTCTGGAGCTTTTGGTATTTTCACCCCACCCAGTTTAAGGGGCTTTCCTTCCCCATACCTGTGGACATCATATCCAAATCCAATACAATTTCTAAAACTTTCCTTTTCCATAATGTATTTTAAGTCTTCTGGGTTGGTTATTTTTATATTTTGTGGATCTCCCTCAACAATTTTTACTTTACCACCCATTACTTCAATTAATGAGGCATCGTCAGTACCTGCAATATTATTTTCCCTAGCAAATTCATGGGCAGACACAATCAACCCCCTGGTAAATCCTTGCGGGGTCTGAATAGCCTTAAGTCTTCCCTGGGAAGGGTGGTGACATGGTTATTTGAAATCATCTTTATGGTATCTGTGACATATATTCCAGGTACAACTGCTTCAGCTCCCTGTATAAATTCAGAAATGATCTTATTTACCAACTTGCTTGTCAAAAAAAGGCCTAACACCATCATGGATGAGAACATGAGAACACTCATCTGGCAAGGACAAAAGCCCATGGTAAACAGAATCCTGTCTTGTCTCCCCACCATGGGTAATTTTATATTCAAGGAGAAAGTGGTCTTCTATAATATATCTTTTTATAGATCTTTTAAGATTAGACAAATCATCCTTTGGAAAGACAAACACAACACCTTTTATATATGGCGAGTCTGCTATGGCATTTAAACTATGCCAGAAAAGAGGTCTTCCCTTGAAATGTAAATATTGTTTTTTCTGAGAGATATATTTTTTTTAAGCGGTTTCCATAACCTGCAGCCAGGAGTATAACCCAAATATTCATTGATACTTAAGCTACTTGACTTCAAAATGCTCTTTCCAGTAAATCAACCTCTGACAATTGGGGCAACTTAAGATCTGTAGACCCTTCTGAAGCTCAATATAGGTCTGCGGAGGAATACTTATGTGACACCCACTACACACAGAGTCTTCTACAGGCACTATAACAGGATTGTTCAATCTGGACCTTATAAACTCATATCTGTTTAAAATAGGTGGCGGGATCTGTTTTGCAAATTCAGCCTCTTTCCTGCTAATTCCTTTAAACGGGATTCACATCTGTTAATAATCTTGTCTAAATCATGTTCTTTTTCAGTAAGTTCATCTGTTATCTTTGAGATCTCTTCATTTAGGGCATCCAATAGTCGTTGCTGGGTCTCCAGCTCTTCCTCTAAGGTCAACTTTTCTTCTTCCTTTAACCTGCTATTTTTTTTCCAGGGTATCTATTTCCCTCATTATTGCATGATATTCCTTGCTATTTTCAACCATCATGAGCTTGTTCTTGCTCTTTTTAAGCTTTGCCTCATCTTCTTCAATCTCCCTGGTCAATTTTTCATCCTGCTCCTTTAATAGCTTTACCTTTTCCTCTACCTCTTTTCTCTGATTTTCCTGAATTTCCAGTCTCTTTCTCAAGGTCTCCACCTCTTTCGGAGCAGTCTCTAACGTATTTTTAAGATCACCCATTTCCTTATCAATGTCTTGTAGTACGACCAAACTCTCTATTTGTTTTATATAACTCAATTTTTATACCTCCTTGATAAAAATTGGATCCCTTCCAGGGAAAAATTTTATCTCTATCTCATGGGCCCCAAGATCCTTTTTTTAAATCTTCGGCCCAGATCTTCATCATTATTTCTTCCAAGATAAAATGCCCAACGTCAATGGTAAAGCCAAAGGACTCAATATCCTGGGCAACATGATATTTTATATCACCGGAAACATAGACATCAGCACCAAGCAAAAAGGCAGTCTTGGCAAGGGACATGCCTGAGCCTGTACAATAACCAATCCTTTTTACCTTGTCTGGCTCATTTCCAATGACAATTATTTTTTTTTCTCTGTAAAATACTATTTAGTTTGTCCATAAAAATTGAAAAAGGGACCTCATCTTCGAGATCCCCTATGATTCCAAACCCCAAGAGTTCATTTTCCTTGCAACCCTTAAGGGGTTCTATTGGTCTTATGTCCCTTAATTCAAGATACCTCCCCAACCACCCCGATGGACCTTTGAGATTTACATCCAACGAGGTATGGGCACAGTAGAGCCATATCCCATTTTTAAGAAGAAGACGAATAACCCTGGTAAACTCATCGTCTTTATTGGGAAGTTTTGGGGATAAAACCAATGGATGGTGGGTCAAAATAAAATCAGCACCCCAGTTTTCAGCCTGGATAATGGTGTCAAGGGTTGGATCTAATGCCACTGCCAGTTTCTTTATTTCCTTCTGTTCTCCCAAAACATGCAAACCAGAAAGGTCCCAATCTGATGCATGGGCAGGATTGGCAATGGACTCAATATAATAAATTAAATCATCTACATTCACTTTTTACTGACCTAAAAATAAAAAGGCTTCCTTAAATCCACTTTAAGGAAGCCTTACATTGTGTAAAATTTCAAGTAACTACTCATTTCCTCGATTTTTATTTTTTTGATGGGCCTACCAGGACTTGAACCTGGGACCTTCCGGTTATGAGCCGGTGGCTCTCCCAACTGAGCTATAGGCCCATCAAGTGACAAGAATAATTCTTTATTTTTTTTACTAAAAAAAAGTCAAGAATTTTTTTATCTTTCACCTCCAACTAAAAAGTGTTTTGGAAATTCTTCAAATATAAAGATATTTTTAAAACCAACTAGTTCCATCTCTTTCTTTACAAAATCTGGCCTACATCTAATATGAAGTGGAGGACCTTCTTCCATCTCTTCTTTTTTTCCAATCAACCACAAAAATCTTCCCCTCGGGTCTTAAAATTCTCCTACATTCTTTAAAAATAGAGACAGGGTCTTCAAGTTCGTGGTGAAGGGCTATCATAAAACAGAGATCAGCGATTTTATCTTCAAGGGGAACTATATTTTTTTCAGTTTTTATGGGAATGAGATAAGGATAATTGCCACATATATTTTCCTTCATCCACTCAATCATTGTATCAGAAATATCACATGCATAAGCCCTCTCAGCACCTAAAATCTCGGCAAATTTAATGGTAAAAAAAACCTGTACCAGCACCTATATCTACAATTGTATTCACCTGTTTAATTCCAAGGAGATTTACTATATCAACAGGGGGAATATCTCTTAGCCTTTTGGGATTATTTAAAATGTCTATTTTTTTTGAATCAAATTTTTTTTCTGACATAACTTATAACTTCCATTACCTTTAAAAATAATCACCTACATCATCTGCCCTGTCTTTATCAAAAAAATACTCTCCAATAAAAATAAGGAGAAATGCAAGAAATTTCTTTACTTTCTCCATCCATCCCCCAGGTCTGGGGAGAGAGGAGAGAAAACCCGAAAACGTCCCAACAAGAAGTAGTAATAGTCCCATTCCCATTGAGAACGAAAACATGAGCACACTACCCCAGAGTATACTCTTTGTGGACGCAACATAAAATAAAATTGCACCTAAAATAGGAGTTGTACATGGAGAGGTTATCAGTCCTGAAGCTGCACCCACAAAAAAGGCACCTAAAAATCCTTTTTTTATCACTATCTTTTGGTGAGATCACAGGCAGAGGTATAACATCTAAGACATTCAGACCCAGGAGTAAAAATAAATTTCCAACTATAAAATAACTTATTGGATTTGTAGCTACTTTTCCAAAAAGGCTCCCTGTTAAGGCTGCAAAGATTCCCAGGATTGAATACACCACTCCCATTCCAATCACATAGGTAAGGGATATAAAAAAAAGAATGGGTCCTGGAGGTATGTATTGACTTAGAGCCCACGTATGATGCCACAACAGGAATTAAAGGATAAACACAGGGGGTGAGGCTTGCTAAAATACCTCCTAAAAAAACAAAAAAAAGCAGAGACTATCAGGGACTTACCAATAAATAAATTTAGTGTGGTTACCAATGGTTGAATGCTCATATATACTGATTCCCCATCTCTTCAATTAGTTTGTCTATGTTCATTCCTTCCTCAGATTCTAACTCCTCTTTTACCCTTTTAAGCCTCTCTTTAACATATGGGATTTTTAACTCTTTTACTGACCTGAGTCCACCACCCCTTCTTCCAAGGCGAAATAAGATTCTGTCTTCATTGGGCAAAGATAGATACTCATCAATTATCCCTAACATCTTTTCTTTATCTTCAGGAAATTTCCCTTCTACTTCTTCCAGTAGGTTCATGATGTGATCAGATGTAAGTTCACTGGTTATACCGTCTAAGTTTTCAATAAAAAGCCTTATTTCTCTTACCACCTCATCTTCTTTTAATTTTTTTAAACTCTCCTTTTTTTGTATTTTTCAAAAAGGGGAGTCCCTGGCACAATATGGAGGGTACGAAGTCTTATAAAATCAGGATTTATCTCATTTAATACCCTTGCCGATTCCACAGCATGATCCTTCCACAACTCCCTGCCACCAAGTCCTGGCATAATGTATTCTGACAGAGTAATCCCTGCTTCCTTTGTCCTTTGACCGGATATAATAAGCTGTTTTGCGGTAATACCTTTTTTTTACCATCTTAAGCACCTTATCAGATCCTGACTCCATTCCCACATGGATCCTGCTTAAACCAGCATCCTTTAACTCTTTGAGTTCCTCTATACTTTTCCTTGCAATTGTAGATGCTCGCCCATAGGTGGTTATACGACTTATACCTGGAATTTTTTTCCTTCAAATACTGAATTGCTTTGACCAGATCATCTGTTTTCATAATAAGACTATTTGCATCCTGGATAAATACACTGAGCCGTCCCCTACATGCCCATGCAGCAACGTGTTTGTATTGTTCGTGGATACCAGAATCTTTTAAAATATTTGATATAAATTCCCTGGTTAGCTCGCCACCATATCCCTGTTTCCAGGATTTTTCCCTGAGGTCATCTAAAATAAATCTAACTGCATCAATATCCCGCAAGATCTCATTTAAACTCCTTCTTGAGAACCTTGCTCCCTTATATACTGGACAAAATTCACACTTATTCCAGGGACAATTCCTTGTAAATCTAAGAAGAAGGCTATATGCCTCGCTTGGTGGTCTAATTGGACCCTGTTCAAACAACATATCTAACCCCTTGATAACCATTTGAAATATTCATACATCCTTGCACAGGCTTTGACAGCATCTTCAGGGGAGTTGTAGCAAACTGACTTATATCTAGCACCATCACTTTCATATACAGTTTTGTCATCAGGCTCTGTATTGAGTCTAACACCAAAAATTGGCTTTTGATACTTGTCCATCATTTTAGCACACAGATCTAAAAAAATCCTTTTCATATATTCCAACCATCTTTCTTATATCATCTAAAAATTCCTTTGAATAGGAAGGATCGCTCTTTTCTATGGAAGAGGCATACCTTTTCATAAAATATTTCCTGCCAAGTATACCTAAATTTATTACAGCATCACATCCATCCCACTCAAGAACCTTTTCCAATATAGTCTTGGGAAGCTCTATATCCCAATTCCCAACCAGGTCTATGGGATTTGTCCTACTCCAAAAATCTGGCAGTTTTTCATCAATTAACTCTATTAGCTCTTGTGGAATTTGAGGCAACTGAAGTCCAAATCTTGCACACAGATCAGCAGTAATAACGCCCCATCCTCCACCCAATGTAATTATAACCACTCTATTTCCCTTTGGAAGGGGCAGAGAAGAAAAAGATGCTGCAAGGCCCAAAAGGTCACTTGGTCCTTCTACCTTTAATATACCCGCCTGTCTGCACATGGAATTAAATACCCCTACATTTGTTGCCATTGCCCCTGTATGAGTTGATGCAGCCTTAACACCAGCATCTGTCTCTCCTCCTTTTAATAAAATAATTGGCTTTTTCTTTGATACCTCTTTTGCCAATTCAAAGAACCTGCGTCCATTTTTAACGCTTTCAATATACAACATCACAGTTGATGTGAGCTCATCTCTATAAAATGCTTCAAGATAATCTTCAATACACACCATGGCCTCATTCCCTGATCCACAAAAACCCCTGATACCAATTCCCTGTTCATTGGCAAAAGAAAGTAGCTGCACTCCCATATTACCAGACTGAGAAACCATTGCAGTCCCACCAGGTTTTGGTTGAACCAGGGTTCCAATACAGTGGAAATTGGCATGAGGGTTACATAGTCCCATTGTATTAGGCCCAACAACAAACACATTATTTTCCCTTGCCACCTCAACCAATCTCTGCTGTAGCTTTTTGCCCTTATCTCCAGTTTCTGAAAATCCAGAAGCAATAAGTAACATGTGATGGATATTTTTTTTCTTTGAGTCTGGGAATTAAATCTATGACAAACTTTGCTGGAATAGTTACAACAGCAAGGTCTATTGAATCAGGAAGCTCATCTAAGGCCGTGTACATCTTTCTTCCAAAGGCCTCTCCTCCCTTACTATTTACAAAATATATCTCCCCCTATATCCACCACTTATAACATTTGCTGGGAGAAGATGACCCCATTTACCCAATTTTGAGGAAGCGCCAATAAAGACCACTGATTTGGGATAAAAAAAACTTTTCCAGATTCCTGGGGTCAATCCGTGGAGGATATTTTTTTTGAGCAAGATCTAAATCAATTCCAATTAATGCATCAACTGCAACAACTTCTCCATTCTTTGTTGCAACTATTGGATTTATATCAATTTCCTTTATTTCTTCAAAGGAAAGGGCCAGATCTGATAGGCCAACTAAAATATTTGCCAATGATTCTATACTTACCGCCCGCTCTCCTCTAAAATTACCAAGAAGTTCTCTGGCCTTAATCTCTTTAATACATTCAACTGCCTCATCAAAACTCACGGGAGAGAGCCTCAGAGCAAAATCTTTTAGGGCTTCTGTAAATATTCCTCCCAATCCAAACATCACAACAGGTCCAAAATCAGGATCCCTGAACATTCCAGCTACAAATTCCCTTGATCCCTGGATTTGGGGCTGTGCTATTATCTTTTCAATACCAAGGTGTTCTTTTGATTTAATGGACTTATATGCCGCCTTAACCTGCTTAAAGGTATTCAAATTAGTTACAACCAGTCCCATTTCTGATTTATGGGGGATATCCTTTGAAATCCCCTTAAGGACCAGAGGATATCCCAATTTATATGCAACATCTTCCAAGTGATCAGCACCAGTTACTTCTATCTCTTGAACCACCTTCACACCAAATGTGGAGAGTATTTTCTTGGATATGGTCTCATCTAATGTCTTTAGACCCTTGTGTTTTGCCCTTTCTATAATCCCTTTGATCTCTATTTTGTCCATCTACCTCTCCCATAATTACAAATCTTGCATCCATATAACTGTAATTCCCTTCTTTTCTGCAACTTTCTCAAGGTCTCGTTCTATTTGTTCCACCACAAGTACTTTTAACAAAGCAGAAGGTAGTTCTTTTTCTTTTTGAAGCACAGAAACAGCATCTAAAAACTCATCAATATCCTTTTTTTGTGGGTGTATCCAATACTGTACCTACCACAGTGTGTAACTTTTTGTTTTTAGTACCACTACCAAATATTGGAAAACAAACCTTTTTCCCTTTAACTTCAAATACCTTAGATATAAAATGCTCCTTAATATTAAGGCTTAATTTTTTTCTTAAGTGTTTTGGGTAATTTTGACAAAATCCTGTTAGTTGAAACCAGCTTAATGTTTTTTTAAAAGATCATTAAAACTCTCTTTAAGCTCTTTTGTTATTTCTTTTAACCCCTTTGTATTATCTTCAATTGAAGACACAACCTTTGAATAATCAACATCTTTATTTTTGGATACAGAATTTACAACCTCTTTCTGTATAGTTACTAATTCTTCTAATTTTGACGTAAAAAAAATCTTTTATGGAGTCTATTTGTGATGCTAGTTCTTTTATTTTTTCATCTCTCTCGCTGAGTTTTGAATCCAACTTTTTTTTGCAAAGATAGATATTCTGTTTTTAAAGACTCAATCTCTTTTTTTTAAAAAATCAATATGGGACAGGGGCTCTAATTTTTCACTTAAATCCTTAATATCCTCCTTTGTCAACGATTTATCCTGTTCCTTGTAGAACTCATCCACAAAGGAATAAAATGTTTCCCTTAGTTCAGGTCCAGTTTTGCCAATTTTCTAACGATTTCCACACTAATGTTCATATAACTCTCCTATTTATCTCTTAAAATTTGGTTTTCTCTTCTCAAAAAATGCATTTACGCCTTCTATAAAATCAGAATCACACCAGGCCATTACCTGATAATAAGCTTCAATGTCCAGCTGGGTAGACAGGTCATTTTTAAAGCTCATCTTTACCATAGCCTTTATTGCTTGCATTGCAGATACAGGCCCATATGAGAGTCTTTTGGCCAGCCTCATGGTCTCCTCTTCCAATTTGTCTCCAGGAAAAATCTTGTTGTAAATCCCCATGTCATAGGCGTCTTTTGCATCCAAAATCCTTCCTGTTAAAAACAGCTCACAGGCCCTATGGTATCCTATTTTCCTGGGCAAAAACCAGCTACACCCGCTATCTGGCACAGCTGCAATGTGTACAAAATTTGGGGCAAATTTGGCATCTTCAGAGGCATAAATAATGTCACACCCAAGTACCATGGCAGTACCAGCACCAGCAGCTACACCGTTAACACACCCAATAATTGGTTTTTTTAACCTTATCTATTGTAAGAACCATTTGGGTTGTGTAGTCCATTATCTCCTTTTTCTGAAGAGGCTCTTTTGATGCAAGTAGCCAATTTATATCCCCTCCAGCACAAAATGCACCTTTTGAACCAGTCAATACAATAACCCTAATGGAATTATCTTTGTTTACCTTATGAAAAACATCTATACACTCAATGACCAATTCCTTGTTAAAGGCATTTAAAGTTTCTGGCCTGTTAAGCCTGATAATAGCAACACCATACTCGTTTACCTCAAAAATCAAATTTTTATACTCCATATAAATTCCTCCCACAAAACTCCTTAATAAACATTTTAGCACATTTTGCAGTGGTAGCAAAGAGTTAGCAAAAGTGTTGTTTGTCTAACACATAACTCCCTTGAGTTCAACATAAATACAAAGTCAAATTAATAATAACCCACAAACCTTGACATTTAATTGAATATATTTTTAAATGAGCGCCCAGTAGTTCAAGTTTATCATTTCGATAAACTTGTGTTAGAAAGGTGTAATCCATTTTGGGTTTAAATGGAACCTTTTAATTTTTCAAGTATTTTTATTAAAAAGGAAAAATTCATACATGCATGAAAAAAAAGAGCAGATCCACGATACTGCCCTGGAAATCTTAAAGGCAGCACAAGAACTTTTTTTTATGAAAAAGGCTATGAAAAGGCCACCACCAGGGAAATATCCCAGAGTTGGCATTTCAAAGGCAGCATTATACCACCACTTTACAAACAAAGAAGAAATCCTATTTAAGATTTGCATAAGGGCAGCTGACGAGCTCATAAACAATATGAGGCAGGCTATTTCTAGGAACAGAACAACAGATGCACCGCTAAAGGAAAAAATAAAGGATATAATGCTGGAATATACCAAAACATATCTAAAGAATAAAAATTTCAATAAGATTTTACTTCATGAAATAGAATTTCTCTCTCCAGAGAAAAAAAAGGAAGATATTGGACAAAGAGACTGAGAATGTTCACCAACTCAGGGATTTTTTTAAAGGAACTCATGGACGCTGGAGTTATTAAAAAAATTTGATCCAACTGTTATGACTTTTTCAATTATAAGTGCCCTCCACTGGCTATATTTCTGGTTTAAACCAGAAAAAAAACTAAGTTTAGAAGAGGTGATTGAGCAAATTGCCTCCATGTATTTAGATGGGATAGAGGAGAAAAATAGAACTTGAATTTAACCCAGGTTTGTCAAGACCTGGGTTAAGAGGTCAAAAATTCAATTGCTGCCCTTCCTTCCATACCAATGTCCTTTGAAAATTCATTTACAAATGTCTCAATATGTTTTTTTATTACAACATCTTCCATTTCCTGGGCATGATTTTTAATAAAGCTCCAGATATTATCTAGATTTTTCTCTGCATATTCAATGCTTTTTATAATACCCTCCTCTATCTGGGAGATAATTTTGTCTCCTAAATCCTTTCTTGCCAGGATACATCCCAGGGGTATGGGATATTTTGTGGTATCTTCCCACCACCTGCCTAAATCCATTACCAGATTTAGACCATACTCTCTGTATGTAAAACGTGCTTCATGGATAAGGATGCCAGCGTCCACATCACCCTTTATTAATGCTGGAATTATCTTATCATATCTAAGTTCAACTACCTTACCTGTAAAATCTAAAACCGCCTTTTTAAAAATAAAAAAAAGCAGTGGTATTTTTTTCCAGGGATAGCAATGGTTATATCTTTAAACTCATCAAATGCCATATTATTTCTAGACACAACCACTGGGCCACAACCCCTTCCAATAGCTCCTCCACATCTAAGAAGTGAATATTTGTCCCTTACCCTGGAATAGATGGCAGCACTGACCTTAATTACATGGAATCTGGTCTCCATACACAGATTATTTAATTCTTCTACATCCCGTAAGATATATCTTGTCTCAAAAGGAAAATCTATCTTCCCAAGGAGCAAACCTCCAAATATAAATGTATCGTTGGGACATGGGGAGATGGCAAAATTTAATTCCCTCATATGACTTTTTCCTTTATCTTTTTTTATTGACTTTTTATCTATGAATCCTAAAATCCCTCTGAATCATATTTAAGATGGAAAAAAAATCATGCAAAAAAAAAATTGAAAAATACAAGATTGAAGATATCTTTGAGAAAATCGTAAACAACAAACGGATCTCAATAGAAGATGCAAAAAGACTCTACGATCTTCCAGATCCCTTGATTCTCGGGTATCTGGCCAATTTAAAGAGGGAAAAGCTACACAAAAAAAAATATCACATTTGTCTTAAACCAGCACATAAATTATACAAATGTATGTATAAACCAGTGTAAATTTTGTGCCTTTTCCAGGAGGAAGTTAGATAATGGAGCATTTGAGTTAAGTCTAAAACACATTGAAAAAAAAATTATGTCCAACATGGACTCACCAATAAAAGAGATCCACATAGTTGGAGGATGTCATCCAGACTTTCCCTTTTCCTACTATGTGGAGATGTTAAAACTAATAAAAAGACTGAGACCTGAAGCTACCCTAAAGTGTTTTACTGCTGTTGAAATTGAACATATATCAAATATATCAGGGTATAGTGTAACAGATGTATTAGAACAACTAAAAGAAGCCGGGCTTGACATGATGCCTGGAGGCGGGGCAGAAATATTTGATAGGGAAATAAGAAACAGAATATGTCCAGAAAAGATAAGTGGTGATAGGTGGCTTGATATAATGGAAACAGCACATAATCTCGGTATTAAGACAAACTGCACAATGCTCTTTGGACATATTGAAAATATAGATCACAGGTTAGATCATCTAGACAGACTCAGAAAACTACAGGACAGGACAAATGGCTTTGTGTGCTTCATTCCCCTTCCCTTTTTGCCAGAACACAGTAAAATAAAGGTAAAAAGATCTGTGCTTGGAATAGAAACATTAAAGACCATAGCCATATCAAGACTCATGTTGGACAATATCCCCCACATAAAGAGCTACTGGATAATGCTTGGACTAAAACTTGCTCAAAGTGCCTTATATTTTGGTGCAAATGATTTTGATGGAACAGTGGTTGAAGAGAAAATTGGTCACATGGCTGGAGCAAAATCACCAGATGTGCTCACCAAAAATGAGCTAATAGAAATGATAAAGGCGTGTGACTTTGTACCTGTTGAGAGAAATGGACTTTTTGAACCTATTGAAACTTACTAGCTGTGACTGTAATGGACAGGACAAAATGTAAGTGGGTCTGATGGCTCTAAAACCGTAACTAGGGAGTAGAATATATGATGTTTTATTATCTTTTGGGCATAACTTTACTATGTTTACTAATTTCATTTATTTTTGATAGACAGAAAACAGGTAAAGCACTCAAAATAGCATTTAAAAAAATTCACTAATATACTTCCTGCCTTTTTAATAATGCTTATTCTCGTTTCAATTATCCTTTATCTAGTTCCAGATAAAATGATAATAACCTATCTTGGAAATAAAAATAAATATTTAGGTATTATCCTTGCGTCTATATTTGGTTCAATTACCCTTATTCCTGGATTTATTGCATATCCATTATGTGGAATATTACTAAAAAAAAGGTGTCGGCTATATGGTATTAGCGGCCTTTACTACCACCCTAATGATGGTAGGTGTAATGACTTATCCTGTTGAAAAAGAATATTTTGGGGCTAAGGTAACTATAATTAGAAACCTGATTAGTTTTTTTTATTAGTTTAATAGTGGCTATAGCAATTGGTTTCTTTTTTGGAGAGTTAATATGAAAAAACAGAACAATCTCACAAAATTTTTTTTTAATTGGAATTTACTTTATCTTTTTAGCTGTATCATTTGCACTGCATTTTAGACCTGGCCAGGAAATAGGAATAAATTTTTTTGAGTTTTTCCATAGAGATGCTAAGATTTTGCCCTGTGCTTTTATATTAATTGGGCTCTTTGAAGTGTGGGTAAAGAAGGAAAAGGTAGAAAAACATTTAGGTAAAGATTCTGGTATATTATCACATGTATGGGCCATACTCCTTGCAGGCACTACAGTTGGAGGATTATATGTGGCATTTCCTGTTGCTTATTCCCTGTTTAAAAAAAGGAGCAAAACTCTCTGTTATCTTCACGTACATTGGTGCCTCTGGAATCTGCAGGGTGCCTATGACAATCTTCGAGGCATCTTTTATGGGAATAAAATTCAGTATCATAAGGCTGGTAGTTTCCATACCTCTGGTAATACTTAGCTCCATATGGCTTGGGAATTATCTTGAAAACAAAAATTACAAAATCTCTATAAAACAGGATCTATAACTCAAATTTGTCAAATAAAGTTCCTTTGTTATCAATTATCAATTGATCTTCTCCCATTCAAAATTTACCACATTCCTATCTTTTGAGCTAAACTCTATGCCTATTAAATATATCTTATCTGATGTATCTAAATATTTT
>BBBM01000030.1 GCA_001311565.1 Desulfothermus okinawensis JCM 13304
CACGTCTTTCTTAAAAAAATTACATGCTAATAAATGGCAAAAACCAGAGCCAAAATTTAAAAGCGCACTCCCAAAATTACACTCTATGTTCCATAAAACTTTTGAAACCGATAATTCCTCCTTGGAGAATTTATATGCCTTTACACAAAATTCTTGACAAGTGCCCAAATAACGATTTAAAACAATTGAATCAATTCTATCAGTAATAGATTTTTTTTAATGTCTCTCTTTTTTCTTTATTGCATTCTGGCATAAACTTTCTATGGCCATATATCTTGATGACGCTACAAAGGCATCCATATCCATGTCTGTTTTTTTTCTTTAATACTATTATTTGTTTCATCTAGATAAGAGCTTAAATCATCCTGTATGTATGAATTAATAGTATCATCTCCCTCTAATAATTTTATTGAAATCCAATCTTTATTTGGTACATTTATATCATCGGATATATAAGACTTTACTTTTTCTATTGCCCATTTTAATGGAGGGTTATAATTTATCTCAAAATGGCTTTTTTTCTTTATTAGATACCACAGTTACAATTGTCTCTTTTAATTTATCAATACCTTCACCTTTTTTTTGGCAACAATTGGAACAACAGGACATTTTAAGGTTTTAGCCATTGCCTGTATATCAATTGTAGTCCTCTGTTTTTCTACTATATCCATCATATTTAATGCAATAATAACATGAACTCCCATTTCCAGTAACTGAAATGTAAGATATAAATTTCTCTCCAGGTTAGATGCATCTACTATATTTATTATTACATCTGCCTCGCCAGATAATATGTAGTCCCTTGCAATGGTCTCATCCAGGGAAGTTGCTGATAGGGAATATATCCCTGGAAGGTCCACCACGTTTACCTTTGTGTTCTTAAAGTTAAATTGACCTGTCTTTTTTTCTACTGTAACCCCAGGCCAGTTTCCCACTTTAAGATTTGCACCTGTAAGCTGATTAAAAAGAGTGGTCTTTCCACAATTGGGATTTCCAACAAGGCCAATTGTAATACTCTTCATCTCTCCCTCCTTTTTACCAGTAATATATTTGCTTCTTGTTTTCTTAGGGATAGATTAAATCCCCTTACACTAATCTCCACAGGATCTCCCAATGGAGCAATTCTCATTACTTGAAATTCAGACCCTATAGTGAGCCCCATTGCAAAAATCCTGTCTAAATACTTTGGCGCCTTTGCCATAACCTATAATCTTTCCCTTTTCTCCAACCTTCATCTCACTTAATTTCAGTTCCATAGTCTTCCTCCTTTTTAAGTTAGATAGGCTTATCTAAGTTAGATATATCTAACTTAGATGTTAAAAAAAATTATTTTACCATAATCTTTTCAGCCATGCCCCTGCCAAGTACAAGTTTAGAATTCCTGGCTACTAACACAATAGGACCTGAAGAGTTATTGTTAATTGTTTTTATCTTAATTCCAGGGGTAAGGCCCATGTTAAATAGTTTAGATCTAATACTCCTGCCTCCAATTATGTCCATAAGGATTACCTCATCTCCTTCAGTAACCTGGGAAAGTCTTTTCATATAGCCCTCCAACTTGTTATTATATTTCTTAATATTTTTATGTTATTATCGAATTTTTAGAAAATATTCGAAAGAATAAATTAATCCAGTTATATCTATCTTTTTCTTGATAAAAAAAGTACAGATAAAATTAGTAAGATCAAACTTTTTAGCCATATAGCTCACTACCAACTCATTTTTTGCGTTCTCGTAGGACCGTAGGGTTAATAACTAAGTCTATATATTTTTATTAGATGCTACTAAAAAAGTTAGATAAGTCTAACTAATTTAATATTAACCAGCTGTCAAGTTTTTTTTCTTAAAAAAGTTAGAAGTTATTAAACTAACTCATAAAATTCATTATCAGTGGTTTTTGGTAATATTTATTTAGAATAAAATATTACTAAATAACAAAAAAATAAAATATTGACATAAAAAAATTTTATTAAGTATACAGCTTTTCACTTAATTTGATAGTTAATTCTTATCGTTAAGTTTATAATCTTTTTTCAATATTAATCCTTATTCTTAGATAAGTATTTAAATATCTAAGAATGTTATCTTAACAATCTATGTTATTTTTTTGTTTTTTTTAGTTGTATTTTTTTATATAAGGAGGTGGTATACGTGTTATAATTAATGCTGAGAACCTACAGCAAAGTTTTATATCAAAAGGACGGGGAAAATTTGTGAGGAACCCTATGAAAAAGGAGGAATGGATGAAATGGTTTTATGTAGGTTTTTAAAAAAATCTTTCTGGCTAGAAGACCCCCTGGTTTTATTTTTTTTCCTAATAGTTATGTTATGCTGGTCAAATTTTTCTTTAGCAGCAGATAAACAGCTGTCAACGAACACATTAAATACTGTGGTAGTAACAGCAACCAAGACACCTCATACCCAAAAGGATGTCCCCATTCCAACAAACGTTATCACTAAGGAAGATATAGAAAAAAATGAATGCGCAGAACTTAATGGAAGTACTTAGGCATATTCCTGGTATAGATGTGTCAGTACATGACGATATCTTTGGGACTTATACCTGGAGAGCAAAATTACAGGGCCTTAGCATTAATGATGGATACGCCCTGGTTTTGGTTGATGGCCAAAGGGTCATGGGATGTGGCCAAAGTGGAGGCATGGGAGAGTATGGAATAGGTTTAAATCAAATTCCTGTAAGTATGATTGAGAAAATAGAAGTAGTACAGGGACCAGCATCAGTGTTATATGGTAGTGATGCAGTAACAGGTGTAATAAATATTATTACAAAAAAAAGTTCCTAAAAAAAGCTGAAGGTGGTGCTGGCGGATGGTATGGTTGGTATAAGATAAAGAAGAGAAAAAAAATCTGACGGTACTATTCAAAGGCCCTCTGATTATGGTTCATATAGAAGTATGTCTCAAGGTTATGTATTTTATGGAGACAAATTATCTGAGAAATATGGATATTTATTACATTATTCCTATGAAGATGCAGAGGATGTTAGCGAAGATCCAATAAGGTCATATCGCCATTCTTTTATGTCAAAGTTTCATGGTGATATAAATGATAATCTTAATTTTGGTTTAAAATGGGAGTTAAGTGATTATTCCAAAACAAATAACAGAGATGAGAATACATATAGATTATCAGGAAACATAAATTTTAGACCCTTTGAAAATCATTTGCTTACTATAAAAGGTTACACATATTTATGGGATTTTGAACATGGTTATCCTGGATATGCATATGGATATAAAAATGGTGATATTGGATATAATCAAGGGGAGTTACAATATAGCTGGACTATTCCAGATGCAAACATCCTCACCCTGGGAGGAGAACTTCAAACTCAAAAAAATAGATTATTCAATTGAAAATCCCGATGGAAGCCATATAAAGGTGAATGAAGATATAAGGACATCAAGTTGCTATATCCAGGATGAGCTTACCCTTTTTAAGAAATTAACCTTTCTTGGAGGTGTACGACTTGACCACCACTCTATATTTGGCAGTGAAGTAAATCCCAAGGTTGGAATAATGTATAAACTCACTCCTACTACTACCATAAGGGGTTCTGTTGGTAGGGCATTTAAATCTCCTACTATTCGACAATTATATTACGATGCACCATACAGACATGGGAGTTATTATATACAGTCCAATCGCAATTTAGACCCTGAAAAATCCATTGGATATACCATTGGATTGGAGCAGTACCTATTTAATGGAGATACTGTTTTGAATATAAATGGATTTAGAAATAATGTTGATAATATGGTTATTCGAGAAGATACAGGAGGGACATATAATGGTTTACCATTAAAGATATATAAAAACGTAGAGGAGGCATGGACTCAAGGACTGGAACTTAGCTTGAAGAGTTATATAACAGATCAACTCTCACTCTCCATGTCCTATACATATACTGATTCGAAAAACAAAGATACAGACAAAGAGCTAACTTATGTACCACATCATCAGATTAATATTTCACCTTATTATGAATTAAAGAAATTTGGTATAGGAGCTGGGATAGATTATTCATATGTAAGTAAACAATATACCAATACTGACAATACCAAACAAATTGATCCATATAGCTTAGTTAATCTAAATATATCTAAAAAGCTGTCTGATAAGGCAAAATTGACATTTGAGGCAGATAATATATTTGATTCTGATAAAGGAGATGAAACCCATTATAGAGTTGGGACATCATTTATAGTAAAATTAGACGTAAAATTTTAAGGAGGAAAAATAACATGAAAAATAAAATAATAAATAATATAAGATTTACTTTTATATCTATTTTAAGTGTTATGTTTATTTTTATCTCAACCTGTTATGCACATTATCCATGGATAATTGCTTCAAACTATAACCCAGATTTAGGAGAACCAATAAGGATATTAATTGGATGGGGGCATCGATTTCCAATAGATGGTTTTTTAGAGCCTTCTTCATTAAAAGAATTAAAGGTGTTAAACACAAAAAAACAATAAATTAACCTCCATTTTAACTTCAGATACTATAATCAAAACAGACTTCACATCAACACCTGGGACATATATAATTTATGGGTCCAGAAAACCTGGCTTTTACACCAAGACTTATGAAGGGGGTAAAAGACAGTCAAAAAAAAGGCCTTAGTAATGTAATTAAGTGCTATTATTCCACAATGTATTTTAAGTCCATAGTAAATGTTGGAGAATCCAAGGGAATAGTCAATAAGAAAATAGGACAATCACTTGAGATTATACCACTTAAAAATCCTATTACCTTAAAATCAGGGGACTATCTCCCAATAAAGGTCATTTTCAAAAATAAACCATTTAAAGGTGTTGTGTATTCTACTTACATGGGCTTTTCCACAGATAAAAATGTATTTGCATACACTACCAGTACTGACTGGTCAGGAAAGGCTTATATTAAGATAATTCATCCTGGTGTCTGGATGATCAAGGTAGCAAATGAAGAGCCGTACAAAGATAAAGATGTATGTGATGTTGAGTCTTATGTAGCTACCCTTACCTTTGAAGTTAAGTAAAAAAAAAGTAAAGGGGGTTGCTTTATTGTTAAAGTAACCCCTGCTTTAAATTGCAGGAGTATGGTCAATGAAGATTATACCTATATTGTTTTTTTTACTATTTGTTTGTAATATGGCCTTTGCTCATGGAGTTAAAGGGGAATATTTCTTTACAAAAAAAAGCCTTAGTAATAGTTGCCATGTATGATGATGGGGAGCCTATGGCCTATTCTAAAGTGCAAATAAAGAAGATAGATGATGATCATCCATATCAAATTGGTTTTACAGATTACAAAGGAAGATTTTCTTTTTTTACCTAACAGTGGAGGAGAGTGGATAGCCACAGTAAAAGATGGAATGGGGCATATGTTGCGTCTAAAAATCAATTTACATGAAAATTTAAATCCTAAAGATATAAACAATAAACAAGCGGTAAAATCAGGACCTAGATTCACAAAGCTACAGGGAATTAGTCTTGGACTTTTATCTATATTTCTTGTATTTGGATTGCTTTTTTTGGATTTTATCTTTTAAGAATCGAATAAGCTAAATTTAGCACTTATAACATTCCCATTACTTCACAATAATTTTAAACTGTTCTATCAACTATTGAGATTACTTTTTATACGTAATATATGTGGTGAGGTCTTTTTAATGTATCTCCTTATTAAATGGAAATTATTCAAAAAAATAAGTGCATATGGTGCCATGAGATAACAATATGGTGGTAATGTGGATATAGGTAATATTTGGTTCAGGAGTTGTAGAGTTATGTGTTGCTTGTATGAATATTATAACTATTACTTATGCCAAATTGCCAAATTAATGGAATAAGCAGGTTATATTAAATTGACTTTAATCTTTTGCCCTGGAGACACAACTAATTGAAATTAAAAAACAAAGAATACCTATTATTGCAAGCATTATATAGGAAGAAATCTTGGGGACAAGATCAAAACATGCTGCTCTAATAGCTTTAGTTGCATGGGTGATAGGTAAAAGATAAATTAAGTTTTGTGCCCAGTGGGGCAATTTATCAATTGGGAAAAAAAGTTCCACCTAAAAATGCCATGGGAGTTATAACAAAACTGGAAAACATAGCCTGGTCTGCATGGGATTTAACTACCATTGCAAGCGCAACTGCTAGGGAAGAAAATACAAAACTGTTTAAAAAAAACAGCAAGCCATAATTCTATATTCACATAACTAAGAGACACATGGAATAAATATCCAATAAGCAATATAATTATTACAGATAGAAATGCTCTTGATATGCCTGCAAGTACTTCCCCTGCAACATATATAAAATTATTTATAGGTGCTGCCTGAAATTCTTCAAATATATGCCAGTAAAAGCGTGCTACGTTTATCTCTACAGATATTGAAAATGCCTGGGTCATGCTACTCATTGCTATAAGTCCAGGGATGAGAAACTCTCTATAGGTATGACCATTAAATTTTATTGAATTTCCTATAGCATATCCAAAGGCTATCATGTATAAAATGGGGGATACTGACATACTTAATATGTGTCTTGTAAGCCTGCGTCTCAAGATAAAGACTTCACGTAAATATACCGCCAAAAATTGATTGAACATAAGATTAGACCCTTTCCCCTGTCAATGATAAGAATGCATCCTCTAAATTTACCCTTCGCAAAGTAAAGGTTTCATATCTCTCAACAGCATATTTTTGTGCTTGTTCTCTTGTTTTAAAGTAAATGCTAGTCATTTTACCATTATCTATTATATCTATTGCCCAACCACCTACCTTGGAGATTAGATTTTGAGGAGTATCAACAGTTACTATTTTGCCCTGATTTAAAAAGGCTACTCTGTTCGCCAAAAATTCAGCTTCCTCAATATAATGGGTGGTCAAAAAAAATTGTTGTTCCTTCCTTTTGACGTTTTTTTAATAAGCTCCCAAATACCTCTTCTTATAGATGGATCTAAACCAACAGTTGGCTCATCTAAAAAAAAGTATCTTTGGCCTATGTAACATTGCCCTTGCGATAGTTACCCTTCTTCTCAATCCCCCGGATAAGTTTTTTTATTAAACTATCTTTTCTATCTACCATCTCTACATACGAGAGCACCTCGCCTATCCTTAACTTTCTTTCTTTATAGGACAAATTAAAAAGTCTTCCGTGAATATCCAGATTTTCATAAACACTTAACTCTAAGTCTAAATTAATAGATTGCATTACCAATCCAAATTTCCTTTTCGCTTTAATTGGATCTTTGAAAATGTTAATACCATCCAAAAGCACAAAACCAGAACTAGGTTTTGTAATTCCTGTGAGTATCCTTATTGTAGTTGTCTTTCCTGCACCGTTAGGTCCTAAATATGCAAATAACTCTCCTTTAGAAATATCTAGGTCAATACCTTTTAATGTTTCTACATGCCCAAACTTTTTTTGTAAGATTTTTAATTAAAATCATTTTTATTTATTTTCCAGGATATCATTTAATTTTTCTTTCCACGAGCTTATCTCTTGGGCCGTATAAATATCAATATTTCCGCCCTGAAACTCACCCCTTATTTCATCTAATGTATCTTCTAAATTACCTTCTATTTCCAGATATGATGCCTTCAATTTGTCCAATGTTTTTTTTATCTGGTTTCCATATCTTCCGTGAAGCTGCTTCAATAAGTCTTCTTCCTATTTCTTCAATAGCCCATGGATTTACATCTAAAAACCACTTTTTCATTTCTTCATTTAGCACAAAGTTATTGGCTATTTCATTAAATACCCAGTCCTCTACCTCACCAGTAGTAGCTCCAAAGCCATAGACCCTTCCAATCCTTTTGGAGATATCACCTGCCCCTTTATATCCATGTTTTTTTCATGCCCTTTATATATTTGGGATTTAATAGTTTAGCAAGAACCACCCTGTTTATTTCTTCTTTAAGGTCAACCACATCCACATTGGCGGGATTTCTTGTGTCCCCATAATAAGTCTTTGGTTTTTTACCAGATATATCCTTAACTGCCGTTGTCATGCCACCATAATTTCCAAAATATGCGCAGCAGCTCAAAAAATCTGTTTCATCAGATATGTGCTTATCAAAGGTAACTTCTACATCTTTTAAGCTATGTACAAGTTCTTTGTGTGCAGGTACTCCAAAATATTTGCCTTGACCTCCTCCACCATAGGCATATCCGTTCCAGTAGACATAGATATCAGAAAGGTCTTTTTCGACTTTCCAGGCAGAGGCATAGACTGCTAGGTTGACTCCAGATTTATATACTCCAGGCTGGGCGCAGAAGATCCTGAAGCTAAGCCTTCTAAACACATCAGGATTATCTATATCCTCTCTCTCTTTTCTTGCAAGTTCCAGAATATGCTTTTTTTTATATAATTTTTGTCTTCAGGCTCATCTAAAAGAGCAACCCTTGATATTGCCTCGTCCACATAAGATATCATAGCAGGGAAACAGTCCCTTAAAATTCCTGATACCCTAATATGCACATCGATCCTTGGCCTTTTTAGTTCATCCAGAGGGATTATCTCAAACCCATCTATCTGTCCATTTTGCTTCCATTTAGGCCTAACCCCTATTAGATGAAAGATCTGACATACCTGCTCTCCATCTGCCCTCATTATATCAGATGCAAGCCATACCATACCTATTTTTTTTTGGGTAGTTTCCCTGTTCTTTTAGGTATTTTTTTAAAAGAGATTCTGCGAGTAATACCCCAACCCTATGAGCTGACTTAGTTGGGATACGTGTTATATCCACATTGTAGAAATTCCTACCAGTTGGAAGGATATCATATCTTCCCCTTGACAAAAATCCAGAAGGTCCAGGGGGTATATATTCTCCCTTTGTCCCCTTTAATAATGAGCCAATTTCATCTGATTTTTTTATCCTTTTGTCTATGTCTTCTACAAGATCAATAAATCTTAAAATCCTGTTTTTTTTACTTCTTCATTGATGTCTTTAATTTCCAGACAATTTATAATGTCTTGTATGTCTTTCCCCTGTAAAATCATAGATATTATTTTAATGGCTTTTTGTTCTGCTATATATATTAGCTTTGAATATGGTATTCCCTGCCTATTTAATTTCTCTGGAAATTTTAAGGCATATGATATATCTTCGTTCCATGCATCAAATACTATTTTATAAGTATTTAGCTCATTACTGGTATCAAATCTAAGAATTGTATTTATTAGCTCTTTTGTCTTATCCCTGTCCAATTTTTCCCCAAATATATGCATTCCTGTCTTTGTCTGAGAATTTTTTTACCTTGGTTATAATCTTGTGTAAATAAGAAACAACTTCATTAAAATTATTAAATTTTTTTATTGAGTATTTTATCTTTTAAAAATGATTTTTCTATTTGATCATTTATTAAATGTTGTATTTGATGAGCCCTTGCCCTATCTAGATCCTTTGCCTGGAGATATTCATTTATAAGTTCATCTAATTTTGCAAGTTCATTATATGTATCAGACGTCTGTTGTGGTGCCTGTAAATGATCTATTAATGTTGCATAACTTCTTCTTTTTGCAACAATGCCTTCAGCAGGGTTGTCACAATTATAGATATAGAGGTGTGGTAAATGCCCAATAGCAATATCTGGCCAGCACGAATTAGAGAGTCCGGCTCCTTTGCCAGGCAGCCATTCTAGATTTCCGTGGGTACCAACATGGATTATAACATCAGCTTTAAATATCTTATCCAGATACATATACGAAGCAATATACTGATGTGGAGGAGGTATGTCAGGATCATGGAGTATCTTGCACACCTGTCCATCGCACCTGGATCCTGCGCACCCCCTCTTGGGCTGCATCATTACCACTGCATTGCCAAATTGTAACCCTGTAATAACCAATTTGTCTTCATACACCATACTGGGAGGAACCCCGTTTAATTCCTTTCCTGGTGGTTCTCCCCAGGCATTTACAATATCTTTTTGGGCCTTAAGGGAAAGTTTATTGAACCATTTATTATAAATTTTTGTTGGTATTAATTCTAAATAGCCTCCTTTGGAGATGATTTCGTCCACAGTGGTCCAGCGAAATTCAGCTATTGCTTTTTTTTGTTCAGGATCTCTTTAAATAAGACCTCTCCTGTATTCGGGATATTATCAATCTTATATCCCTTTTCTTTCATTAGTTTCATTATCCTTACAATACTCTCTCCACTATCCAGTCCTGCAGCACTTCCCAAGGTGGCCTCTAATCCTGCACATTCATTTTTATGGATAATAAATGCAACCTTTCTCCTATTAACTGGCTTTTCTTTGAGCCTTACCCATCTTGCTACTCTTTTGGCAACGTGTTCAATCCTTTCTTTTAATGCATATCTTTTTTTCATAAGAACTACCTGTTTGTTTATCTGAAAATTTTTCACTACAACCTATAATAATTGGTTCAATATTCCCTTCAAATTCTGGCATTGCAATACCAAAGGTCACATCTGATATTAGACCTTGTGGGCTTTCATACCATTCTTGTGGCGTCAAAGAGTAAGATATAACAGGCTTAAATACAGGAATATTTAGTTTTTTAAAAAAAATTTACACTTTCGTTTGCAACTTCACTGGATTTATCTTCCCTGCCCATAAAGAAAAATTGCATATTTATAAGTGCAGAGATTCTTATATTTCCTGACCTATCAAAGAAATACCTTTTGGCAGTTTCAATAGGACCAATTGCCCCTGCATCTTTATCTACAACCCAATGACTAAATACCGGCAAAATATTTAGACCCTGCTTTTCCAGTTGAAAAATTAGTTCTTCTTCTATTATTCTGTCACTGTTTATAAAGGTATTTCTGGAAAACAGTATGCCAACTGTAGGACTATTTTTCTTGGGATATTTTTCTAAGTATTCTTCATAAGTTGAATATACCTCAGTATCCGGAGGCCTTATAATACCCTGATAAGGCATGGGGGAGGGCTCTTCACAAATGATGTTTTTATCTAGTAGCGATGCAAGATATATGAGGAGTCTCTTGTAATTTTCTTCACCTCCATTTGATATATATTCATAAGCCCTGGCACATACATCTACATCTACATTTGCTCCCTTGCCCCATTTTATGGATCAAAAGAAGTGCTTATAATAAGCTTACCCTGAGATTGTTTTGTCATCTCTTCATATATATTGTCCCAAAATCCATCATCAGTAAGGTATAGAAAAACAATATCTGACTCTTTTGAATATTTAAGGAATTTATCTAGTGCATCTAAATCTTCTGTTATTTGTTTATGTGAAAAGATGTGCAGATTGATAAAAGGAATTTTTTTTGAAGCAGATATAAAAGAAGGCACATAAGAACTCCACATAATTGAGGTTATGGTAATTTTATTCATTGCTTACTCCTTTTTAATGGATGTATAATGGTATAATCTTCAGATTTATATATATTTACATCTATTTTATATACCTCTCTGATATTTTCTCTATTTAATACATCTATTGGTTTTCCCTGTTTAAATACTTTTTTCTTATTTATAATTAAAATTTTATCTGTATAATTAATAGCCAAATTTAATTCGTGTATAGCAATTAAAATTCCCAACTTGTCTTTTTTTTGCCTTTTGTTTTAAGATATGCATAATGTCCAATTGATGATATATATCAAGATTATTTATAGGTTCATCTAGTAAGATATAAGGTGTATTTTGAACAAATGCCCTTGCCAATAATATTTTTTTGAAGCTCACCACCACTTAGGGTATTAATGTCCCTTGATGCAAGGTGTAGAAGTCCCATATCCTTCAGTACTAACACTGCTTTATCAATATCTGTGTTATCTGGTTTCCAGTTAATATGCGGTTTTCTTCCCCTGAGTACCATTTCAAACACTGTTACTGGAAATTTTATATGATTATATTGAGGCACGTACGCTATTTTCTGGGCAATATTTTTCTTTGATAGATTTGATATTGATCTATTGTCTATTAATATATCTCCAGATAAAGGCTTGATTAGTCCCATAATACATTTTATTAAAGTAGATTTTCCCGCACCATTTGGACCTGCCAAACTTATAATTTCCCCAGGAACAATTTTTAGATCTATATCTTTTAAGATATGTTTTTTTATTATACTCGCAACTTATATTAATTAGTTCAATCATTACCAATAGGTCTTTTTTTCTTTTAATTAAAAGGTACATAAAAAAAGGGTACGCCTATAAAAGAAGTCATAATACCGATTGGCATTACTGCAGGGGCACAGATTATTTGACCCAACATATCTGCAATTATAACAATAATTGCGCCGTTAATAGCTGATCCCAAGATCAAAAATTTGTGGTCATTTCCAATGCACATCCTGGTAATGTGTGGAGCAACCAGTCCCACAAAACCGATTATTCCAGTAAAGCATATTGATGCAGATATAATAATTGATGTTAATACTATGGAAAAAAAATCGTATTTTTTTTTACATCTACACCAAATGATTGTGCTATTTCGTCCCCTTCGGTCAAGATGTCAAAGTCATAAAAATGATATATAAAAAAAAGGAATTGGCAATAGTATCATAAGACTGGCAATAGAGATTTCTCTCCATCCTGGTTTGGCTAGACTCCCAAAGAACCAGAACACTATCTCATGTACCTGATCAGTAGTGCCTATGTATTGGAAAAATGATATAAGAGATGAGTACAAAAACATCTGGGCAATTCCTGCGAGTATTAATGTTTCTGTGGAATCATCTTTTAGTTTGGCAATTGATATAATAAATAATGTAGATAATATGGAAAAACCAAAACTTCCCAATACAACCATATCTTTATTATATCCACCAAATAACATAATCATAAGTACTGCACCAAAACCTGCTCCTGATCCAATCCCCAATGTATATGGGGAAGCTAGAGGATTTTTGAGTATGGATTGTAAAATACATCCAGATATGCCAAGTCCAACACCCACTAAACAACCTGTAATTATCCTAGGCAGCCTTAACATCCATATAATTGTAGCTGTCCTTGTATTAAAATTTATTATGTCATGTATAGCTATTTTTGCTGGACCGATACAAATTGATACTAAAATAAATAAAAATAGTAATAAAATTGATATAAATATTATAATATATTTTTTTTTGATATCTTTAATGTAAGATATAGGATGTGTTTTATTAATTTGATACATAGTATCCTTTGTACGGAATTTTTTGAAACCTTTCTAAATACTCTTTATGCCATAAAGAAGGATCAAATTTTTGGAAAAGAGTTGGATAAAACCACTTTACTAAATACCCAATGCCAATTATAGCCTCTGGTCCACACCATATTGAGCTATCTATAACATAGACCCTATTATTTTTAACTGCCTTAGTTAAAAAGAAACCAGGTCGATTTATGATATTGTTTTTTTATTTTATTAAAAAAAATCTTTACTTTTCCGGGAATATCCTTTCCCCCAACTTGCAGGTTTTATTATAATTTCTGGGTCTTGTGACACGATCCATTCTGGACTAACATGGGGATAGGGGATATTAAACTCCCTGCCAATATTATATCCACCTGCAATACTACACATCTCATCTGCTCCAGATCCTGGACCTGATGCTATATAATCATTATAGGATTCCACATAGACCTTTTGGTCTGTTTTTTGTGTTGAGCAATTTTATTTTTTTACAAATTTTAGTTTTTTTTTCATACCACTCTAAAAACTTTTTTTTGCTTCTCTTTTTTTTGTCCAATATATTACTTATGGTGATTAATTCTTTTTTTGAATGTATTTATTTTGTAAAAATTCAACCTGAGTAAACTAATATGCAATGTTTTGAGCTTGGTATCCAACTCAGGACCAGGGTTTGTGCCATATGCAATCACAAGGTCTGGGTTTAAAATTGCTATTTTTTTCAAAATTTGCACTATTCCAGTTTCCCACTTTAGGAAGATTTACTAAATTGCCCCAGAATTCAGGTTCTTTGGTGATTTTTGAATAGACTCCTACAACTAAATCCTCTGCATTGAGTAAGCGAACAACCTCCAGTGCGTCTGAATTTAGTACTACTATCCTTTTTATGGGGAGGGATATTTCTATCTTCCTACCCAAACAGTCTATGACCTTTATGGTCTTTGCAAAGGAAGTTATATTCCATATGCAAGTAAATAAAAATAAGCTAATAACGATAAGTAATTTCGAACAGACATATCCTGCCAGGGGTTTTATAGTATTCATAATACCTCTTATTTAGTATATTATCCACGCTAAGAGAGACTTCCATATGTTTTATGGGTGTTATAATTATTTTCCCATCCATCAAAAAGGCTGGTTCATATGTTCCGTATACTCCTTCTTCTTTATCTTTATTATGGTCGTCTGTGTAAATTTTACTGAAATAGCGTCCCTCTAATGAGGCCTTAATAATTTTATAACTTGTATCTATCCCAAAATTCCATGTTGTGGTAGGAATACCTGGCACTTTTTTTGTCTTCACTTTCTGGATCTGCAGGGTTGTCTGTTATTTTTGCATTGGTGAGAGTTAAATTGGTCCATATATTCATCCATGGAAATAACTTGTGGTTTATTCCAGTCTCCAGACCATAGGTCCTTCCTTTACCTGCATTGGTCCTGATTTTATTGTGTCCCTCTATCCTTGTGTATACCAGGTCGTCTATGTGATTTAGATAACCTGTAATGTTTAGTTTTGTCTTTTTATTGAATAGATACTGTTCAACCCCTGCTTCATAGGTCCACACGGTCTCAGGTTTAAGATTGGGATTGCTTTGATAAGTGGTACTCCACCACTGCCATGTCCTGTATAGTTCATATATTGTTGGTGGTCTAAAGGCATTGCCTGCAGAAAGTCTTAGAACAGTATTTTCTAAGGGTTTATATACTAGAGATATTTTGGGGCTTACATGAGAATCTGTATTGCTCTTATATTTTTCTTCTAGGTTGGGTTTACCTGAATATCCATCAAACACCTTCCACCAATCATATCTTGCCCCAAGATAAATGGTAAGGTTATTTAGCAAATCCCATTCTTCTTGAAGATATAATGCCCATGTCTTTGACTCTCCTCCAGAATGGAATGTGCATTCTTCGTGATGATCAAAACTCCTGTAAAATGGTATGGGATATTCATTGGTATCTGCATCATCAGTCCTGTACGAAGTACCAATGGTGAGTGTGTGTTTTTCAAATAAATGAAAAGATCCCCTTATCTCCCCAAACCATGCCCTGGTTTTAGTAATAGATAACTTTCCAGGAGAATCATAGTAGAAATTTAAGGATGACCCCTTTGCAAGGGTGTATTTGTCCTCAGTCTTTACCAAGCCGACTTGGGAATAAAAATTGAGGTTCCCAAAAATATCTTCATATGATAATGTATAGGCACCTGTCTCTTTTCTCCCTATACCTGTATAAGATATAAAGTCATACGGTTTAAACTGTGCCTTTTTGTCCTCCCCTGCAATGGCATAGGTAGATGTACTACCATAGGTTCCCATATAGGTATGGGGTTTGTCATAGTCATATTTATATATACCATTTATTGTTGTAAAAGATATTTTCCCTGTTTCTGACAAATCAAATTTTAATTTTCCAGTAATGACATTTCTTCTTGCACCATTATCTCCCTTATTTCCAACAACCCAGTACTTGGGATGCCCATATTTATCATTCATTAAATATCCGCCACTGACGTTTCCTGTCCCAGTTCTGATGCTTTTTTTTACCACTGTAGTGGGATAGCCATCTGTTTCCTCTCCTTCAAACCCGATCATAAAACTCAATTTATGGAAAATTTTGTCTCCACCTAAAACAGAATATTTTTTTTGTTGAATATGTTCCCAAACCACCTTTTGCCTGAAAGTTGAATTTTTTTTGGGGTCTTTGTGATAATGTTAATAACTCCAGCAACGGCATTTCCACCATAAAGTGTTGAGCCTGGGCCCCTTATTATTTCAATTTTTTTCAACAGAATCTATAGGAATGTCATCCCATTTAACCCCACCAGTATAAGCGTCATTTATAGGAAGGCCATCTATCATTATAAGTACATATTTGTCTCCCATAAACCCTCTCATTCTTATACCTGCAGTGGAGTCCATTAAGAATTTTGACCTCTTAAAATAAATACCCTGCAGGTCATTTAATACATCATCTATGCTATGCATTTCTTTTAATTCTATGTCCTTTGAAGTAATAACACTAACACTTGCAGGAACATTAGAAATTTCCTTTTTGGTTTTGGTAGCAGTGACTACTATTTCATCTAAATTGTAGGAGTTTTTGTCAGACTGACAATAACATATGTTAATACAAAATGAAAAAAAACATAAAAGAAAAGCAAATAATTTTTTTCATTTCTTCCTCCTCCCATTATTTTTTTGTGTGAGAGTAGCAAATAATGTTATTATGTCAAGAATAAATATTACTTATAAATAAAAAATTTAATTGACAATATGTATGTAGTTATATAAATAAAAATTTTATAGGAGGACAGAAGATGAATTTTCCTTTTGGTGCTATTGTGGGGCAAGATGATCTAAAAAAAAGCCATTCTAGTCAGTTTAGTGAATCCCCTGGTTAATGGTGTGCTTATTGAGGGAGAAAAGGGAACTGGTAAGTCCTCTATAGTTAGATCCATTTATGATATCTTGCCTGATATTGAGGTGTTTGAGGGTTGTTTGTTTAATTTAGGTCCAAAGGATGAATATTATTGTAAGGGGTGTTCTTTTTGTTCTTGCAAAAAAAAGAAGATAAAAAGAAGGCCTTTTGTACTTACCTTGCCCCTTAATGTCACTGAAGATATGGTGGTTGGGGGAATAGATTTTGAAAAAACCTTAAGATCAGGAATGGTAAGTTTCCAGCCAGGGATTTTGGCCCGTGCTAATGGGGGAGTCTTGTACATAGACGAGATAAACTTACTCCCTGACCATATTGTGGACATTATATTGGATGTCCTGGAATCCAGAGTAAACATAGTTGAAAGAGAGGGCATATCTGTAACACATCCTACGAAATTTACCTTAATTGCCAGCATGAACCCTGAAGAAGGTGATCTCAGACCTCAACTTAAAGACAGGTTTGGACTTTGTGTTAAGGTAAAGGGACTAAGAGACCCAAAGCAAAGGGTTGAAACAGTATTGAGAAGGGAGGGATTTGACAGAAATCCAATTAGATTTTTTTGATTCATTTTCCCCTTTGAATAAAAAAATATATGAACCAGATAACAAAGGCTAAATCTATCCTACCACGGGTAAGAATATCAAATAAACTGAGGATACTTATATCAAATTTATGTGTGGAACAAAATTGTGCAGGCCATAGGGCCGACATTATTTTAGAGCAGGCTGCAAAGGCAGATGCAGCCTTGAATTTTAAAGAAGAGGTAGAAGAAGGCCATATAATGGAGATGGCTCCTTATGTCTTGGAGCATAGAAAAAGAATGGCTACAAACAAGCAGGAGCAAAAAAAAGAGTCCTCAGAAAAAAAAACAATGAGTCTAAATCCAGGAATAATAAGGAAGAGAGACATAAATCTAAAACTCACAAACACAAAAATCAAACCTCTACAGATAATGAACATATAAAGCCAGAAATGAAAACAAGAGATCATATAAAAACTAAAAATGGTGAGTTATTAGAAAAGATTTTTAAAATAGGTGAGACATTTAAACCCAAGAAACTTTTACCTTTTAAGGATAGAAGATTTAGGACAGGGTCAGGGAAAAGGGCCACCTCAAAGACCAGGGCAAGGGCAGGGCGTTATGTAAGTGCTAAAATGAAATCCTATAAAAATGACATTGCCCTGGATGCAACTATCAGGGCAGCGGCTCCATATCAATTAGAAAGAAAGACAAAGAGTGAGAAAAATCTTGCTATTATAATTAATAAGGAAGATGTGAGAGAAAAAAATTAGGGAGAAAAAGATAGGAACCCTTATACTTTTTTTTAGTGGATGCCAGTGGTTCAATGGGTGCCATGGCCAGGATGTCTGCAGCAAAAGGGGCAATAATGTCATTACTTTTAGATGCCTATCAAAAGAGGGACAAGGTGGCCATGATTACCTTTAACAGGGATAGGGGGAGATTGATTTTGCCTCCAACTAATTCAGTTGAACTAGCTGGCAAATATTTATCTGATCTGCCCGTTGGAGGAAGGACCCCTTTATCTTCTGGATTGTATGAGACCTTTCGTTTCTTGACATTTCAAAACATAAAAGATCCTACTTTGAAGAAAATTGTTATCCTTATAACAGATGGTAGGGCAAATGTTTCACTGGGATATTTTGATGATCCAATTAAGGAGACTTTTTTTAATGGCAAAAAAAGCTTGGCTCTGAGTTTAAGGATACAAAATTTTTTTGTAGTGGACACAGAGAAATCTGGAATAATGAATTTTGAAATGGCAAAGAAACTGGCTTATTTTTTTAAATGGTATTCATTACAAACTTGAAGATTTAAAGGCAGAAAATTTATTGAATATAACAGGCAAGGAGCTATTATGAAAAAAAAGATTATATCCCTTTGTGGCAATAGTAGGTCAGGAGAAAATGAAATTATCACTGATCTTAAACGTTATAAATCCTACCTTATCAGGTGTATTGATTAGGGGAGAAAAGGGCACTGCAAAATCTACGGCAGTAAGGTCCCTTGCCAGCATACTCCCAGAAATCCAAGTAATAAAAGATTGTCCATTTCAAATATCACCCAGTGATTCAATGGATGTTTGTGAGGGGTGTTTTAATGATAAGTGCAGAGAATTAAGATTAAGAGGTGAAAATCTGGAGATTATATCCAGGCCTGTAAATGTTGTAGACCTGCCCATTGGTGCAACTGAAGATAGGGTAGTAGGTACACTGGATTTAGAGCATGCTTTAAAAACTGGGGAAAAGAGGGTTGAACCCGGTATACTGGCCCAGGCGAACAAAGGTATCTTGTATGTGGACGAGGTAAATTTATTAGACGATCATATAGTAGATATTTTGCTAGATGCAGCTGCTATGGGAGTAAACACAATTGAGAGGGAAGGCATATCCTTTTCTCATCCAGCTAGGTTTGTCTTAATTGGAACAATGAATCCTGAAGAAGGGGAGTTAAGACCTCAACTCCTGGACAGATTTGGACTATGTGTGCATGTTAAAGGAGTAAGGGACCCAAAAGATAGGATAGAAATTATGAGAAGACGATCTGAGTTTGAAGAAGGACCAGAAAAATTTATAAAAAAATGGGAAAAAGCCTCTCTTGAACTAAAAAATAAGATTCAAAGGGCAAAGGAAATTTATTTCAGTGTAGGGATGAAGGAGGATTTATTATTTAAAATAGTAGAAACCTGTATTAATTTAAATATTGACGGACATAGGGGTGATATAATTGTATATAAGACTGCCAAAACGCTGGCAGCTTTTAATGGCAGAGACGTAGTTAAAGAAGAAGATGTTGATTTGGCGCTTCAATTAGCCTTCCACATAGGATTAGAAGAAGGCCATTTGAAGAGGTCAGGGAAGTTGATTTTACTTCTGTAGATAATTAATATCGTTATTGTACATTTAAACAAGTTAAATCACATTTAATTTTATTTATACAACTATTACAATAAAATCTATTTTTATAATAAATTAATTTTGACCTGAGTACTAATTCTTTACAATTAGAACATATTCCATATGAACCAGCTAGTTCATATTCTGGTTCCTTCCATGGGATTCTTTTTATATCAAATAAATAGCGTGGTGCTTTATTTATTAATTTTACAATTTTGTTGGCAATTTTTTTCTTGATATTCTAAGATATCATCCATTGTTGCAATATTTTTTTAATATCTTTTCTTCAATTTGAATAAAATTAGAATCATCTGCTATTGTCATATATTTAAATGAAAATTTGAATGCTTCCATATAATTTATAAAATATAGATAATAATTATGCTTGCCTGTATCAAATATTTTTAAACGTTGATTACCTATTGTTGTACCAAGCAAAATTTGAATTGAATCCACTGCTGAAGTAGAATTTTCAGATACAACAAATATATTACTATATTTTTCTCCTTTTTGATTAATAAGTTGCATAACATACTCACAAAATTTTGCTCCAATAACAAGTTCTGGACATAGGTGTCCGTGAAAATCTGTTATCCTCTTTAATATCATATTGACCAGCATGTTTACCTCTTTTTTTGGGAAAAATTTTATTATGAACCAATACCTTATAGCTAAGCACCCAATTTCCTTCATTAAATACCTTTGATTTTAAAAAAATTAAAAAAAATGAAAATATAAGAAGTATACCTGTCCATTGGACCTCACAATAAAGCCATTTATTGGAAAATCATGACATGTTTTAACCCTTAATATGACCTCGTTTATCCAATGCCAAGTATCTTCAAAGAAAAACCATCTAGGTAGCCTTGATTTAGGGTCCAGTTTTACTTTTACTTTTTTTCTGAATGTATTCAATCTGGTCAAGATTAATTGACTGGAGTATTTTATACTTGTCCATAAGTTATCTTCTTATGTCTGGAATGGATTACTAAAATAAAAATTTTTAATTTGCAAGAAAAAAAATATTACTTTTATAAAAAAAGATAACATAAATAATATAATTAAAATAATTTTGTATTAAAAAAATCCTGGTCCACCAATATTGTATTAACACAAAGGTAAAAAAAGGTCCTTTTATAGGATAACTCAAAAAGGTCTTGACAAATGGGATCTTGTCCCATAAATTTTCATGTCATGAAGGTCATAGTCGCATCTATCTCCTATACATGGAATTTAAATTGGTGGTGGCGTTTCTGGGGAGAGGTGCGGTCTGGCCTGGATGTTTTTTTAATAAAAAAAAGAGAAAAAGAGGTCAAAGGCCGCAGGCAAAACAAAGTCTGCGGCCTTTTTTTTTAATCAAAAAAAATAGGAGGCAGTTATGAGACAAAAAGGATTACTTGTAACATTACTTTGTTTTGTGTTCCTATTTAGTGGGGCACTACCCAATTTATGTAGGGCAGGTTCCATCCAACTAACCTATGCCAACTTTCCTCCAGCATCCACTTTTCCGTGTATTCAGATGGAGAGGTGGAAAAAGGAAGTTGAAAAAAAGGACTAACCATAAGGTTCATGTCCTCACATTTCCAGGGGGGACATTGCTCGGTGCAAAGGACATGTTTAGGGGAGTTATACAGGGCCAGGCTGATATTGGTTGCCTTTGTATGGCTTATCAGCCAGGGGTCTTTCCTTTAACTACTGTTATTGGACTACCACTTGGCTTTAAGGATGCGAAGACTGCGTCATTAGTGCTTTGGGAGATATACAGGAAATATCGGCCAAAAGAATTTTCAAAAGTAAAAGTAATTACGCTTTTTACGTCTGCACCGTCAAATATCATGTCCAAGGTTCCAATTAGGTCTTTAAAGGATTTACAGGGTCTAGAACTCAGGGCATCTGGCACTGCATCTAAGATTTTAGAGATTCTTGGGGCAACGCCTGTGTCAATGCCCATGTCTGAGACCCCAGAAGCCATCCAAAAAGGGATTGTTAAGGGGCTGTTATCTTCTTTAGAGGTATTAAAGGACTTGAATTTTGCTGCCTATTGTCCATATGAAACCATTACTACTTTTCAGGTGTATCCCTTTGCAGTGATAATGAATAAACAAAAATGGAACTCACTTCCTAAAGATGTTAAAGATGTGATTGACTCCATGTCCAGGGAACAGGCATCCTGGACAGGGGAATATATGGATAATCATGTCAAGGAAGCAATTGAATTTGCAAAACAAAAATACAATGCAAAGCTTTTTCATTTCTCAAAACAGGATACAATTAAATCTAAAAAAACTATGTGAGGAAGTAATAGTAGAATGGAAAAAAAATGGCCACTAAATCCTCTATTCCTGCTGATAAAGTTTTAAAAGATGTGTACAGACTTAAAGCAAAATATGAGTATTAGTTAGAGTTAACAGGGATGGGATAACAGCAATATGGTATCTCTTCCCATCCCTGTTACCCATAACCAAAATAAAAATACATATAAAATTATGAAGACAATAAAAAAAGATAAACTATGTACTTAACTTTTTAGGTGGACTGCTTTTACTTTCAATGATGCTTGTGGCCTCTTTTAATATTATTTTCAGGCTGTTTGGCCATCCCATAAAAGGGACATTTGAATTATTGGGTTTTTTTAGGCGCCATGGTTTGCAGCCTCTCCCTTGCAGAAACTGAAGCAAAGGGAGGTCATATTCAAGTGGCACTCCTGTATGAAAAAAATGCCCAAGAAAATAAAATCAATACTAGATGTAGTGACCTTAATTTTATCAATTGGATTTTGGTCCCTTGTTTGTTTTAAGCTCTTTCAGCTTGGGCTCTTAATAAAAGATTCTGGAGAACTCTCTGAGACCTTGAGGATCCCATTTTATCCTGTAATTTTTTTTGTGCTTAATTGGGGTCTTGGCTTTAATTGTATTTATTTTCTTGAGATTTTGGAAAAAAAATATATGCCTATTTCTTTAGCTCTGCTTATTGATTGGGTTATGGAGCAGGTGATTAGTGAAAGGTAGAGGGATGAAGGGTGTATGTGAAAGTGTGAGTGTATGTGTGTGTATATGGAAGTTACAGACCACAGACACAGATCACATACACAGACACATCAGAGCTTGAGACTCACGAGTTAATGGAATAGGCAGATAAATTAAAATTATAATAATATGTTAATCCCTATATTTTGATAAACTAGGATTAAGTAATGTAGGTGTTCTTATGGATTTTTCACTCATAGGTATTTATGGAATAGTATTACTTTTGCTTATTATGTTTTTGCTTCCCATCCAGTTGGGTTGGCAATGGGGATTGTGGGGTTTTTGGGGTTTTGGGTGTGTATAAATTTTAATGCAGCAGTTGGCATGGTAGGTGAGGAGACGTGGAAGGTATTTTCTTCTTATGGACTAACGGTAATCCCTTTGTTCATATTGATGGGGCAAATATGTTTTTATTCAGGTGTAAATAGGAGAATGTATAAGTGGGCCAATATACTCCTTGGACAAATAAGAGGTGGCCTTGCATGGCAACTATCCTTGCGTGTGCAGGATTTGCTGCTATTTGCGGATCCAATACAGCCACTGCAGCTACCATGGCCACTGTGGCTTTGCCTGAGATGAAAAAAATATAATTATGACCTTGGTTTTAGTGCAGGAGTGGTAGCAACAGGGGCCACACTTGGGGTAATGATTCCGCCCAGTGTGGTGCTCATTATAATAGGGCTCCAAACTGGACAATCAATAAGTGTTTTATTTCTAGGTTCCATTATCCCAGGCATCTTGCTAACCATTGGATTTATACTCGCTGTGGCCATAATCTGTAACATATATAAAGACCTGGGACCTTCCACTGAGTCCACCATGGTAAAAGACAAGCTAAGGGCAATATTGGTTTTTGGGAAATATTTTTATTATTCTCTCTTGTTATGGGAGGTCTGAGCTTTGGTATATTTACTCCAAGTGAGGCTGGTGCCGCTGGTTCAACCCTGGCCCTTCTAATCAGTATCTTCAGGAAGGATTTAGATATGGGAGGTTTCTCAAAGGCAATCTATGATACATTAAAGATTACCTGTATGATTTACATAATTATACTTGGTGCAGTAATCTTTGGTCGTTTCTTGACCATCTCGCGAATTCCATATGACGCTGCCTCATATGTGGCAGGACTAAAACTTCCCTCGTGGACTATAATGGGATTTATATTTTTGATCTATTTGATTGGTGGAGCAATAATGGATGCACTAGCCTTGCTCCTTGTTACAATCCCAATTTTTTTTCCCAATTGCAAGGTCCCTTGGATATGACCCCATCTGGTTTGGTGTCTGGATTACATTGGTAACGACCATGGGTGCAGTTACCCCTCCTGTGGGGATCAATGTGTTCATAGTCTCTGCCATGGACCAGGAATTAAGTATTGCCAGAGTCATAAAAGGGGTAGTCTATTTCCTCCCTGTGTTCACAATACTTGTCTTTTTGTTAATAGGGTTTCCCCGATTGGTCCTGTGGCTGCCTTCACTATTTGGAGCCAGGTAGACTACTCTATTCCTATATTTGCTTATTTATTTATATTCTTCAAATATCTGTAATAGCTATTAATATTATAAACTGCAGCAAGGGGATTGTGGCCAAGTAGTCTGTCTTTAACAGCAAGGACAGTACAAGGGGATTTTGCATATTTTAAAAATAATGTATCGTGACCAACGCATAGACCAAGGAGTATATCTAGATCTGTCCCTTCTGAATTAAGCACCATTGCCTGTAAAACGGGATTGCACATTGATTCAAACTTACCAATTGCAATCTTCTCATTATCTGAGATGCCAATGGTCTCTTTGGGAACTGCCCCAACTTTACACACTACAGATACAACATCAAATCCCATGTCTGAATAAAATTTTTCTACAACCTTGGCCTCCTCCCTTAAGCCACGCAAAATGCTATGCCAAGCCTCCTAAATTTCATCTTTTTTTGCATATTCTGCTATTTCTAAAATCCTAGGTTTTATGGGTATTACTTTATCATATCCTTGCTCTTTGTTCCCATACCCTTCTGCTTCTTGGAGGGAGGCATTTTGTGCAAGGATGTAGATATCTTCTTTTTTTGTATTCCCTTAAACTTTTTTTCAATCAGATCTTTTTTTTGTGATTGTTGGACAATTTTTGGGATGTTTTCCTCCTGTATCTCTCCGACAAACCCTTTCTGATAAGGCTATTGAACATGCTGCGCAATTTGGCTTTAAATCCATTTTAGACCTCCTGCTGAGTAATATAGTTTAATGGTGTTAAAAGACTATTTCTCTCTTTTTAATCCAAGTTTATTCAAACTTTGGTTAATTTATTTAAATTGTGTTAGACAGCTGATACCATTGAACCAATAGACTTTTACTGACTCACTCTGAAAATAATATCATAAAAAGATAACAATTGAACGAATCAAAATTAAAGGAATTGTGTGAATAGTTCAAGTCTGTGATTGAAAACTGATTTTTTTTACTGAATAAAATAGTAACTATCCCAAAAAAACAACTTATCTTAAGAAGATGTTATATATTACTAGCTACAATTGGGTATTTTGTTCGGTTAAAATTTAATGGAAAATAGTGAAACAGACTATACTTTTTTTTGTAAATTTAGTTATTGAAAAAAAATAATGAAATGGTTTAAAAAATAATAGTTAATAATTTTCGTATGCTATTAAATTTAAATGGAAAATTAAGATGATATATATTTTTGTTTTTATATTAAACATAAGTTTATTTATCAATTGTTCAATATTACAGGCATATTCAATTAGTAATGAAAATAAAGCAAAAGAATATGTAAAATTGTGTTATGATTACAATAATAGGGCTAGATATAATCTGGCCATTTCTGCCTGTACTAAGGCAATTAATTTATATCCCTATGATTATTATGCATATTTTAAGAGGGGACTTGCATATGGATATAAAAAACAATATGATCTTGCTATAAAAGATTATTCAAGATCTATAATACTAAATCCAAATTATGCTCCAGCCTATTATAATAGGGGATGGGCCTATGGGGAAAAAAAAAGAATATGATCTTGCTATAAAAGATTATACTAAAGCTATAAAGTTAAATCCCAATAACAAAGATGCCTATTATAATAGAGGATTTGCATATGTTAATGAGAGATTATATGATTTAGCAATTAGGGATTTTTCATTTGTGCTCAAAAAAGATCCAGGATACGAGCGAGCCTATTTTTGGCGTGGTTTTGCATATGGAGAAAAAGGAGAATATGATCTTGCCATAAAAGACTATTCAAATACTATAAAATTAAACCCTTATCATGCTGGGGCCTATTGTAATAGGGGCTTTGGTTTTAGCAAAAAAGGACTCTATAATTTAGCCATTAAAGATTATACATCTGCCATTAATATTGATCCCAAAATGACCATTGCCTATTTAAATCGGGGGATAGTATTTGGTTATTTGAACAAATGGGAAAAGGCCCTAACAGATTTCAGGGCATTAGTTTATCAGAATCCAACAAATCCTTTTTATCGTTTGGACTATGGTTTTGTATTATCAAAAGCAAATCAGATAGAAGAAGCAAGAAGACAAATCCAACTTGCCTTAAAGTCTGCTCCAACTCTGTTACAAAAAAGGGGAAACTACTTATCATCCCTTTACTTTAATAAACAGATATTTCCCACCTATTTTTATGCTGAAGAATATCTCTTTGCTTCAAGATACACATCTGTTTCCCCAGAATATTTAAACCTTTCCAAAGATATATTGAAAATAAAAACTCCAGTTGGAAATGGAATAAAAAGGGTTTCTACACCAGTTTCAAAACATCACTGTGTAAAGCCTTATCCAAATAGATATTTATTCGCTATTTTGATATCAAATTACTCTGAATTACCTGAACTCACATTTGTTAAACACGATAAACAAATCCTTTTAAAATTAGCCACATGTTTTTTTAGGCGTTCCAGATGAAAATATCATGATATTAGAGAATTCTTCACTTGGGAGGATCAAACATAGAGCCAGAAATTTCTTTTCCAATATAACCAAAAAAAGATGCCCTTGTTTTTGTTTATTACTCAGGTCACGGTATAACTGACACTAAAGGAGAATTCTACCTTCTTCCCAAGGATGCATCTGTGGATTCTGAAGAAGACCTTAAAGAGACTGGTCTATCCATAAGAGAATTAAGTAAAAAGATATCCCTTGCCAGGGGATTAAAACTTGCCATGATTGATGCATGCAGGGTTCCCTTGGCGTGGAAGCCTGCAGTATTGATAAGAAAAGAAACTGGTCCCAAGGACATGGCTCTATTATTTGGCACAAAACCCGGGAAAACCAGTGTAAAAGAGAAGGAAGGAGAATCCTCTGCATTTATCTCAGCCCTATATCAAATGGCAACATCAGGCCTTACAAACATAGATCAAAATGATGATGGTTATGTGGAGATTGATGAATTAATTATGCCCCTAAAAAAATGGATTAGGAAAGTATCATCTGATCCTTCTCAGTCTCCAGAGGTATGGGGAAAAAGGGATATACCTGTATTTCCAGTGGAATAAAAAAAGGCGACTTTATAGGGAGGTATGTGTGAGGAAATTATTTTTATATCCCCATCTAGCTCTTGCAACTTTTATATCTATAACCACATTTACCATTGTGGCCTTTGGAGGTCCTGCCAGCGATTTTGCAAAAGATTTAAAAAGCAAACTAAGATTCAATCAACGGGTGGCTATAACTTATATATATGATGCAAAAAGTTTTAATATTACTGCATATGGAAATTTGTGGAGGGACAAAGTTTCCACAGCTCTAAACCTTGAAGGAATTAAGGTAGTATCCAGAAAGGAACTGGGGATTTTAATGGAAGATATAACATCATTTGAGGATACAAAAAAAATCTGGAGATGATCTAAATAATCTTAATGTAGATGTACTTATTATGGGAAGTTATTATCTTGAGCCATGTAAAACTATGGTTAAAGTAGAGATGGTGTTAAAGGGAATAAATCTAAAAAAATTTTGAAATATTGACTTCAAGAAATTTTTCCATACAGGTCCCTTTACAAAATGCAATATTACTCACCCAGGTATTAGGTAATTTAAGAGACAACAAAATGGAAAAAAATTGGAACTAAAACTATTTTTTTAGATGCCTCTTTAAATAAGGCCTGTTTTTCACCTGGAGAAAAAGCATACATAAAGATCAATACCCAGCCTGGTATGTATGTGTATATTTTTAATATAGCTGCTGATGGAAGTGTTGTTAGGATATTGCCAAATTCCATATTTAAAGAAATGGCATTACCTGTAGGTGAAATTACCTTTCCACCACCAAAGATTCATAATCTCTCCCTTGTAATGGCAGCATATCCCAATATTGATCCAGCTTATGAAAGCTTTAGAATTATAGTTAGTAAGCACCCTTTAAAGGAAGAAGGATTTCCCATTCCAGATAACCAGATAATAATTGGAAACAAGGCACGCACAATAAAGGATTTATATCACTTAGTTGCAAATAACAAAGATATAGCAATAAAAGACCTCCCATATCTGGTGGGTGAAAGTTGTAGAAAAACACAATAATTATTCACAAAAAAAACAGATAACTTCTCCTTAAGAATAGTCTACTGAAAAACTATTTCTTTAAAAAAAATCAAAATCTCTTCATAAAGTTGGACAACACTTTTGTATTCTGGAACTGTTCAATTTTTTTTGTTTTTAAAACATGGGCAAGTTCTTCTTCGTCTCCAGGGATTTTGCTGCAAGATATTTGATTTCCAATGGTCCCGACACAAAGGGAAGAGTGACTGTCTGTGTTATAAACAGCGATTAAGTCCCATCTATTCTTTACGTCATTATACAGATCAAGGTTATATGGTTTATATTGCCCATTTTTCAATTTATCAAAGCCACTAATCAATATATTGATGGAGTTTAGCTCTATACCATGTATTTTTGAAAATATTTTTTTCTTCATCAATACTTAAGTCATTTGACCATCTAAAGAGGTGGGCAACAAATATAAAGCTTTTTGAAAAGTCAATTTCTGGGATATTAAGTAGCTCATTAAAGGAAATCATAAAGTCTACTTTTATTCCTCTGTTTTTTTGTAATGATTACAAGGTCAATCCCCTCTTGCAAGGTGACTTCCAGTCCAGCATATAACTTTATCTGGGGAAATTGGTCTTGAAGCTCCTTGATTTCATTTTCATTCCATTGTATCTGGTGTTCTGTTATAACAATTGCGTCAAAGCCTCTTTCTATGGCTAAAGCACATGCCTCTTGGGGGCTTAGATGAGAGCAGGGGGAATATCTGGTTGTGTGGAGATGCAGGTCAATTATCACACATCCTCCTTTTGTTTAAAGTAACTATTTAAATTATTTATTTGTGGAGTGCAAGTTATGAAAATAGGTAGAAATGATCCCTGCCCATGTGGCAGTGGTTTAAAATACAAAAAGTGTTGTATGAAAAAGGATAAATCTAAACAGTCCTTTAATACCTTAAAGGAGTTATATTTTAGAAAGTACAAGATCAGGCTGAAAGAAAAAAAAAGATATTTTAGGTATTAAGAGGGCAGGGGAGTTAGTTGTAAAGACTTTGGATATGGTGGAAACAAAGATACGCCCTGGAATTACCACTGATTATATAAATACACTGGTACATGAATTTACCATAGCCCATGGAGGGATACCAGCCCCACTTAATTATAATGGATTTCCAAAAAGCGTATGTGTTTCTGTAAATGAGGTAATTTGTCATGGTATTCCTGGAGACAGGGTGTTAGAAGAAAGTGATATTGTAAATGTTGATGTGACCACTAAATTAAATGGGTATTATGCAGATGCCAACAAGACCTTTTTTTGTGGGAAAGGTCTCAGAAGATGCAAAAAAAAATTGTAAATGTTGCAAGGGAATCTTTAAAAAGGGGACTTTCACAGGTAAGGCCTGGAAATACAGTTGGAGATATTGGATGGGCTATACAGCAGTATGCAGAAAAAGAACAGGGATGTTCAGTGGTAAGAGAAATGGTGGGTCATGGAGTTGGATTCCAGTTCCATGAACCACCTCAGATCCCCCATTATGGAAAAAAAAGGTCATGGAATAGTGCTTGTACCTGGAATGGTTTTTACTGTTGAACCCATGATAAATCTAGGAAAAAGGGACTTAGTTATACTTCCAGATAACTGGACGGCTGTGACCAGAGATGGATCCCTCTCTGCCCAGTTTGAACAGACTGTGTTGGTGACAGAGACTGGTTATGAGAGTTTGACCCCTTATGATCTATAAGGAGTCTATTTGATTAATCCGTCTCAGGTGCCTTCCTCCTTCAAACTCTTCCTGCAAAAACGCCTCCACAATACTTAGGGCCAGATCCTCTCCAATGACCCTGGCCCCAAGGCAGAGGACATTGGCGTTATTGTGCCTTCTGCTCATTTTTGCCATGTATTCATTGAAACAAAGTGCAGCACGAATTCCCTTTACCCTATTTGCACTAATTGACATCCCAATCCCTGTCCCACAGATAAGGATTCCCAGGATAGAATCTTCCACAACCTTTTTACATAACTTAAAGGCAAATTCAGGGTAATCACAAGAGTTCTCCTTATCACACCCAACATCTATTACCTCATAACCTTTGCCCTGTAAAAAAAATTTTTAAATTTTCTTTTAAGGGATAACCTGCATGATCCGATCCCATAACGATTTTCTTTTCCATATTTTCCCCTGTACTTTAAAATTGGCTCCCCGATTTTGTCGGGGAGTCCCTTTGTGTTAGAGGTCTTCAGTCCTTTTTTTTATAATTTCATCCCTTAAGTTCTCTATTTGCTTTTCAAGTGAGCTTATTTCACTCTCCAAGAATTCGATTTGCTTTTTGGCAACCTCTATTTGTTCTTGCTGATTTTCATCATCTTCCTTGAGATTATAATATAGTTTTCCCAGATTAAGGTATTCCCTATCCAGCCTTTTTTTTCAAATCCTTTATTTCCCATTTTCTAAGACCTTTTATAATGTTAAAATGGACTTCACTGATAATTGCCTTAATACTCAAGGGAATTGTTTGTAACAAGGATGGTTTCATGGTGCTGGCACATGCATTTTCTTTTGACATATTTCACTCCTTTTTTTAGTTTTGGGTTGTGTTGCCCTTTAATATAACCTCTTTGGTAACATTCAACGGTGTTTTTAGGTTCAGTTCCTTTAATTTAAACTTATCCTTAAAACAATTTTTTTTTCCTGATTTTAAAAACTAGCTCCCCAAGATTGGTGTCTTTTAATACCACCTTTGAATTATTAAAAATTTCGATTCTCCCTCCTGCACATCCTTTTATAAGGATTTTGTTTAAGTCATAGGCTAGTTCCATCTCTTTGACTAACTGGTCATTAAAATAGTATTTGACCCCGTTTTTGACTTCCTCAATTTTTTTTGGTTTTGAGATAAATGTTTTCCACTCCCCAGTCAATACTTTTAATAAAAACCCAGGAGGTATATTGGCATTAACTCCAAAAATAGTAAATATTTCACTGGGTTTTTTTAAAATATACACTTTATTTTCTTTAATAGAAAAGACCTTTACTATGTCTTTTTTTTATTTCAATCATGGACAATAGGGTTCCAAATGGGGATTTTATTTCCATAATCCATGGAAAACTAGTATTTCCCTTTAGATAAAATCTCCCTCTGAAATTTTGATGTTTGGAAAAATAATATATTATTCCCTGGATATTGTATGCCTGACATCTATCCTGTTCCCCAGATAGCCTATATCTATTTAGGAGTTCATCAGGTGATGGTTTGGTGTGATCTTTTTTTAAATGTTGCACAACCAGAGCTTAAAGAGAAAAATAACAAGAGGATAAATGATTTTTTTAAAAAAATCCATATTATTAATACAGGAAGGTGTAATAGTGTTTTTTTTATTTAAGGGCATTCAATTTTTTTCTTAATTTTTAAGGGGTCTTCAGGCTCATTTAATAAGGAATTTTTATAACCTTTTTTTTCGCTTCCTTAAAATTTTTTTTAATTTAAGGGCAATATCTCCGTAGTGTTCCCATATTGTGGGGTCCATTTTTGTATTTTGAACGGCCTTTTTTTTATATATTCCCACGCTTTCCGGTAATCTTTTATTTTGTAATAATACCATGCCATGGAATCCAAGAAATATCCATTGTTTGGCTCGAGTAAAAGGGCCTTTTTTTATTAGCTCATACCCCCTTTTTAAATCTGTCCCTTTTTCAACCAGTGTATAACCTATGAAATTTAAGGCTGAGGCATGATTTGGGTCTATTTTTAGTATCTTCTCCATGATGGACAAAGAACTCTCTATGTTATTTAATTTGTAATAGATTGTACCCAATTGAAATAGAAGGTTTAAATCATCTGGATTTTGCTTTAGAGATTCTTCAATTATTCTTTTTGCCTCATTGTACTTTTTATTTAACACATATAAATCACTTAAAAAAAATTCGTAGTTTTTTTATTATTTGGATGTTTTTTTTACTTGTTCTTCTAAAATTTTCTCTGCAGCATTATATTTTTTTCTCATTTATCAATATTTTTATTTTTAGATCCAGTGCATTTAAATAAATGTCACTATCTGTGGGGATTTCGTCAATTGACTTAAGGCACTCTCAGCATCTTTATATTTTTTTTAGTTTTATTAGAGCATAGTAATATGAAATTCTAGGGTATTCGTCTTTAAAGTTCTCAATTGTTTTAAGGAGTTCCTCTGCTTGATCGTATAGATTTTCCTTTAAAAAAAAGTCCTATTGCATCTATTAAATCCTTAGGATCAGATATATAATCCTGTGCAATGGAAAATGCCTTGTGTATGTTTCCAAGATTAATATCTATTTCAATTAACCTTAGCAGCAATTCTTTGTTAGTAAATCCCTGGGATATGAGTTTTGAATATATCTTTTCTGCTGAGACTAAATCATTTTCAAGTTCATATAAATAAGCCAGCT
>BBBM01000031.1 GCA_001311565.1 Desulfothermus okinawensis JCM 13304
CCAATAATCATGGTTTTTATATTTATATCAACTTATCTTGGAACAAAAATCTATTTTATAAACAAATTTGACCAGGAAATTAGAAAAAAAATTCAACTGATTTTTAAAAGAAACTTTCCAGAAATAAACAGAGAACTTACAATTGAACAAATCTTAAGTGTATTTAGAGGTAAAATAAATGAGTTGCAAAATACAGAAAAGACCACTTATAAGGGTATGGATCCCCTTCTTGTACTTAGAGATATTTCATTATACAAACCAGACAATATAAATTTAATTATTGAAGAATTTTCCTTTAATGTAAATAAGGTGATATTAAAAGGCAAAACCGATTCTCTGGATACATTAACTAGTTTTAGAAAAAAATATTAATAAACACGCCAACTATAAGGTCTCTTTAAAACAGGCTAATTGGGATAAAAATAAAAAGAGCGTTCATTTTATTGTGGAGATAGAAAAGTAATGAATATAAACTCAGTAGCCAAACAGGATATTTTTAAATTTCAGTTCATTTTTATTTTTGTATTATTTGTTTTATTTCTTCTAATTATATACCTCCCATTACACAAAAAAAATAACACACATGGAACATGAAAGCAAAATGCTTTACGAAAAATTAGGAAAAATTACATTATTAGAAAATACCTATAGGTCATTAATACATAATGGATTTAGAACCAGTTCCAAGGACATTGGATCTGATAGCTTGGTTAGTATTGTTCAAAAAAATATTAAAACAAACAGGCATAGAGGAAAATCTTATATCAATTGTCCCATCTACTAGAAGGCTGGATAACAAAAACAACGAGCAATTTGTGGACATTAAATTAGAAGGTCTTGGATTAAAGGAAGCAGTTAGTTTTTTAGAAAGATTACATAAAATTAATCAAATACACATAACCAGATTAAATATTGTGAGAAAAAAATGGTGAACAAGCTACAATAACTCTTCGTATTCTTTTAAAATCTAAAACCATATCTTAACTGTCATGAAAAAAAATTTATACTAGCAATTACATTATTTCTTTATTTTTTCCTATTCACTATTATTTGTTTCTTATACACCTTTCCATATGACACTTTGACTACCTATATAAACTATTTCTTACAAGGATATACTTCAGGCCATATAAAAGTTAAATCTATAAAATATAAATTCCCACTTAGATTTAATATATATACAGATATTGATAATTCAATAAAATATATAAATACAGAAAAAAAATATTTATGTAAGTATTAATCCAGATCTATTAAAAATTGGGGCATTCAATATATATTTGTATGCTCCAAATGATAAAATAATAAAATCTAGGATATTTCTTGATAATCTTTTTCACAAACCTGTTATGAAAGATATATATGTAGATTTATATGGACTAAAAATAGCTTCCATACCCATATATAACAGCAATATTTTTATAAAAGGGAAGATACAGGGATTAATTAAATTAAAAAAAGGGCAAACAAAACACCTATACTTTACAGGGAAATCTCAAAGGCATTAGAGTGTTGGTGGATGCATATGGTTTAAAAAGGGAAATCCCAATTACAGTGGATAGGATAGATGGAGATATAAAATCTACTAAAATTAATATAAGTAAATTAAAACTAACATCTCCTTATTTTATTTTGGATGGAAGGGGGAATATATATCTCAAAAAAAATATTATGGATTCTATAATCTCACTAACTGGTTCAATAAATTTAAATCTAAAAAAATATAAAAAAAAGACCTCATCTCATTTCCATTTAATAATAAATCTCGTGTAAAATATTCCATCCATGGAACCCTTGGCTCATTGAAATACAAAATTAGATGATATGCCAATATGTTAAAGGCTGCTTCAATATGATCATAGGCTACAATATCTACCCAACTATAGTCTGAAGCACTAATATAAAATTTTTTTGATTTATATTCCTTCTAAGGGTTCTCACCTTTACATCTGATTTTGCATATCCCAACCTAAAGAGCATAATATGAGACTCATTAGCTTAAATCTAGCTCAAAAAGATGTTCATATTGAGGCCAAATTTGTGCTAACATCTCTCTATGTCTATCAAGAAAACTATTCTTTTCTCTTTTCCATCTTTCCCAAAAAAAGGGTAATTGCAGTCATTGGCTGGAAGTGAAGGCCATTTTTACAACTCTCAAGCCACACCCTTTGCATGGACATTCCGCCTTTTAAAAACGATTTCCTACTGTTTCCTGACACTATTATAAGCCCCACAGCTGAGGAAGATATAAGAGCTCTATATGAGTGATATGCAACTAATTTCCCAATCCCTAATTTGTTAAATAATTCCATAACCGCCCATGGTTTTGTTATTCTCAAAAATATTTCCCCAGCCACTCCTGCTTCCAGGTTCTTTAATGGAAGTCCATCTCTGGTGCTATACATTTCCCGCTGATTAAATCTTATCATTTCCATCAAATGCTCATGAAGGGGGCGGAATTCTACCCTGATCTTATCCACATTATACACTATCTTAGCTATATTCTTTATTTTTGAACGATCGCAAATTAATTTGACCTTTGCTCCATCAATTTTCTCTCCCTGTTCTCTTATTGAATTTAATACTGAATCCTCAATTTGAATCCTTTTATAAAATTTTCTATTTGTATGTCTTATCCATATAAATTCACTTAAAGGGTCTTTTTCACATTTAACTGCATTTTTAAAATCCAAGACTCCCATTAAATTAGAATTATCAACATATGGAAGAAGCTCAACTTTAGGCATTATATTCAAAGAACTGGCTGCGATTTTCATATTCTCAATTACAGCACCACAGGAGATAATAGATGCTATTTGATCCACATTAAAAAAAAGATTTGTCCCTTTGATCATCTAAGTAGACAAAAATCTTTTTTTCCTGGGCCTTAAATTTCCAGGGTTGTGCATTGTCTCCAGATGGAGCGCATATACCAGCTCCAATTAAATAATTAACTAGTCCTTGTGAAAAAGATTTCACCTCATTTTGATCCGGAACCTGGGGGACTTTTATTTCACCCTCATCTATTTCCATTTTTAAAATAAACCTTTTGACCACAATCTTTTTTTAGTTGTTGAATATAATTCCTATTACCTCCAATTAAATATCCCTTTACAAATTTCCCCCTATATGGATCAAATTGGTGGTAATATGGTACAGGCCTAATCTTTCCCCTGTTTAGCAGAATCTTAACAACTTCCACCCCTGCCATTGCAGCGCACATATTACACGCAACAATTGTTGATGGCCCTTTTTTTTCCTTTAAATCAACTTTATTTTTATCAATGTATTTTATATGAAGACCTTTTGGTGCAAGGCCAAGGGCAAAATTTATGTATTTCTCTATCTCAGGCATACCATCATAAACATCAAAGTACTCATCAAAGGACATACCTCTATCTGGAGAAAAAACCAAAACTGCAGACCCAAAACCAAGAGGTGCTGCTGTTATGACATATATTCCTTTATCCCTTGCCCTATTAAACAGCTCCCTTCTTATGTCAAACTCAAAAAAATCCAGACCATCCACAACCACGTCTACACCATTTAAAAAAATTATCTATGTTCTCCTTGGAAAGCCCATCTTTGTAAAGAGTTATTTCTAAATAGGGATTTATATCCAGGGCCTCTTCTGCCATGCACTCTATCTTTGGTTTCCCAAAATTAGATACTTTGGCACCATATTGTCTATTGATGTTTACAACATCGAATCTATCAAAATCAGCTAGATTGAATTTACCAACTCCTAGCCTGGTTAAAGTAATTAAATGAATCCCACCAACTCCACCCATCCCAGGTATTGCAACCCTACTATTTGAAAGTGTCATTATTTCTTTTTCTGAGAGAATACCAATTGTTCTTGAAAAGGCATTGTTTATATATTCTTCTTTACTAGATATACCACATTCCTTTAATGATTCTTTTATATTCTCTATCATAAAATATCTCTCCTATTTTAGTCCTTTCTTATCATCAATATACATGGAAGCAATATCAAATCACCTATTAAAGCCGTTAACATAATTATAGATGTAAGCAATCCAAAATCAAAGGTGGGATGGAATTTACTTGTAATAAGTACTGCAAATCCAAAAAAATAAAATTATAGATGAACTAATAATTGCCCTGCCTTTATTTTTTATTGTTTCATATACAGAATTTTGAGAAGACAAATTTTCTTTTTTTTCTTAATTTTAAATATTCTGACAAAAAAATGAATTGTGTCATCTACGGCTATTCCTATGGCAACTGCAGAGATAAGAGAAGTAGCTGTATTCAAAGTAATTCCAAAAAGACCCATAATTGCGAAATTCAAAAGGATAGGGAAAATATTGGGGATCAAGCTTATAAGGCCAATAGACAAAGACCTTAAAACCAGAATCATAATTAAACCTATGGTTATACCTGCATATAATAGGCTCTTTATCTGACTGTTTACCAATGCATCTATTATTATCACCTGTTGTAGGGCCCTACCAGTAACCCTGGCGGTAATATCATGGGGAGTATACTTTTTTTAAAAAAAATTTTCTATTTTTTTGAATAATGATCTTTTGTTTTGATGATGCATGTTCTGATAATCTAATGGACAATCTTGTTTCATCAAATGACTCTGTTACAAAATCATCTAGGGTTGATATATCAAAAAGCAGTAGATACTGAGATATCATATTTCTTGAATCAGGTATTTTATACCATTTTGGATCTTCGTTGTGAAAGGATTTATTCATTTCTTTCAAATAGTCATTTAAGCTAATGACTTTATCAACACCATGAATTTTATTTATAAAATCTTGTAATTTCTCTATAAAATAGAGTTTTTTGGGATCTTTAAATCCATCTATATCTGTTTTTAAATATACATCTAAAGAACCTGTACCTGATAGATTTTTTTTCCACAAACATTAGGTCCTTATATTCCTTTGTTGATGGCATAAAAAATTTATTTAGATCTGTCTCAACCCTAACTTTAGATGCACCCCATAAGGAAAATATACAAATAACCAAAAATAAAATTAATAGCTTCATTCCATGGCTACTGGTCAATCTATAAATTTTTTTCTACAAACCTATTTATAAAATCATCTTTTTTTTGAAAAATCCCTAAAGACCCATCTACTGGGAGAATATATTAGTATAGGGGGAATAAACATAAATGCATAAAAAAAATTCAAATACCATTCCACCAGATGACATCAATGCAAAATCCCTTATGGGAGATAACTCGCTGCTAATTAGGGATAAGAATCCCACTGCTGTTGTAAGGGTGGTTAAAAAAAACAAGGGAGAAATAGTCGTCTTATTATGTGTTTTAGAGCATCTATCTTGGACATGGTCTGAAAAAGGGTTGAGTCCAAATGGGAAAAGATGTGGACAGTATCTGCCAGGGACATGGACATAATAAGAGGAGGAACTATAGAAGTAACATTGTGAAGGTAAGTTCCAGTTAAACCAAAAAGCCCCATAGTGGACATCATACATGCAGAAATATTTATAACTGCGATGAGTACAAGATATGGCTTTCTAAAAAAAATCCATATAACAAAAAGCACCAGGATATATGTAATGGGTATAAATACCTTTAAATCCCTTTTCATATATTGACTTAAAGCAAAATCAGTAATTGTCCAACCAGCCATATGAAAGGAAAAATACTTAGAGTATTTATCAAGGACCTTATCCACTCGTTTTAACAATTTTTCCCTGTAGTCTGGATCATCGTGTCTTATATAAGTAACAACTACTATAGCAGTTGTAGATCCATCTTTTGATATCAAATTATCCCTATATAGGGGATTTTGTATAGCCTCTTTTTTTTAACTTTTCACATTCTTTAACAGAATTTGGTATTTTTTTCTAAAAAATCCCTTACTTCAAAAAAATCCTCACCGCCTTTTATATCATCCACATTGGCAAGTGATATTACATCTTTTGCCAATTTGATGGACTCTAGATCCTCAGTTAGTTTCTTTAAGATATTGAGTTTGTTAGGGGTAAATAAATGCTCGTCTTTAAAGGCTATTACAAAAAATTCATCGCTTCCAAAGGTCTTTCTAAATTTATCATAAAACTTTCTGGCAGAATTATCCTTTAAATCAAAATAATCAACGTTATTTACAGTCTTTACCTTTGGTAGGTATGAAGAAAAAAAAGATAAAACAATGAAACATATTACAAGAAACAGACGGGGATATTTCAGTGATATGTCCATATTATCTTTCTTAAACAACCTTGCTAAAAGTAGTACTTAAGTTTTATGTAGAATTGGTCCATTAAATCATATTGACCTAGCAATGTATCATTATCACCACCAAAGAAAAAAACTCCCAACTTCAATATGAAAATTGGGAATGGCTTTACATTCAATATATGGATTTATTAAATATGAATAATCTGAAAGAAAATATGAAGATTTAACACCTACTTTCCAGTCCCCTGCAAAAAAAACCTTTAGATAACTCCCCAAGTAAGGACACATTGTCCTCTTTAAAATAAAGAATTTCATCTTTATAATTAAAAATATGATTATGAGAAAACTGAACATTTAAATATAGATCATTTTCTCCATTGTAATCTATACCCACTACATACCACAAGCTTTCCCTATGAATGGAAGTTAAAGTCTCAGTTAAATAACCAGTTTTGTCAAAATAAGCAGCCTCTCCCCTTATACCAAAATCTCCAGCACCTCCTTCAAATTCAAAACCAAATATATTTCTACGAATATATGTTGCTCGAATATCCTTTTCCTCCATCTTCAAAAGAGGTAGTTGAGAAAGTAGATTTTCTCCAGAAAAATCTTCTTTTATCCTAAGCCCAGATACAGGGAAATACTTTATATAAGGACTTTGATCAAAATTGTTCAAATAACTAAATGCCAAATCTACCCTGTCAAAGGTAAACCCAACCCTTGCGCCTGCTTGAATATTTTTTTAGGGATTTTGAGGGAATATCCTTATCCACCTGGAGATTATTAACGTAATTTTTAAGATATGCCGTCATTACTGGATTAAGTGGATATCTATCTAAATAGTACTTGGAGCTCATTTTTAGCTGTTTAAATACAGAAAAGTTTCTGTCAAAAAAAATAGACCTCATCTGGTTCCACAAAGGGAATAATCACCCCCTCGATGCGTATATTTTTTTTAAAAAAATTCAACATCTGCTATCCAATTTGGGATCTTTCTATCTTCATAAGTTGGGATAATAAAAAGCCTGAGATCTTGAGAATTTACATTGTCCACAGGACTTATTTCATCGGTCTTTCCCCATCTAATAATCTGCTTTCCTATCCTAAATCTAAATGGCCCTTTGTTTAACACCAAATAGCCTTCATATAAACCAAAGTCTTCATCCCGTGTATCATCTACGTTATCTATATACAGCAGATTCCACTGAAGGGATAACTTAATATAGGATTTTCTTCTTGATAAAACAAATAGTTGGTCCCTTGGAGAGAGATCATATTTTAGGCTTGTCCTAACAAGGGGGTTTGCATATCTATTGTCTTCAAATTTATCATAGTCAAATTGATTTGCAAATGTTGATTTTATTATACCTGATATGGATAAATTGTCTTTGAAATCTTTATAAAGGGAAAAATCTTTTTTTATTTAATGTATAACTGTTACCAGCAACACATATACTTTGCAAAATAAATACAAAAATTAGTGTCAGTAAAAATAAATTACCAGTTCTCCAGATTTCTCTTTGTGAAGATATCATCTCCAATCCCCGCTATGTTGTACTTTATATCCTCAACTTTCAATATGGTCTTATGTTTTCGCTTTAAATTCTCCATGACCATGACCATGGGAGTCCATATACCCTGAATCTTTTCCAATTTTTCTACGTTTAATATTTTAAATAATTCATTGTGTTTATCATAAAATTCTGTCTTTATACTTAAATAAATATTTTCTGGTACATAACTCCTAATCAATGAATACTTTGTGTTGGTACCTGGCTTTGGAGTAGACTCCAAAATATAACAGACTTTATGGTCTATTTTTTTCCTTTCCAACGATTTTGTGTTCAAATTCATCTACACTTCGTCTTTCCATATCTTCATAAGTAAAATCACTATTTACAAAGGAACTGCCCTTTTGTGATGAGACTATCCTCCTAGAGCGTCTGAGTGAGGCAGATATAAATATTGGGTGGTTTTACCGTCCTTATCTTCAATTGACAAAAAAACCTGTACCAGCGATGTCTTGGGGCTCCAAAAATCTCATAAAATTCTTTCTAATGGAGTCTTTTTCCATGAATACACTTACAAACTTCCTTTCCCTTTTTCTTCCCCTTTTATCTATTAATATCATAGAGACAACGGCCCTGGAATTATCTCCTAGATATCTATCGTGTATCTTCTTAGCCAGCTCCCTACCAGTTAGTTCTTGCCCATAACAAACAAAGGCAACGAAAAAAAAGCAGAAGCAATAAAAGTAAAGTTTTTATCTTCACCATTATAAAACTCCTTTTCTATCCAGACCCTTATATGCAGACAATAACTTTTCCCTTTGCCTTGGTGTAAGCTTCTCTTTTATTGAGGGATCTTTTTCCAAAAAAATATGCAATTGTATCTGCAGTAATCTGTTTAGGCCTAGGTTTTACCTTCTCTAAATCATGTCTAAATATGGAAGAGGCTTTTATTGGCCTTGACCCTGTCATTAAGTAAAAATAGTAATCCAGTGGAGTTTCCATATCCAATGCCTGAAATATCTCTATCATTTCCTCGATAGAGTCTTCAACTCTGCCACGTAGACCTATTGCAGGAGCATTAACCCTTGGATACATCTTTTCTTCCCCCAACTTTTCAAACGGGAATAAATTCATATAATATCTAACATGCCTGGGATTTACTGCAATACATATATCGTCAACACCTTTATAAAGTGAATACCAATACATAACCTGAACTTGATATAAAAAAATATTCTTCCACCTATATTCCCTAGGTGTTGCCAAGGCTGATAATTCCACCACGTTGCGATTTTTTTTCCCTTAACTCATCTAGCTCATCTTTGTATATCACATCCATTGGCAGACCAAAGTCTTCTGTATCAAAAATCTCAGTTAATGTGGATATTACTGTTAAATACCTCTTAGCTATAATATGTACAGTCTCAGGCAAGAGAGAATATATGGAAAAATATAGTTTGTGCTCCTTTGGGTCTGTTATATACTTTTTTTTCTGAATACACTTGATACACCAGAGCAAATGCCTGTTCTAGCTCATCCTTGGTTTCAGCAAATTTAATAGAAGGCTTTTCTAAATCATCTAGGCCCAATCTTTTTAGACCAGAGTACCTTATCCTTAAAGTCCTACGTCTATCAATGCCCTTTTCTCGGGATTCAGACACGTTGACCCCTCCCTCCCTAAACATATCTTTTGCTCCCTTATTTTTTTTCATGTTATGTCTATACCCATATAAAAATTCACTTAATCATGCGGCAACCTCTATGTCAATCTTTACTACTAAGACGACTAGTCAATTCCTCTATCAAAAATTGACTTTTAATTTGAAATTATTTAGTTATAAAAATATAAAAATTAGTCAACCTTACACAGTAAAAATTATGGATAAATATATCTACTACAACCTGAATAGAAAAAAAGATAGTTGCCGGTAAAAAGAAAAAATTATTTACAATTACAATTGGATTTTTAACCTTTCTGACGTTTCTAGTGCTGTATTTTATAGACTTTTCCACAAAGGAAAATGTACGCACACCGAATTACCAGAAAAATAAAAAAACTTGATTTACAAACTGCAACACTACCCTCCAATAATCTTGGCAAACCAAAAATAAAATCAATTAAAAATAGAGTTAAAACAGGAGAAAATCTGGTCTCAATTCTAAAAAAATTACCTTAATGTATCTGATATAATATATTTAACAAAAAAAAGCAAAGGAAATTTATCCCTTAAACAGACTAGTTGTGGGCCAGCCATACACCCTATATCTGAAGGATAACAATCTTATCTCCTTTGAATATGAAATAAATGCTACAGAAAAAAATTAAAGTTAATATAAAAAATGGTGATTTTAATATAGAAAAATTACGTATAAAATATTACATTAAACCAACCATAGTGCAGGGAACAATTGAATCCAGCCTTTTTGAAGCAGTGGAAAAAAACAGGGGAAGGAGATTTTCTGGCATTAAAATTATCAGAAATCTTTGCATGGGATATAGACTTTATTAGAGATGTAAGGGTAGGTGATTCATTTAAGATTATTGTAGAAAAGAGATACAGAAAAGGTAGGTTTAAAGGTTATGGAAAGATACTGGCTGCTCAATTTATAAATCAGGGGACAGTATATAATGCATTTTTATACACTACCAGCTCTGGGAGAACAGACTATTTTAATGAAAATGGCATACCACTTAGAAAATCCTTTTTAAAGGCCCCCCTGAAATTTACCAGAATATCATCCAGATTTTCATACCATAGATACCATCCCATTCTAAAAATAGTGAGGCCACATCTAGGGGTGGATTATGCGGCTCCAAGGGGCACACCAATAAAGACAGTTGCCGACGGAATAGTAATAAAAAAAGGCCCATGACAGGGCTGCTGGAAATTATGTAAAAATCAGGCATCCCAATGGATATGTTACCATATACAACCACATGTGCAAATTTGCTAGAGGACTAAGGGTGGGTAAAAGGGTATTTCAGGGTGACGTGATTGGATATGTTGGAGCCACTGGATATGCAACTGGTCCCCATCTGGACTTTAGGGTAAAGCACTATGGCAAATATATAAATCCATTAAAAATCAAATCAACCCCCCTAAAGCCACTACCAAAAGACGAGCTCGCCCTCTTTAAACAAAAAAATTTCACCTTACATCATGGCTCTTAAAAAAAAACGATATAAAATTAATTGCCTTTCACCAAGATCCTAATCAAAAAAAACAGTTGAATTAAGTGGTGTCTTGTTCACAAAAAGGGACTGAATATTTGATTTTGACCTAAGAGATATCTTTAGATCTGACACATCTAAACTTTTCTTAATAGTTTTGCTATAAAATCTAATACTGTTGTCAATCAGGCTACTTAAAACAAATCCTGCCTTCACCTTGATTGGTGCCATGTTAGCGGTCCATCTCACTTCTACCAGACGATAAAAATCCCTTGTCACTGGATCCGCAATCAAATTTCCTGTTTTTATCAGTGTTTGTGTTAGGGAGTTTGGTAGGATTCCACAGAGCTTACATAGATATTCAATAAAAGATGGATGCAACATCATATAGTAATTTTCATCAACTTTACACGCAATGGACTTTCCTGGTACATTTATTATGCTTTTATCTAAATCGTATCTTTTGGCCAATTCCCTTTGCACCAGGTTGATAATGTTTGAATAGTCTATAAGTGGTGACATAGTGGGTTCCCAATATACTTATTTAAATATTTATGACAGAAATATTCAAAACTTGACCCAGTTAATTTTATTTTTTTATCTTCAATTAAAAATTGTCAATTATAAAAAAAAGGAACCTTAAAATGGAAATAACATGTCCACAATGCGGATTTTCCAAGGATATTCCTGAAGACAAAATACCAAAAAAATGCACAAATTGCCACCTGCCCAAAATGTAAACACAAATTTAGATTCAGGACCATTGAAGAAGAAAATGGAAGTGAACCCAATATAGATGGTGCTCAAGATACGCAAGAATCCAAAGATCTATGGGAAAGCCTTGAAAAACTCAACTATGAAAACGAAAAATATGACCTATCAGAGCTTGAACAAGGGGAAGAAGACACAGGATATACAAGGAAAACCTTTTCCATTCCATGGGAGGAGCTCGAACAAAAAGGTTTTTTTTGCTGGTTTTTTTGATACAATAAAAATGGTATGCCTTAGTCCAAAAGAATTTTTTTAAATCCATGTCCACCAGGGGTGGATATACAAGACCCCTTATATTCTATCTACTCATTTCTGAATTCTATACTGCCTTTAGGATGATATGGTCTATAGCTGGAATCGGTATGTCCAATCCAGCCCATGAAATGGACTTTTTAAACCTGGGGCTTCACGGCATGGCATCTTTGCTCTGGCTCCTTCTATATCCAGTTCTACTAACAATACTATTATTTATGGCAGCAGGAATAAACCACCTATGCCTGTTATTAGTAAAAGACGGTTCAAGGGGATTTAAGGGGACATTCAAAGTATTGTGCTATTCTTCTGCACCTATGGTCATGAGCATATTTCCATTCCTGGGCCCAATTATTGGTATAATATGGTCTAGTGTATGTAATTTTTTTGGGTTACAAATATGTTCACAAAACATCTGGGCTTAAAGTAGCAATAGCAATGTTAATCCCAGTTATAATAATATTCATACTATCACTGCCCATGGCAATGAAAATAAAAGGCATGTAGTATGTTTAATGTAAAAAAACTTTTTTTTAAATTTTTAAAAAAAGAATAAAACAGCACCTAAAGCACCTAAGCTCACCCCTGAACAATTAAAAAAAATTAACCAGTGAAATCAGAGAACTTACAGAACTAATTGGTAAAATATGGATTTCCAATGGTGATTTCCAGAGAAAAATAAAAAAAAATTCAAATAGAGATGGATAATCTAGATAGGATATTAGAAAAAAAATATTTTCCACCCTACCTGAGAAAAAGAAACAGGAACTTAAAAGAAGTCTGATTATTTCCAAACAAGAGCTTATTAAATGTATCCAGGAAGCTCCTTGTCCAACAGAAAGGAAACAATAAAGTGAAAAAAAAAGCTTTATTAATATTAATTTTATTAATCACATCATGTACTACTAACAATGTAGAGGTTGACTACACTTCCGTTACCATTAGAAGACAGCCCAAAATAGTTAAATCTGAACCCAACTTCCTGATATATCCATTAAACCTACCAGACCACCCTCCATCTGGATTTTTAATACCCTTTAAAATAATGGTTAGAATTGATAAAGATAAGCCTTTTTTTTAAGAAGGAACTCACAAAAATTTTATACAGTAACTTCCTAAAAAAACCGGGTATTCAATAGACTTGTAATGTCCAAAGATGAAATCCAAGATTTAGAAATTGCCATGAAAAAGGCCAGAGAAAGGAAATGCAATATTGTTATAACTCCTGAAATAACCTATATATTTTTAGGGGGTGGAGTATCTCCAACCAGGATGGCCATAAAAATTGACATCTATGACACAAAGACTAACTATTTAATCTGGTCTATTACCCATATGGGTGAAATTAAATCATTTAATGATAAAGACTATGTGTTTTGGAAGACAAAATACAACTATCCGCCATTTCCATTGGCCACCTTACTAAGTTCCCTTTTAGACGATATTTATGTGCCCATAAAAAGATGGGCAAATCACAAGCAACCAATTTTTCCTAAAAAAATAACTATCTAAAATTTAAGGAGAAACCAATGATTGGAATATCAAAGTTATATTGTTCCAATGTTGAACCATCAGATGCACTTAGGTATGGCAGGGATTCCAAAAAGCTCCCATCACATTTGTTGCAATTTTCAAAGGACAAAAAGCCAGTTATTGTCTGGAATATAACCAAAAGGTGTAATTTAAAGTGTGTCCATTGCTATGCCCAGCAAAATTAAATGCCAATGATCCCATAAACACTAACAAGGCAAAGGAGATTTTAAAGGACCTTGCGGACTTTGGTGTGCCTGTTGTCCTATTTTCTGGTGGAGAGCCCATTATGAGGGAAGACCTTGTGGAACTGGCAAAATATTCTGTGGAGCTAGGCATGAGGCTGTTATATCCACAAATGGTACATTAATAACCAGGGAAAAGGCTAAGGAACTAAAGGAGGTGGGGCTATCTTACGTTGGCATATCAATAGATGGTCTTGAAGAAGTCCACGACCTTTTTAGGGGGGTCCCAGGTGCCTTTAAAAAGGCAATGGAAGGAGTCTATAACTGTCAACAAGAGGGTCTTAAGGTAGGACTCAGATTTACCATAAATAAGAGAAATTATATGGAAGTTCCCAAAATTTTTGATCTAATTAAGGAAAGATCAATTCCTAGAATCTGTTTCTATCACTTGGTTTACAGTGGCAGGGGGTCAAAATTAATAGATGAGGACCTATCCCACCTTGAAACCAGAAAACTCATGGATCTAATTCTGCACAAGACCAAAGAATTATTTGATTCAGGTTTCAAACCAGAGGTACTCACAGTGGATAACCATGCAGATGGTCCATATATCTATTTAAAGCTCTTGAAAGAAGACCCAAAAAGGGCACAGGAAGTCATGGAGCTATTAAAATACAATGAGGGAAACAATTCAGGACGTGGCATTGGCTGCATTTCATGGGATGGAGAAGTGTATGCAGACCAGTTTTGGAGAAATCACTCCTTTGGAAATGTCCTTAAAAGACCATTTTCTCAAATCTGGGACGATCCTTCAATTGAATTGCTAAGTAAACTCAAAGACAAGAAGAAATACGTTAAGGGAGATGTGCAAAATGCAGGTTTTTAAATATTTGTGCAGGGAACTTTAGGGCCAGGGCTGAGGCAGTTTATGGAGATATCTGGGCACAAGATCCTGCGTGTTATCTAACAGATGAAGAAATTGGAATAAAATAGGGAGTAAGCTATGTTTTACAGGGGAAGAAGACTTAGAAGCAAAACATATTTAAGGGACATGGTGAGGGAGACACATCTTTGTCCAGAGGACTTAATTCAACCATATTTTGTAGTTGAGACCAGTGATAAAGATTTTTCCAGAGAAATACCATCAATGCCAGGTCAATTCCAGCTTAGTATAGATAAAGTACTAAAAAAAATCAGTGAAATATATCCCCTTGGACTAAGGGCAATAATACTCTTTGGCATACCAGAGGAAAAAGACGAAATAGCATCATCTGCCTATGATCCAGATGGTATTGTTCAAAGGGCAGTAAAGGAAATAAAGGATAAATTTCCAGAGCTAATAGTTATAACTGATGTATGCCTTTGTGAATACACATCCCATGGACATTGTGGAATTGTTAAAAACTCAGAGGTATTAAATGACCCAACCTGGATTTACTTGCTAAAACAGCCCTGTCACACGCCAGATCTGGGGCAGATATGGTGGCACCATCTGATATGATGGACGGAAGGATAAAGAAAATCAGGGAAGTATTGGACGAAAATGGATTTTACAACCTTCCCATTATGTCATACGCAGTAAAATATGCATCAAGCTTTTATGGACCTTTTAGGGAAGCAGCAGAAAGCGCCCCAAAATTTGGGGACAGGAGATCCTATCAAATGGATCCCCCAAATAAGAGGGAGGCATTGAGGGAGGCCATGGCTGATATAAAAGAAGGTGCAGACATTATAATGGTAAAACCTGCCCTTGCCTATCTCGATATCATCTCAACCTTGAGACAAAAAAATTGCACATCCAATTGCTGCATACCAGGTATCAGGGAATACTCCCAGATAAAGGCTGCTACAAAAATGGGATGGCTGGATGAAAAAATGGTTGCCATTGAGAGTCTAATCAGCATTAAGAGGGCTGGTGCAGACTGATACTTAGTTATTTCACAGAACAACTATTAAAAAAATTGGCTGTAGTTATGGATAAATTAAAACCAAATTTACGATTGGTTGCATGGGAGGTGACATCTGCCTGCAACCTTGCATGTAAACATTGCAGGGCAGAGGCAAAACTCACCCCAAACGAAGATGAACTCACCAATAAAGAAGGAAAAGAACTCCTTGAGTCCATAGCGCAGGTGGGAAATCCCATAGTGATATTTACAGGTGGCGAGCCCATTATGAGAGAAGATATATTTGATTTAATAGCCTATACCAAGAGCCTTGGGCTAAAACCTGTACTCTCACCAAATGGAACACTTATAACAAGACAAGTCGCCAAAAAGATTAAGGAGTTATCCATTCAAAGAGTATCTTTATCCATTGATGGACCAGATGCAAAGTCCCACAATGAATTCAGGGGGTTGATGGTGCATTTGAAAAGACAATGGATGCCATATCCTATTTAAAGGAAAACAACATAGAATTTCAGATAAACACAACTGTCACAAAATCAAACCTAAACAGTTTCAAAGATATATTTGACCTTGTGAAAGATCTTGGGGCTGTGGCATGGCATATATTTTTACTGGTTCCAACTGGCAGGGCAAATGAGATTAAGGATCAAATAATATCAGCTCAGGAATATGAAAGGGTATTAAACTGGTTCTACGATTTCAGGAAAATCGCAAAGGACATTCACCTAAAGGCTACCTGCGCGCCCCATTACTACAGGATATTAAGGCAAAGGGCAAAACAAGAGGGTTTGAAGGTTAATTTTGAAAATTTTGGTCTTGATGCAGTTACAAGGGGATGTCTAGGAGGGATTGGTTTTTGTTTTGTATCTAATAATGGCATAGTTCAGCCATGTGGATATTTAAAAATAAATTGCGGGAATGTTCGGGAACAGGACTTTAAGACAATATGGCAAAAATCCCCAGTTTTTGAAAAACTTAGAAATCCAGAGTGTTACAAAGGAAAATGTTCTATTTGCGAATACTTTAAAGTGTGTGGTGGTTGCAGGGCAAGGTCATATACCATGTTAGGGGACTATCTTGATGAAGAGCCCCTGTGTAGCTATAAACCAAAGAGGATGAAATAATATGGATCAAAAGGACAGGGCAATCTTGGATATTATCCAATCTGAATTTCCCATATGTGAAAGGCCATACCATGAACTTGGAAAGATAGTTGAATTAACAGAGGCAGAGGTATTAGCAGGGTAAGAAAATTAAAGCAAAAGGGAATTATTCGTAGAATAGGAGCCAACTTCCAGTCCAGAAAATTGGGATGGAAATCAACACTTTGTTGTGCAAAGGTGCCCAAAGATAAATTAGATAAGTTTGTAAAAACAGTGAATAAATACCCAGGGGTTACACACAATTATTTGAGAAAACATGAGTACAATGTGTGGTTTACATACATTGCACCCAGTTGGGAAGACATAGAGAAGGACCTAAAGGAAATGGAAAGTATAACAGGTATTGAAATCTTAAGTCTTCCTGCAACAAAAATGCTCAAGGTAAAAGTGGACTTTAAAATGAATTCCCATGAATAAAAAAAAACGCTACCCCAAATCAGGGATAGGCGTTTTAAAAATCATCTTCATTCTAATCTCTAGAATCCAAATTCTCCATCAGAGACATCACCGCCAAATCCAAATTCTGGTTTGGCTTCAGATGTTGTTGACCCAGCAGTCTCAGTTGCAGCACCTTCAGATTCTGCTGCCTGAGCACCTTCACCAGATACTGTTACCACTCCATGTTTTTTTCACTTCCTCGATCTTGGCAAGAAGATCATCAACTTTCTTGATGTACTCGTCCACCTTAGCAGCAGATGCTATTATTTTCTTTTCTCCCTCGTCCTTCATCTGTGCTTCATAATCTGCTACCTTTGATTCCAATGCAGCTATTTTCTTCTTGTTTTCTTCAATAATACCCTCATATTCAGCCAATTTAGCCTTCTGCTCTTCAATTGTCTTTTTGTATTCAGCTATTTTGTCAAAAAGTGCATCTACCTCTTCTTGCACATCAGCTGGAAGAGACAAAATGGATACATTCTCACCAAGTTCTCTCACCTCTTCCTTTCCGAGCCTTGCAAGCTCTGGATGTTGTTCATAGATCCAGGCCTTGGACATTGCAGAGGCAAATGGAGCCAATTCCTTGTCCACCTGTTTTTGGGTTACGAAACTTAGCAACTCGAGAACATCCTGATTGTAGTTGCCTGCCTTGCCCCTAAGATAAGACACAAATGTCTGCATGGGGAAAACTTTCCGAGCTTCTGCCATGACAGCCTCCTTATTTATATAACAAAAAGTTTATTTTTCTGCTCATCCACCTCAGTGGATACCCTTCCAATCATCCTTGCATATGCAAGGGCAAAGACCCTATATACTAAATGCCCTAACTTTGACCAGGGCAGATATGCAATAAGCATAAACACTGAGACCAAATGAATAAAGTAAATTGGATAGGCCAGTCCTGCTATATTTGCCCACCTGAGTACCTCACTTAAAATTCCACTAAGACCAATTACCCATATAAGACCAAGCAGGTACCAATCATAATATGTTGAGGCATCCTTTTTGGTCTCATTTAATCTTCTCTTTGTCAAATATACAAGCCCAACAATCAGGAGAACAGCGCCCACGTTTGCAAGCAATTTTATTGGATTATAGATTGGCATTGGATATTTCATATGTAAAAATGGCAATACCTTACCTCCCCAGTGGGTAAACGCCACAACACCTGTTACAATAAACAGTGCAACAAATCCATAGAAGAGCATAAGGTGACCTTTAAATTTTACCTCATCAGTCTCTTCTTCACCACAATCTTTAAACTTTTTATGGGTGAGGACCTCATCTTTTATAACATCATATAGTGCATGCCAGATTGTCTTTGGTTTTTCATAACCAATTACAAATGTCTTAGGTTGAGCATCAAAAACCTCTTTTAGTTTCATAATCCCCTTATAAAAGGACCAGATAACAAAAACAGAAGCAAGACCGAAAATTGGGTCAATGGTATAATCTCCAGGAAACAGCAAACTATAATCCACATGACCATCTAATAGAGGGAATGCAGAACCATTCATACTCCCTGTAATAAACCAGATTATGAGATATATAATCGCTGGAATAGCAATCAATTTTGGCAGGTGTTTTACAGAACTCATCCATTTTCCCAGAAAGGATGGTCCAGTTAAGTTTCTATATGCCATATTTCTCAAGGCCGCCATAAGCTCACCTGGTTTTGCTCCCCTTGGACACATCTCGCTGCATTGTCCACACTTATGACACAGCCACATATCAATATCATTCACAAGTTTGTCTTTCAGTCCCCATTGGGCCCAGACCATCTCCTTACGTGGAAAGGACTTGTCCATTGGAGATAGAGGACAAACAACACTACAGGTGGCACACTGAAAACACTTCTTCACATTTTCTCCGCCCACCTGCTGGAGTTCTTTTATAAACTCAAGGTCAGGTTTTACTCGACTTACCATAGTCATATTTCCCTCCTACTAATATCCCTTAAAAGGATTGGGACCCAGTTTTATAATATCTTCAACAAAACTATCAATTATCTCAGGAAGCTTGTCATAGTCATCAATAGCAACCTGTTCCTGTCTAACCCTCTCTAACTCTACTCCAAGCCTGTCCAGGGTCTCACCAATATTTTGCATCCTTCGACTGCAGAGCTCTGATCCCTTCACAAAGTGACACTGATAGTCTTCGCCATACTTACAACCAAGAAGCAGACATCCGTCATTGCCCTTACTCATTGCATCTGCAATCCATATGGTGTTCACAGATCCAAGACAGCGAACTGGTATAATCCTCACATATGGACTCCATCTATGTCCTCTCTTTGCTGCCATATCAAGTGCCGGGTATGCATCGTTCTCACATGCAAGTATCACAATCCTTGGCCCTTCTTTTTCCATATTATCTGGAACCTTGATGGATGTTATCATGGAGCCAATCTGGCCAACACTGTAGTTGTCAAAGGAAATAACCCTTTCAGGACATGCACCCATACATGTACCACACCTTCTACATCTACCAGTATTGGGCTTTGGTGTTCCCTTTTCATCGTCATCCAGTGCACCAAATGGACACTCCTCTGTACACCTCTTACACTGGGTACACCTTACAAAATTAAACTTTGGATAAGAGAGGTCGCCAGATCTTGGATGTACTGCGACACCCCTGTTTACAGATTCAATACACTGAATTGCTTTAAGTGCTGCGCCATATGCGTCAGATGCTGACCTGGAAAGTGTCATTGGCTGTCTCACTGGCCCTGCTGCATAGATCCCTGTTCTCCTGGTCTCATATGGGAAACAGATATAATTTGAATCTGCATAACCATCAAAGAGATCCAAATCAGGAAATGCTGGACCCTGTCTATACTCTAAGTTAATCACAGGTTCAAGGGCAGTGGTTGGTACAAATCCCGTTGGTACAACAACAAGGTCTGCTTCAACCTCTATGGTCTCACCTAAGAGGTTATCCTCTATCCTCACAATCACATTTTCATTGGTACCTGCATAAAAAGAGGTGACCTTTCCTTTGGTTAGCATTATACCAGGATCATCCTGGGCAGATTTATAGTAAAGTTCATACACACCAGGGGTCATCATGTGTTCATATATAATATAGGCAATGGAATCCTCTATCATCTCCCTCACATATCCTGCCTGTTTTAAAGCTGTGAGAGAGGTAACCTCTGAGGTGTATTCTAAATGTCTGTAGGTCTTGATTGGCTCAAATTTTACCTCTTCTGCCTCTTCATTTGATGATTCCTCATCCTTTGCCTCTGCCTGTTCTAACTTCTTTTGCCTTTCCTCTTCTTCCTGTTTGGCCATGTCTTCATAAAGATCTGAGGCACCCAAAACAAAAAGGACGTTCTTTGGAACAGATCCATCACTGGGCCTTTTGATCTCACCTTTCTTTGCCATTTCTTCAAATTCCACATTTGTAACCACATTTTTAAGTGATCCATAGCCCAGTGGTTCCAAGTATTTTGGCTCAATGGGTTTCCATCCAGTGGCCACAACAACTGATCCCACCTGAACCTCTTCTTCACCTTTAGCTGTCTTCAAGTGAGCAGTGTACTGGCCAGGTTGACCAACCAGTTTCTCTAGCTGAGTTGCTACATATACCTTGATCTTGCTGTTACTTTTAACGGCCTGAATCTTTTCCTGGATTTTTGGATCTTCTGCCTGTGTGTAAGGAGGATTTATGGGAAAACTTTTATATAATTTAGCAGCATATCCACCAAGTTCTGATTCCTTTTCAACCAATACAGCCTCATAACCTGCTTCAGCAACTGCCATTGCTGCATGGATACCAGTCCACCCACCACCTAACACCAGGATTCTCTTTACACTCTCAATTGGTTCACCTTCTGGTGGGACACTCTTCTGGAGTTTGATAACGGACATGTTTATGTAATCCATTACCATGTCCCAAAGAAGCTGAGGAGTTTCATCTCCAGGTCTTAAGGGAGTGCCATCTGGATTCTTAAAGGCCATTATCCCTTGTTCCCTTAAGTTTACCCTATCTACAACAACCTTTGGACCAAAATCAAAATATTCTGTATCTTCCCTTGGAGATGGTCCAACAATGGACACCCCATCAATGGCACCAGAGTCTAGGTCCTTCTGAATCTCCTTACGAGCCTCGTCACTGGCTACCAGAGGAAATACCTTTATTACAGGTGTTGCATCTCCCCATCTATTTTTTATCTTTTCCACCAATTGATCCACATCTAAATATGGATCAAAGGTTGCTTTGTCTATGTATATACCGATCTTCTCGGCCATATTTACCTCCCTCTTACCGTTTGTATGGCTTTCATAGCTGCAGCAGTACCTGATTGAGCTGATTTCATAACATCTAGAGGCTCGGCTGCACAACCTGCTACAAATATACCCTTGTCCTGAGAATCAAATACAAAACCCTCTGCATCCATTTCAACATCAAAGGGCAATCTTTCCCCTGAAAGTGATGGCTGCATACCAGTTGCCAGCACCACTAGATCAAATTTCTCGGTAATCTTGTTACCTGATATTGCGTCCTCTGCTGTTAGCCAGACACCTGATGTAGCAATGTCTTCTTCTACCTTTGCAACCTTACCTTTAATGGCCTTAACCTTTTCGTCTGCTAAGACCTTCTTGGCAAACTTCTCATATCTACCAGGTGTCCTCAGGTCAATGTAGAAGATTGTCACTTCACAGTCAGGATATTGTTCCCTGACATAAGTTGCCTGTTTTAAAGATGCCATGCAACAGATATAAGAACAATAGGACAGGTGATTTTCGTCCCTTGATCCTGCACACTGGACAAATGCTACCCTTTTTGGAGCAGTCCCGTCTGATGGCCTCAAGATTCTCCCATTTGTGGGACCAAATGGAGATGCAAGTCTCTCCATCTGCATGTTGGATATACAATTTGCAATTTGACCAGCCCCTAAATTTGTAAGTTTGGTTACATCATATGGCTTCCAACCAGTTGCAATGACAATTGATCCAACATTAAGTGTGATGGTCTTTTCTTCATCTTTAAGATTAATAAAAGGGCTCTTGGATAGTAACTTCTTTTCTTCCTCTGTTACACGATCTAACTCAAGCACATACCTTCCAGGGTATGCAAAAGGAGCATCCATGTACAGCGGCTTTCTGGAGCTCAAGCCAAATTCAAACTCATTTTTTACATTGGCAGAGAGCTTTGCTGCAATTTCTGATAGGTCACAACTTCTAGGTGCTGTATACCTTGGCTTAATCCTAACTGCTACTTCATAATTACCAGGACTACCACTAACAGATACAACCTCTGCCAATGTAAATACCTTCACATTTGGATTTCTTTTAATCCTCTGAAATTGTATCTCCAGACCACAGGATGGGGGACACAACTTAGGGAAATACTTATTAAGTTGCATCACCCTACCGCCTAAAAAAAGGCCGTTTTTCAACGAGATAGACTTCATGGCCCACTTCAGCCGCTTCCAGGGCTGCAGTTATGCCGCTGAAGCCACCCCCAATCACTAAAATACTTTTTGACATTTCATCCTCCCTATAACAGAGCTTATACCAATAATCGCCTTAACACCCCCACAATACACCATATCGTACCTTCACCTACCTAGATAAAAAGATTTAAATAATTCTTATCCTATCCCCTTTAGTTAGGCAACCTAAAAACCATAAGATATTGTGCTTTGATTGTGCCCTTGAGGGAACTTTATCCACTGGAATAAAATTCCCTTAAGATCACCTCAAGAAAAATATGAAAAAAAGGGCAGGACCTAATTTAGATCCTGCCTCTATTGTTCATATATCCACTATGGGGCATATGGATCAGGAATGATCTGGATGTAAGGTCTCTTGAACAGAGTAAGTTCTTTCTTCTCAGGATCATATTTGGAGTTTACAAAACATCTCCATTTGGAATCATCTATACCCATGAAGTCAGCCCTGTAGTAGAAACCAGGATAACGGCTCTCTTTCCTGAAGTCAATATGGAGCATGTGGAGCCTTACAGTCCAGAGCCTATGATACTGTTCCCAACACCTCATAAGTTCGTGTAGGTCTCTTGCTGCCAGCTTCTTGGAGTCTTCTTCCAGCATATCCAAGAGCTCAAATCCAACCTTTAACATTGCCTCAGAAGTCATATAGTAAGTGGCACAACCACCACCATATTCGTCAGTGTGCTTAATGAGCCTGAACATGAAGTTTCTTGGGGTGATGAAACTTGGATTTACATTTGGATCAGTGGATTCATCCTTGTGTTCCATGTATGTGTACCAAGGCTGATAAATCTCTTTCTTTAGATCTTCTGCTGACACATTAAGGTTGGTTTGAAATCCTTGTGATCTACACACCAACGAATAAGCTGTTTACCAGCAATTCTACCTTCAGCATGGGAACCAGATGAAACTTATGACCAGATGCACCAACACCATCAGCAGCAGTAAACAGACCATTTACTGTGGTCATCCTGTTATATACCTTTCCATTGTCTGCCTTGATCTTGTACTCTTCAGGTACCCAATCCTCATCAGGTCCAGATACCCAGATACCACAGCAACCAGAGTGGGAACCCAAAAGATAAGGCTCCGTTGGCATAATCTCAGATCCCTTCTCCTCTGGTTTGATGTTCATACATGCCCAGAGGTTTGCCTGACCAGGACACATGTCAAGGAAGTCTTCCCAAGCCTCTGCCTCTAAGTGCTTTTGCTCAGCCTTGGAGAGTTCCTTAAAAGTGGTCTGAAGGGCAGTTGCTGTGTCCATGTAAATAGGACCACGGCCTTCCCTCATTTCCCTTATCATCATGTGGTTTCTTAGACATGTTGGGATAACAGCACCAGTGGCATAACCACGATCCTGATAGGGCTTTAACATTGCAGCATTGGTCTGACAGTAATCTTCACCCTTATAGTTGGTTGCCTTTGCTTTGAAGAGCAAGAACCAGGCACCAACAGGACCGTAACCATCTTTAAACCTTGCTGGTACGAACCTATTTTCCATCATTGTCATCTCAGCACCAGCCTGGGAGCAGAGGGCATATGTGGAACCTGCATTCCATACTGGATACCAAGCACGACCCATACCTTCACCAGTGGACCTTGGCCTGTAAACATTTACTGCACCACCGCAGGCCACCAGGACACCATTTGCCTTAATGACGTAAACTTTGTTTTCCCTTGTGGAGAAACCAACAGCACCAGCAATCCTGTTTGGCTCTTTTGCATCCAGAAGCAACTTAACAATAAAAAGCCTCTCAATATATCTATCTTCACCAAGTGCGTTCTTTGCTGCTTCAGCAACAATTACCTTATAGGATTCACCATTGATCATGATCTGCCAACGACCAGAGCGAACAGGTTTATCACCCTTTCTAATGGCAAGACCTTCAGCCTTTGCCTTTGCACCGTCTAGTCTTTTCCCATCTTTGAGTACCCAGATTGGAAGACCCCATTCTTCAAATAGATGAACAGAATTGTCAACGTGACGGCCCAAATCAAAAATCAAGTCTTCACGAACAATTCCCATGAGGTCGTTTCTGACCATTCTTACGTAATCATCAGGCTCATTTTCACCAAGATAGGTATTAATAGCAGAAAGACCAGGAGCAACAGCACCAGACCTCTCCATTGCGGCCTTGTCAACCAACAACACCTTTACGCCATACTTGTCAGCCCAACGTACAGCCTCAAAAGCTGCACCACAAGCACCCATACCACCACCAACGATTAATGCGTCGGTCTCTAACTCTACTACCTCAGGTTCGGCTAGAGGTATACCTTTTGGCTCATCTTTGATTGGTAGTTGTGCCATATTTCTACTCCTTTTTTTTATCTATTAGTTTAAATAATCTTCAAAAACCAGACCCTAACAAATTAAATTACCCTGCAATCTTCCATGTCTTGGTGAGATCAGCCTCCTGAACCTCATACTTCTTATTGAGAACCTCTTTTGGCTGCTTGAGCTCGGTCTCATTAAAGTACAAGTTGTCCTCTAAGTCACCTGCTTCTGGTTTCCCCTCATAGGGCTTGATTGAACCTTCAGGAGTAGTTCTAATTGGGAACTTAAACCTTTTAACCTCACCATTCCTGAACTGAATGGTCCACATAATGTCCTCTGCACTCCTTAGAGGAATACTGGTTCCTCCCATTGGAGCAAAGTCAGCATATGGCCTAGCAGTAATTGCACCTTGAGGACAAATCTTAATGCAAGAGTAACACTCCCAGCACTGATCTGGTTCCTGATTGTAAGCCTTCATCTCCTTCTCATCCAAAATCATCAAATCATTTGGACAAATGTACATACATGCAGTCTTCTCTCCACCTTTGCAACCGTCGCATTTTTCTGGGTTTACGTAGGTTGGCATACTCATACCTCCTGTTTTTAATTTCTAATTAGCTTGACCTTAAAGCCCTTCAAAAAAAGATTGTGAAAAAAAGTATCAATCACAACTGTGGTTGTCAAGCATTAAATTATAACGAATTTTCTTTAAATTCCAACATATTATGATTTTATTATTTGCTTCAAAAAAAATCCGTCTCCCTCCGAACAATCCTGCTTTTCAGGGCCAGCCCATTCATGACTGCCCCTATTTTAACAAGGTTACACCTCTATTTCTGGTGCAGGCAGAAACTCAGACTCTTTTGCTGCAAGCTCTTTAATTTCATTAACCTTGGCAAGCACGCCTTCAATTGCCTCTGCTCCAAGATTCTTTTTCTCAGCAACCTGATTAAAGAGTTCCCTTAAAAAGGCTACAGGAACGTCTGTGATAGCTCCACGGGAGTCAATACGGGCAGTATCAAATTCCTTTAAGATCTTTTCCTTTAATTCTTCAGATACTTCAACATTCAGACAACGAAGCTCACCACCAAACATATACTGCACTTTATCTTCTAGCTCGGTGCCCTTTATCTTGGCAAACCGGTTATCATCTAAAAGCACTACTATAAAATAGGCCATTTTTTTAACCTCCTAAAATATTTAGTTTAAAGGTCTTCCAAATCCACTTCCAACTCTTTTTCTTTGTTGATGACGTATTTTTCATTGCAGAATGGATAATTAAAGTGCTTCCACCATTTTACAACCATCTTGTAGACTTCTGGACGCATAATAATTGCTGGTGGCTGTACTCCTTCAGCAACCATTCCCCTAAGGAAACTTCCACTTAATTTTTCGCGCTTGTGACCACAACTCTCACTGTAAGCCATCTCTTTACATGTTGGACAGTAGGAGAACTCACGCATATTTTGAGGTCTGATCTGGAGACCATAAGGAACATCAGTTGGTGGAGCTGGAAATCCAAAGCTGGGAATACCTTCTGTCCATAGAATCTGAGTTGACCACTTGTCATAGTATTCACCAACTGCAGCATGGTCACGACCAAACATATGGTGTGTACATCCCATATTCTGACGAATTATACCATGGAGCAGAGACTCAAGTGGATTACCATAACGCATGTCCCAAAGACACATTGAGGTAAGACGTCTTTCTTCCTTTATATATCCAGCAGTTGTTACTGCCTCTTGACCTTCCAAAATTGCCTCGTCTGGATAATCACCACGACGCTTCACACCAATTATAGCATTTACTAAAATGCCATGACATGGCTCTGTGTCACCAGTGTACGCAGCATTTTTCATTAAAAATTCATGACCAACATGGGGAACATTCCTTGTCTGGTGACAAATTACTGTTCTCCAGTTTCTCTTATCAAATTCTTCACGACATTTTCTTGGTGGAAACCAAAAACGATCAAAAGGTGGTTTAAACTTAGGTTCATTGATAATGGTGTATTTTCCCGCAAGAACCACAGGTTGGAGACTGCGATAAATTACCCATCCAGGATGCTTTTTATTAAAGGGCTCCTTCACTACCTCTGGATTGTCCTCTGGAGTTCCAAAGGTCTTATGTGCCAATTCTTCTGGGTCTTCAATCTCCCAAACTTCTTCAATATCCAGAATTGCAAATGGTTTTCCCTTGAGATTTAACACCAAACGATCACCAGCACCAACACCAAGGTCTTTATATTCCTCTTTGCTGATGTCAAAGACCAGTGGATATGGAAAAATCCAGTCATTTAAAAGGCGACGCTCTTTTAAAACTCTCTCAACTTCTGCTTTTTTTCATTGAGCCCTCTACTGGGCTAAAAAAAGCCATAACAAATAGACATGATCTCACGGTACACATTACGAACAGGCACCCCAGTCTCATAATGCAATGTGGGCTTTATTTCATAAGTGGGGCAACCTTTGATCATCTTCTTTGCAGCTTCTTTGTCTCTAATCACTCTCTCTACAAGCCTACCACCATGGGGCAAAGGCCTTTGAATAAGTAAACTAGACATCCATACACCTCCTGTTTTTTGATATTATGTTCACATTCTAATGGTGCTTTTTTTGGGCAGCTTATATGAATTGTTAGATTTGTCAAGAAAAGATTTGTGAAAAAAATTCACGTTATGCAACTAAAAAGTAAGGACAATTCCCTCCTTATAATCTTTTTAAAACAACCCATTAGTTAAACTGGAAGACCCAGTTTTTTTTCTCTTTTGATTTATATAACCAATTAAATACCTGGCTGTTTTTTTCTGGGTCCTCTTCAACATAAAATCTCGCACCAATGATCTTTTCTAGATCATTTGTCAGTAGCTTCACCATGTTTTTACTACCTGATACATAGGGTTGTCCCCCAATATGGTCAATACCCCCATACATACTGCCCATGTGCCTATGGACACTGCCTTTTCTGTTATAAATTCTGGTGCTGAGGCTGCAACTGGCAGGTCCTTTATATCCACTTTCAGATAATCTGCCAGAGGATTTAGCAAATCCTCTATTCTTCCATTGTCCACACATGAGCCCATATGCCAGCAAGGTGGAAGGGCAAGCAGGTTATTGGCCCTGGCAATGACTTTAAGGACTGATTTTAAGCCTTCTCCAACCCCTCTGTATTCAGGATCAGGTTTCATGAAACCCCTTTGGGCAGCAACATGGGACCAACATCCTGTTCCCACAACCAATATATCATTTTCAATTAGTCTCTTAGTAAGGATTGTATGTCTGTATCCATATTCAACCCTGGGACTTACACATCCAACTATTGCCACTACCCCTCTAATTTTATTTTTCTTTATTGCATCTACAAGGGGTTTCAGTGGATCTTTTCTGTTTACTGCCTTTAGGGCATCTATTATTTGTTCAACAGAAAACCCAGCCATAAGTTTTTCTGGGGACTTATCTGGTATATATACCTTTGATGGATCCCTGTTTTTGTAATTTTTTTACTGCAACATCAACTATTTTTAAAGCCATTTCATCTGCATTTTCTGGTTCAAATTCCATGTGAATTGCACCAGTAAACTTTGCCTGTGGATTAGTTGAAATTATCTTTGTGTGGAAGTGTTTTGCAACCTCTACTATATTTGGCATAATACACTGAACATCTACCACCATGGCCTCAACTGCACCTGTGAGTATTGCCAACTCCTGCTGCACCATAGATCCAGCCAGGGGCACACCCCGCCTCATTAAAACTTCATTACCTGTACAACACATTCCAACCACATTTATCTTTTTAGGCGGATTTTTATATTTTCTTGCATATTCAACTATTTTTTCAGACAGGATGGGCTCATGTCCATGTACTATTATATTTATGCAATCTTTTTTTAATTACAGTTAGATTTGCCTCACCTTCTACCAGCTTCGGGGTGCCAAATAAAATGTCCTGGAGATCACACGCACCATGAAGGCCCATATACATCAACAAGGGCAAGTTTTAGGGAACCCAAGGCCAGGTGAGTCATATCATTGTCAACTCCAAGGTGGGTCTTATGGGCTGCTTCTGAAAATTCTGCACCAGCGCCTGTTGGCAGGATACCAAGTTTTTTTCCAGGTATTAATTCTCTCCTTATTTGCCTTAAAATAAAGCCAGTTTGGAGTCCCCTTATCCCTATTTAAGTCATATAAGCTCTTTTTTTGCTACTGATAGGGCTTATTTCTGCCCCGACACCTAAGGCCCTTATACACCTTCTCCAATTTTTTTCTTATCATGAATCTTGTACCCTTTTATTTTTCCCTTTGCCACCCCTTCAATGGTCTTGGCAACCGCCCTCATGTGTTCCACGTGAGCAGCTGCTCCACCAAGCACCCTGGTAAGCAAGTTCTTGGCAACAATCATATCAGCAGTTGCACCGCATGCACCTTTTTTTAAAACCTGTTGAATCATCCACTGTGCATGGACCCATCTGACAGTGGAAGCAACAAACACCTGTTATACCACCGTAACCAGCATAGGAGATTGCGCAGTGAACTTCCCTATCAAATACCAGATCAACACCCATTTTCTTTGCCCTTTTTATCATGGCAGAAGTAATCTCATCTGGAACAAAATCAGGACAGGTATTTTTGGTTTCAACAGATTTTGCAACTGCCTTTTTGTTTTTAAGGAGCAGACCTGCAAGGCATCCACTTGCAGTGAGCTTTAATACATCCCTTCTTTTAATATCCACATGCTCACCTTTTTCATTTGTCTTCTTCTCCATATGCCCTACCTCCCTAATTTTTAAACGTCTTTACAAAACTATCCAGATAGACTAAAAATTTACAGAGACTATATCAGTGAACATGGATTTCGTAAAGTATCATGTGTAATTTTATGGAGGAAAATAGATATGAAAAAACAAAGGGCCCTGGTTATTTCAGACGATCAGTCAAGAAAAGAATATTTATTTAATGAACTTAAAAAAATTGGGATTTTTCCCTGTATGGTATCCAAATATATTTGCCTATCAAAAGGCAGTGGAAATTGATGAAATAAAGGTAATTGTTGCAGACCTATCAATGCCAATTGAACCTAAATTAGATATTATTTCAAGGGGGCTAAAAAAAACAGCCCAGACCAAAACTTATTACTATTGGCAAGTATGAATATTTAAAATCAAATAATCTCCTTGATTCATCTGTTATTGTACTAAAAAGCATAGAAGAAATCCCATCTGTGTTAAACAGTTAAGGTTTACTTTTAAAGCCCATTCATATAAATTGACGAGCTTTCAAAAACAAGAAAGAGAGGTATATGTGATATGGACCAGAGAAAAAAAATCGGCTTTGCTGGAACAGATGGGAGGACTTATCTTGCTGCGTACACTGTATCCACAGCTACCAGTGATCTATACAAAGGATCTTACCAAGGAGTTGTCATTAGGGGAACATCCTCAATGCCTGAATTTGCAAGGATCTTACATATACCCATTGAATTCATTGAGACCAAAGATAACAGTGTTGCAAGCTATACCCAGGCAATAGAGCAAGGAATAAAAAAAAGGTAAATTAGATTATGTAGTCCCCTTACCTGAGGCCCTTTTATTTGAAGGCCTTGTGGATGAGATGGACAAAAAAAGGACTTGGAGGAAAAATAGCTGGGCTGACCAAAGAATTTGCCTTTTTAGAGGGGGATAAAGCACGATGCAAACAAGTATTAAAAGACATAGCAGTGCCTGTGGCAGATAAGTGGACCATTGTAGATGGTAAGTCTTACAAAGATGTCCTGTCCACCTGTCTTGAGTACATACACCAATTTGGAGGGGCAGTGCTTAAATACCCATACAGTGCAGGAGGTAAAGGAGCAAGGGTCATCCTGAGCACATGGGAAATAGAAGAGGTATATTCCACTTTGATCAAGGACTATAAAAAAATCATACAAGTCCATGTTCAGAAAAGCAATGTGGCCCCTTTTAATAGAATCCCGTATGTCTGGAGTTGAGATCAGTTTTACTATATTTGTGGACAAAAATGGAAATTTCAGGATCCTTCCAACAGCAATGGATTACCCAGAGAGATTTGAAGGTACCTCAGATAAAACCAATCCTATAACAGGTGGAATGGGGGCAATATCACCCCATCCCTTTGAAACAAAAGAACTAATAGATCTGGCATCTGAGACAATAGCAGCTCCAATTGTAAAATACTTAAAAGAAAATGGAGGACTAAGACCCTGCATATTGTATCCTGGATGTTTTGTGTCCTTTAAATTGGATGCACAGGGGAAATTAAGACCCACAAAAATACGGGTATGCGAGATAAATATAAGGCCTGGTGAGCCTGAATTTCAGGCAGTGGTAAAGAGGGTGAGAAATCTGGGTCAACTCATTGAGGCCATGTTTAAAGGTACATTGGATGAGGTAGAACCTGAAGTCAGAGAAGATCAAGTATGCATTTGTATTGCACTGGTCACAGGACCAGGCGGTCCTGATGGACAAAAGGGATATCCATGGAGTGTTACCAAATTTGAACCAGTTGAAATAGACTTTGATTACTTTAAGAAAAAGGGGATACAACTGGTTCCATCTGGCATGGGATTTTCAGAAGAAAAGGGATTTTTCTCTGATGGCACCAGAATAGTCTACATGGTGACCAATGGTCAGGTAAAAGAGGGAACTTTCCCAGCGGTTGTTGCACAAAGATTAAGGTCAAAACTTCTAAATGCATTTGACCTTGGTAAAGTAAGGGTAATTCCAAGAGAAGACCCAGACGGTAATAGGCTTGAGCTTAGACGAGATATTGGAATCCAGTATGAAATTGCTGAAAGATTAGGCATCTAATAAACTTGGGTTAAAAAAATGGCCTGTGCCACACAAATCAAGCACAGGCCATTTTTTTTATAAAAATTTCACCTTATATTTTTTCAGAAAACAACAAGGATTATAGGAGAGTTTAGCCCTCCTAAGACCCCTGTCTCCAAGGTCCTGTTCTCTGTTTCCC
>BBBM01000032.1 GCA_001311565.1 Desulfothermus okinawensis JCM 13304
GTTCAAACCTCTTATCAACTTGTTCAAATCTCTTATCAATTTGCTCAAATCTCTTGTCAATTTGCTCAAACCTCTTATCAATTTGTTCAAACCTTTTGTCCACCTGCTCCATAAATACCTGTAGAGCGGTTTCCACTTTTACAAGTCTTTCTCTATCCTCCTGGGTAAAACCTGTATTTTGGGCAAAGAGAGGTATAGAAGTAAGTAATGTTAAGGTGAGTATTATACAGATAAATATTTTTTTTCATATCTTCTTAGATCCTTTGTTTGGAGTAACTATCAATATTTTTTTATATTGAATAAATCAGAATTAGATTTAGGTCAATTGGTTTTGTTTACATGGAATTTAACTGTGATCCGTGAATCGGTACCCGTTAAACGGAATAGGGAGAAGGAGTTTTTCATGAGAGTTTATGTTACAACTCAAGGAGCAACCATTGTTAAACAAGGAGATAGACTACTTGTAAAAAAAGGAAGATGCAATATTCCATACGTTATTTTTACATAAGCTGGAGCAGATTATTGTCTTTGGGAATATTGCAATTACCGCACCTGCGAGAAGGGCTATTTTTAAGGAAAAAAATAGATACTGTATTTTTGTCAAAAGATGGGAGATTTGTTGGAAGATACATGATAGAGGAGCCAAAGAATTTTTTTTCTTCGAAAGAGACAATTTGATCTGTTAAATGATAATAAGTTTCCGCTAAATATTTCAAAATGGATAGTAAAGGCCAAATTTATGAGCATGGCCAATATGTTAATGAGGATTTCAAGGACAAAATCAAAGGGAAGGTGTAAAGACGTTGCTCATGAAATAAGGTCACTCATGGATAAAATTGACCAGGCAGATAATGTTGATAGTGTAAGGGGATATGAGGGCAAGGGGGCTGCTTTGTATTTCTCTTGTTTTAGTGAAGGATTTAGCGAGGATTGGGGTTTTAGAAAAAGGGTTAGAAGGCCACCAACTGATCCTGTAAATTCTGTGTTGTCCCTACTCTATACCTTTTTATTCAATAGGGTGTATTCTGCTGTAAGGGCAGCAAATTTAGACCCATTTGTGGGAAATTTGCACATGCCTGATTACGGGCGATATGCCCTTGTTATGGATTTAATGGAAGAATTCAGGGTAATTGTTGTGGATACCCTGTGCCTTTCTCTTTTTAATCTGGGAATCTTAAAAAAGGAACATTTTGAACAAAAAAGGCCAGAGATAGATGAAGAGAGTGATAATCTGGTAGCAGAAGACGCAGAGATTGGAAAGGTGGTAAATGACAAGTTTGGTCTTATGAGTGCTGACGAGAGCAGTGATTTTTTTTGATGTTCCGCCCCAGAGGTTTGTGGAAGATGGGGTTGATACAAACAGGAATGATAAGGGCAAGTTGCCTGTTAAATTGAAACCAGATGCCCTGAAAAAGGTTATACAGGCCTTTGAGAAAAAGTTGCAGACTGAGTTTTATTATGAGCCCCTGGATAGAAAAATAACCTATGAAAAATCCATATTTGAACAGGCAAGACAATATAGAAAAGTGGTGGAGGATGAAATCAAGACCTATGTTCCACTTGTCTTAAAATAGGATGGATGTTATGAACGTTGTGATTACATATGATATTTCAGATAATAAAGTAAGGACAAAATTTCATCATCTGTTGAAAAATTTGGGATATAACATACAAAAATCTGTTTTTGAATGCGATATGTCTGAATATGACTTAATTCAGATAAGAAAATTTTGTGTGCAGTACTTGGATGTTGAGACAGATTCTGTTAGGATTTACAAAATATGTTCTGATTGTTTGGATAAGGCCCAGGTGCAGGGAACTACCATAAAATTAAAGGCTGATAGGTGGGTAATAATATAGAGTTATGAGAAAGATTTTACTCTGTGTATCAGGAACAACACCACAAATTATAACAGAGACCATCTATGCCCTTGCTGTGTTAAGGGATCCTCCTTTTATACCTCATGAAATACACGTTATTACAACATCAATTGGCAGGGATTTTATACTGGAGAATTTATTAAATACAGAACAGGGTTATTTTTATAAACTAATAAAAAAATTATGAGATTCCCAAGCCCAAATTTGATCTCCAGACTATTCATGTAATAGGAGAAGGGGCAGGAGAAGTTATAGATATTGTGGATGACAGGGTAAATAAATTGACTGCTGCCTTTATATTGCAAACAGTAAAAGATTTGTGTGTATTAGAAGAAAATCAGGTACATGCATCAATTGCTGGTGGAAGAAAGACAATGGGTCTGTTTTTGGGTATGGGGATGCAATTTTTTGGAAAAGAGATAGATGAGATGTCCCATGTCCTTGTAAGTCCTCCCTTTGAATCACACCCTGATTTTTATTACCCCCCTAATCCACCTAAAATAATAACAGTCTATGATTCCAGGCAGGGAAAATACCATAAGTTGTGTACCAGTGAGGCCAAAATAACCCTTGCAAATATACCTTTTATAAGACTCAATTTGGTTGAAGATTTTAAAAAGGACCTGGAGTTGAATTTACTGGTGGATATTGCCCAAAAAAAGATACAGGAATGCGTGCCTGTAATAGAAGTCTCGGAATCTGATCTGTCCATAACTATATCTAGACAAAAATTATACTTAACTCCAGTTGAAAGGGCCATTTATTTTTTTTATGCTAAATAATAAGTTACAATGTACAAAGGATGTATGCGAGCCTGGATGCAGGGAGTGTTATGTTTCCCCTGGCATGTTCAATTTACATGAGATTTTGGACTATTATAGAAAGATTTTGGGGAACTGCTCACAGCGTGTGGAGAGATTTGAAGCTTCTTTGAACAAGATGGATGTTCGCTCTTGGTTTTTACAACACAGATCAAGGATAAATAAAAAGTTGAGGGGAGTGGACTTTACATGTAAGTCCCTAATACAGGATTATGGTGCCTATGGGACTAAAATTTATGGCATAGATGTACCAAAGGAGAGGATCTTTATTAAATATTAAATAAAAGACAAAGGAAGAAGTTATGGAACTTAGCTATTTAGTTAAAAAAAAAGTGCCATATGTTTACATCCATGGTTCTGGATGTTCAAAAGATATACGGGTCTATCAAGTTTCAGAGGTAGGAGGGTATGCCATTGACCTTCCAGGTCACGGAGACTCCCCAGATTTGTTATTTTAGATATGGAAAAAATAAAAATCCGTTCCTTATAATGAAAAGGGAACGGATTTTATTATAGAGTTTCCAATCTATTATTAGCTTAATTTTGTTCTGACTTAATCTTTTTCCTTGTAATCACTGCAAATCCAATTAAACCAGTTCCAAAAAGTAGCATGGTAGCTGGCTCTGGTACTGGATTTGGGAGTGTACCTTTGCCCATTAGATTGTCATTTCCACACTTTATAGTTAAATGACTAATAAATGTAGTACCTGGTGGTAAAAAAAGAAAGGTCAATTGAAAATCCGTAATGGTCACTCCCTTGTAAGGGAATACCTTGTAAATTAGTGGGTAAGACATTCTTGTTCTGAAAGTAAGGATGTTCGTAATAAGCAAAATCTCCTCCGTAGACAATCTTTAATCCATTATTGTTTTGTTTATTATATTCTTTTGCATATCTCCATGGGCTTGAAAAATCATTACTGTAATAATACACATATTTCAATTGATCTGAATTTCTAATTTCAAAGACTTTAAAGATATTATTATTAAAATTTAGCCTTATTGCATAGTCATATCCATAATTATCATTAATCCATCCAACATCGTTTGGCCTACGTCTATTTGGATCTGGTGTATCACCACCATATCGTGCATCTCCGTCAATATCTAAGAAAATATCTCCAACTGTTATACCTTCCACTCCATTTTTAAAATCAAATCCACCGATAACACTTAATTTATATCCATTCAAAAAAAATCCTTCTAAATCCCATTTTTGTTCAGCCTGGTCTTCTGGTTCCACTTCATTGTCTTCCTGTGTTCCATACCATTCATCTTGTGTATTAGAGCTGTTGTCATAGATTGTTATGTTTTGTCCAAATCCAAGTGCGTATGAAAAATTTTGCATATATATAATACTTATAAAAATAAATGGTAGTGTAATCCATACGAGGTATTTATTTTTCATAGGACCTCCTTTTGCTTGTTATTTGTGAGGAAATGAAGCAAGTTGTGTGCCATTTAGTTTGTTTTTGATAACAAATTGAATTTATTGTTATTTTTTTGAAATGTATCGATTCTTTATGAAAAAAAAGTGCAAATTGTTTGTTTTAAGTGTAGTTGGTAAGTGAAAATAAATGCATACTGAAGGGAAAAATTTTTTTTGGAAGGTCAATTTTTTTTATTTTATAACCAACTCCCCTGATTGTTTTTATAAGTTGTGAATAAGGGCCAAGTTTGGCCCTAAGTCTTCTTATATGTGTATCCACAGTGCGCTCATATCCTTCAAAGTCATAGCCCCATACGCTATTTAAAAGATATTCCCTACTGAGTACCTTGCCATCTGCCCTGATTAACTCCAAAAGTAGTTTAAATTCTGTAGTTGTTAGCCCAATTTCCTGTCCATCTATTGTTACTTCCATTTTCTCTTGATCTATAACAAGTGATTTATATTGCCATTTTGTTTTGGATGTTGAGTTCTGAGTCCTTTTAAGCACGGCCTTTATCCTTAGAATAAGTTCCCTGACACTAAAGGGTTTCACCACATAGTCTTCTGCACCAAGTTCAAAACCCAGGATCCTATCAAGTTCCTCTCCTCTGGCAGTTAAGATAATTACTCCAGTATCTTTTGTTAAGGGATTTAGTTTTATTTTTTTTAAAATGTCCAGACCATCCATATCAGGGAGCATCAAGTCTAGAACTATAAGATCAAACCTATCCTTTTCAAGGATACAAAGGGCCTTCTCACCTGTGGAACACACAGAAGTAATAAAACCTGCACGTTCAATGTTAAACTTCAAAATTTCCTGGATATCTTCTTCATCTTCTATTATTAAAATCTTTTTTTTTATCCATGATCTTTTATCTATTATCAAACTGACAATAGTGCTTTATGTTTATGCCCTTTGCAATAAATACCCCACTTTCTGCAATATTTGTGGAAAGGTCGGCGATTCTTTCAAATCTTTTTGCTATATTAATGCAATATACAGATCTCTCAATTGCAGGAGTCTCTTTAATCATATAGGCAATAATTTTTTTTTAATATATTATCGTACAACCTATCCACAGTGGAGTCCATTTTGCATACATTGATGGCCATATCTGGGTCTGGTTTAAAAAATGAACCAAGGGCACTATCAAGCATATCAAAGGCCTTGTCTCCCATATATCTAAGTTCTCCATAAAAGGGAAGCTCGGGTTTAAGACTTAATATAATAGTTGCCTGTGCAATATTTGCTGCCTCATCTCCAATCCTCTCAAGGTCAATTGATGCCCTCATACATCCCAGTATGAATCTTAGATCACTGGCAACAGGTCCTTCAAGGGCCAGGAGCTTTAAACAATTTTTGTCTATTTCTACTTCCAGGTGGTTGATTAGTTCATCTCCATCAATAACCTCCTGGGCAAGATCAGTATCCATTTTTTTTAAAGGCAGAAATACAGTTTTTTTAATGACTCCTTTACCCGGGATGCCATTTTTAGAGAAAGGGTTTTTAATTGTTCTATTTCTTCATGCAAATGAGTGTACATACGGTCTCCTTATCCAAATCTTCCAGTTATATATTCTTCTGTTTGTTTTTTTATTGGGCTTTGTGAAAATTATTTCTGTCCTGTCCATTTCAATTAATTTCCCCATAAAAAAAGAATCCAGTAAAATCTGCAATCCTTGCTGCCTGCTGCATGTTATGGGTAACGATCACAATTGTGAAGTTTTTTTTGAACTCATATATTAGCTCTTCAATTTTTCTGGTGGCAATGGGATCCAATGCAGAGGCAGGTTCATCCATGAGCAATACCTCTGGCTGGACTGCAATGGCCCTGGCAATACATAGCCTTTGTTGTTGTCCTCCTGAAAGTCCCATTGCAGATTCCCTTAACCTATCTTTTACATCATCCCACAGTGCAGCCATCTTTAAACTATCTTCAACCCTTTGAGCTATTAGGTCCCTATCCTTAATACCCTGAACAATGAGACCATAGGCCACATTGTCAAAAATTGATTTTGGAAAGGGATTTGGTTTTTGAAAGACCATTCCCACCTTTCTTCTTAAATCTACCACATCAACCTCGGGCTCATATATATTTCTATTGTCCAGATACACCTCACCCTTTATCCTGGAACCCTCTATTAAGTCATTCATCCTATTAAGACATCTTAAAAAGGTGCTTTTGCCACATCCAGAGGGACCAATAAGGGCAGTTACCTGATTTTCATAAATATCCATTGAAATATCAAATAGTGCCTGCTTTTCCCCATAAAAAAAACTCAAGTTTTTTTACCTTTATTTTGATTTTATTCTCTTTCATGTGGTTATCACCTACAATTTGTAATAATTGAAATTCAACAGTTTATTGTTTTGTTGATCCTGGGTTAGGGATAGTGAACCAGACAATACATCCCCTGTTGTCCTGGAGAGTAGGACTCTCAACCCATATATCACCCCCAAAATAGCGCACTATATTTTTGCAAATAGATAGACCTAAACCATAGCCAGATCCACCTGATCTTTTGGCACCTCTGGTTTGATAAAACCTCTCAAAAACCCTGTCCTGTTCACCTGCTGGTATCCCAACACCAGAGTCTTTTATCCCTATTTGTAAAATTTCTTGTGTTCTTTAACTTCCACAGAGATCTCACCACTTTCCCCTGAAAATTTAATGCTATTGTGTATTAGATTTTTAAGGACTGTATACAACTTTTGTCTGTCATATTTAATTTCAATGGACCTATCTATATTTTTAAATTCAATATCTTTTCCCCTGGCAATTTCCTTTAGATCAGCCCAAACCTCTTCCAACACTTCCTTTATATCCACCAGTTCCATATGGGGCTTAATGTCTCCTGACTCAATCTTGGACACTTCCATTATTCCATTTATTAGTGTCTTCATCTCATTACAATTTTTAATTATTTTTTTTAGAAAAGATTCAATTTGTTCCCTGTCCAGCTCAGGATTGTCTAAAATAGTTTCAGTAAATCCCTGAATAGATGTAATAGGTGTCTTTAATTCATGTGAAATATTTGCAAAAAAAATCTCTTCTTATTTTATCCAACTTTTTTTTGTTCTGTTATATCGTGAAATACCAGTATTGCCATTATTTCTTTTTTTATATGAAATTGGTATTATATTTACGCTATAATATCTTTTATGTATATTAATTATAATTCCCTTAACATATGTACCGTTGTTTAAGACATCCTCTAATCCTTCAATTAGTTCTCTATTAATTATTATAGATGCCAGATTTTTACCTAAAAGACTATTTTTAAAATGCTCTTCAAACGGTTTATTAAATTTTATTATCTTTCCATAACAGTCAACTGCAACAACCAGTGCATCTATTCCATTAAATATGCCTTCTAATTCCTTTTTCTGGGTTGAGATTAAATTTAAATTATTGGTAATCTGAACTGCCATATTGTTTATGGCATTAACCAGTCTATCAAATTCCCTGGCTGGAGATTTTTTTATTAATCTCACCTGTTTCCCCTGACTTAAAGATTCTGCTAAATCTATAATAGTTTAATCTTTTTATAATTAGTATGATAAAATACGAAATTATTATACCAGAAATTATGAGAGAGAAAAATAATACATATATAATGTGATAATTTATTCTATTTAACGTAGTATCAATTATGGAATAATACCTTGATACTCTTAGATAACCTGGTGGGAGATTATTTAAATTTATGGGTCTTGCATAATATATTAATTTTTTTATGGATAGTTCCACTGTATCTAATACTCCAACCACTTCCTGATTTCCTTGCCATTATTACTTCAGGCCTGGTTGCATGATTATCTAATTTTCTTAGCCTTTTTTTTAGAGACCTTACTGTCAGCTATAACAATTCCATCTCTTAAAATATAGGTTATTCTGTCCCCTAATTTTTCTCCCACATCTTTTATAATGTCATCTATGTTGTTTTTATTTATATTTGGATTACTTTTTAAAATATATTTGATGAGTATAAATTCTTTTTTTAATATTTGATAGGGCCTCTCTATTAACTTCTTTTTTTTATTATATTTACAAAATAAATCCACGGGATTAAAATACTTATTAGAAGTATAACCCAAATGGAAAGAATAATTTTGGATTTAAGTGAAATATTTGAAGACATAATGATACCTAAAATTTTTCTTGTTTTTTTTCCCCTAATATATATGGCAATTAAGTTCATTACAAGAATTAATAGTACAAGTACAAGGGCTGATCCATATTGCAAGGGCCTGGTCTTTTCTATTTCTGTACCTGCAGTTGCAAGGACATAAATGTGATATGGCAATGCCATTACTGGATCAAAGATGGATCTTGGTAAGTCAGGTGAAAAGAACACAGCTGCTGTGTACATAATTGCTGCGGTTTCACCTGCTGCCCTGCTGAGACTTAAGATTGCACCTGTGAGTATGCCTGGAAGCTGATGGAATGACCACCTTACTTATTGTTTGCCATTTTGTTGCCCCCAGTCCAAATGATGCCTCTCTGTAAGTATTGGGAACACTTGATATGGCCTCTTCTGCTGTACTTATTATTACTGGCAACACCAGTATGCCAAGTGTGCATATTCCTGTTAATATACTTACTTTGAATTTTAGATAAGTGGCAAAAAAAGGCCAGCCCAAATAATCCAAATACTATAGATGGAACACCAGCAAGGTTGTTTATTCCAAGTCTAATTAGCCTTAGCAAAATGCCCTCTCTTGCATATTCACTTAAATAAATTGCTGCACCTATTCCAAATGGAAGGGCAAGTGCCATAGCCCCAAAACTCAATATAAATGTACCAAGGATACAGGGAAATATCCCCCCCTTTGTCATCATATCCTTTGGTGGTGATGTCAAAAATTCCCAGGATATTGCGGAGATACCGTTTTTAACTAAAAAAATACAAAAAAAAGAGACAGGGCTAAAATGTTTATGAATGCAGAGAGTCTAAAAATAAGAAATACCATTTTCTCTAAGGGCTTGTTTTGTTTTTTGAACATATGATAGCACCTTTGATTTTTAGAGGGTAGCGCTACCCCTTTCTCTGTATTTATGGGATATGTAATCAGCAATCATGGTAAATGCACAGGTAAACAAAAAAAAGCACTATTCCTATGGCAAATAGGGCATGGTAGTGAAGACTTTTATATGGTGCCTCTGCCATTTCTGCGGCAATTGAGGCAGGCATTGGCCTTACAGGATCAAATATAGATTCTGGTATCATTGCAGCCCCACCAGCCACCATAAGAACCACCATTGTCTCCCCAATTGCCCTTGCCATTCCCAGGGTTACCCCAACACAGATGCCTGAAATAGATGAGGGAATTATAACCTTTAAGATTGTTTGCAGGTGTGTTGCCCCAAGTGCCATAGAGCCTTCTTTTAATTCCACAGGCACACCATATATTGAATCTTCAGATATACTGCAAATAGTGGGGATTGACATAAAGGCAAGCATCAAAGATGCGTTGAATAAATTTAGTCCAGTAGCCAGGTCAAAGTATTGCTGTAGAAATGGAGCTACCACAACCATCCCAAAGAAACCAATTACCACGGAAGGATGGCAGCTAAAAGTTCAATCAATGGCTTTACTATTTTTCTAACAAAAGGAGACGCCATTTCAGCTAGGTATATAGCAGTCATAACTCCAATAGGGACTGCAATTATAGAAGATAGTAAGGTTACATATACTGAACCAATAAAAAGTGGAAAGATTCCAAAATCTGGAGGATCAGATGTGGGATACCAGTATTTTCCAAAGAAAAATTTCTTAAAACTCACATGCTCAAAAATAGGCAATCCTTCATGAAACAGAAAAAAAACTATAAGCACCACAAAGGTAAGGGATGCTAAGGCAATGAGCAACAAAACCACTTTTATTGTTTTTTTCTTTTATCCTATTTTTGTCCATCTTTAGTATCTTCCAGATAGAAGTTAGGAACAACTATTACATTTGTAAAAAAAGGTCAGGCACCATAAGGCCTGACCTTTTTTCTTTTTAATAAAGGGGGATATATCCAACTTCCTTTACTAGTTTTTGTCCTTTATATGGATTTAAAACATAATTTATAAAGGTTGCCACATCCTTTTTGGGCCATCCAGGAGTAAACATAAAAAGTGGTCTTGCAACTGGATAACTCCCATCCAATGCAGTCTCCGGGCTCCCCAACACTCCATTAACCTTTAGCTGCTTTAAATGTTTGTTTAAGTACCCAAGACCAATATAACCAATTGCATATTTATTTTTGGAAACTGCCTGAGCAACAGCACCATTTGATGCCTGCAGCTCTGCCCCTGGATATACCCTGGCTTCTTTAAGTATCTTTTTTTTCCCATACTTCATATGTTCCAGAGGATGTGTCCCTGGATATAACTACAATTCTTTTATTCACCCAACCTAACTCTTTCCAATTTTTAATCCTTCCAGTATAAATGTCTCTTAGTTGTTTTATTGTCAGGTTGGAAACTGGATTTTTTGGATGTACCACTGGAATAATACAATCATAGGCAACTGCAAAGGGAACAGGGTACCTGCCTTTATCAAGTGCCATTTTGACTTCCTTTATTTTTATAAACCTGGATGCATCAGCAATATCTGTGGTGCCATCAATAAGTGCCTTTATCCCATTACCTGAGCCTCCACCTGAGATAGAGATACGGATCTCAGGGTGCTCCTTCATAAATGTCTCTGCCACCTTCTGGGCAATGGGCAATACAGTGGTTGAACCTTTGATTTGAATGGACCCACCAAAGGCAAAGTTTGCCATGAAAAACAAAACTAGGAATAGACAGACCTTTCTCATAACATTACCTCCTTTTTTTTGTTCCCCACTTGTATGGACTCAATTTGTTACATCTATGTTACAGCTAAGTTATTTTTGGGTGAATTTTTTTAGATGACAAGCCTATTATTTGAGGTGTAATTTTCAAAAATTTATTGAAAAATAATAAAAAAAAGCTTAAGTGTTATATAATATTAAACTTTAGTTAGGGAGGGCTTATATGAAGACAAAAATAAGACTTTTTACCCATCTTTGTTTGTTCTTGATTATTGGGCTTTGTTATGTGGTGATGGCCTTTGCGTATGACACAGTTGGAGTTAATAATTATGAATACAATATTGATAGGCCAGGGTATGATTACAGAAACTTTGACCTTCCAGAAAATGATCCATCACTGTGTAAGCAGGCATGTGACAGTGATCCAAAGTGTAAGGCATGGACCTTTGTGAAGCCAGGTTACCAGGGGCCATATCCTAGGTGCTGGTTAAAATACACAGTACCAGGTCCTGTTCAAAATAAATATACTGTATCTGGGGTAAAAAAGAGAGATGAAAATACTATAAGTGGTAATAGGGTATTTTATAATCCCGAGATTTCAGGGTATAGGTTGGACTGGTGTAGGGTATGGGCGTCTCAGTGTGGTAAACCTGCTGCTGATGAGTTTTGTAAAAAACAGGGTTATACAGAGGCAGTGAGATGGGAAATGGCACCAGATATTGGCAATATAACCCCTACAAAGGTTATTGGTACTGGCCAGATTTGTGATCAGGGATTTTGCGATGGATTTAAATATATAGAGTGCTCTGGTAAACAAAGTAATACACAAAGTGGGGCTAGCAGTTTTAATTCATATGATTTAAATAAATATTATATTGGTTGTTTTAAAGACAGGGGTAATCCTTCAGGAACCCAGGGAAGGGACCTGGATGGTTTTATGTATGGATCCAAGGAGATGACTCCCAAGATGTGTATTGATATTTGTGCCAGAAAGGGGTTTAAATACGCATCAGTTCAATACTCATCCCAGTGTTTTTGTGGAAATAGTTATGGAAAATATGGTCCAGCTAATAATTGTGATATGAAATGTAGTGGAGATCCCAGCAAGATATGTGGAGGTTTTTGGGCAAACAGCGTGTACAGGACACATTTAAATGGGTTCCACACACAAAATTTCATTGATATTTCAGGCGAGTGGAGTACTAATTTTGGAATAGTAAAAATAAAACAAATGGGAACTAAGGTATATGGGAATATTCCATGACAATGGGAAATTAGAGGGTACCCTTAATGGAAACAAACTTACCTGTATATGGAAGGAGGCACCAACTTATCAGCCCAATCACGATGCTGGTGATTGCTTTTTTATTTTTACACGTGATGCAAAGAGATTTAATGGACACTGGCGATATGGATTTAATACAGGCAGATGGGATGGTGATTGGAATGGGGAAAAGATTAAGTAATACGATTTTGTATTGCCCCCCTGGAGGGGGCTGGCTACTAATACCATAAAAGTATCCTTATCTATTTTAGATCATGATATATTAAAAAAAACCTTTTACCATTATTTGCCAATATTTCCCATGCCTTCTCAATATGGATTTTCTTTATTTCTGAAATTTTTTTTTGCAGTATAAACCACATAACCTGGTTCATTTCTTTTTCCCCTAAAGGGATGAGGTGTTAAAAAAGGGCAATCTGTTTCAACTACCATTCTTTCTATAGGGATTTTACTTACTGCTTCTTGTAGTTTTTCTGTCTTTGAAAAGGTAACTGGCCCTGGTATTGAGATCATCCAGCCATTTTTTTAGTATCTCATCTCCAAGTTCCATGTCCTTTGTAAAACAGTGCCACATTAAAGGTCTATCTTTAAATCCCATATCTTTAAGTATTTTTAATGTATCTTTATCTGCGTCCCTTGAATGTATAACTACTGGCATATCCAGTTGCTTTGCAATCTCAAGTTGCATTTTAAATACATTTATCTGGTCTTGTTTTGGTGAATAATTCCTGTAATAATCAAGTCCGATTTCACCAACTGCCCTTAATTTTGAATCCTGTTTAAATATATTGACCATTCCACTAATATCTTGTTCACTCACTTTACTGGCTTCATGGGGATGGATACCAAGGGTGAAATAGATATTTTGATAATTCTCAAAGAGATTTTTCTTATTTTTGTATGAAATTATGTCTAAAAATACATTTACAATATATGTTACCCCTTTTGAATTAGCCCTTTTTATTACTTCATCTAAATCTTTTGAAAAGTTCTCAAGATCTAGATGTGCATGTGTATCCATTCCACCAGATGGTAGCACAAGAGTATCCATAATTCTTTTTTTTCATAAACAGTACCTCTTTTGAAGTTTGTTGGAGTAAAAAAAGGGGCATAAGGTATGCCCCTTTTGTTTTTATTTGGTGTTTAGATATTTTTCCTGGGGAAATACTGGTAAGTATCTGTAGGAAAGGGAAATTATTATTGCTGCATATGCGATTACCATAAAGGATGTGGCCCATTCTGTCCAATTGGGAATGTATACCTGCCACTTATCAAATGGCAGAACAGGAATTGCCAGGGTCTGAACAGTGAATACAAATCTGTTTATCACAATCCCACTACATGTCAGGATTCCTGCAATATAGAGTAGTGCTGGTATCTTTCTTATTTTTGGAATAATCAACATTATGGCAGGAATAATTCCACATATTCCAATCTCTGTCCACAAGAGCCATTTCCCATACACCTGATTAAACATTTGATCAAAGGTAAATCCCATTTTAGGTAAAATTCCTTTGGCCCATGCATAAGTATCTAATATTTTGAAAAACAGGTAAATAACCAGTAAGATACCTGAAATTTTACCCATTAAGTCTTTCACTGAGTAGTCAACTAGTTTCTTTTTTTGTGAGTTTTTCTATTGCTGTGCAGATTAACACTGTGAAAAGTGGACCAGAGGCAATTGCTGAAAGTACAAAGAGAAAAAAATGTCCATGGCCAGATGAAAAATCCTTCTCTAAAGGCAAAGGGCCTTCCAAATAATACACCATACATGCCACCCAGTGATCCCTGATGGAAAAAGGATAAAAATGTACCAACTGCAGCAAAAAGGGGCATAAACACATGAAAATTATGTCCCATATGATGACAAAATGGATTTTTGTTTATCTGTCTGTTTTCAAGTATTATTGGAAGATATTCAATTGTGAGCACCATGAGGTAACAGGTTATACAAAAGATAACTTCAGTTAACATGGAATGGACATTTGGGTGCCAGTATCCAAACCACGCCCTAAGTGGCTGTCCCACATCCAGGGCCAAGATCATCATAGCTCCAGAATAGCACAAAAAAAACCAATAATAACAGCAAGATTTATGATATGTTTTAGCTCATCTATCCTTAAGATATACCTCAAAAAGCCGCTAAAAAAATGCCCCGGCTCCAAGGGCAATTACTGCAAGGTCAAAGGTTATCCACAGTCCAAATCCAAAATAGTTATTAAGGCCTGTGACTCCCAGTCCTTTCCACAGGATCTTTATGGCAGCAATTATCCCGATAAATAAAATTACAAATAAGAACATCATCCAGCCAACAAATTTTGGAAAGGAACACCTATCTACACCTTCTGGGATAAATTTTTCATCTATCATATCCTTTTTACCCCTTTTGTTTTTGGTGTTTTATTTCATTATCTGCTTGTTCTCTAACCCACTTTCTTCTGCTCATATAATAAACCTGGGGTTCTGTGCCCAGTTTTTCCAATAATCTAAAGGCGTACTTACTTTTTATGAGCTTAGCCACTTTATGTTTTGGGTTGTTTAAATTGCCAAAGGAGATTGCACCTGTTGGACATGCCTCCACACATGCTGGTTGATAGGCATCTTCTTCTAAGTCCAGAGGGTTTTTACCCTGGACCCTGGCCCGTTCCTTGGCCATTTGGAACCTGTGATGGCAAAAGGTACACTTTTCCACCACCCCCCTGGGTCTGGAGGAGACAAAAGGTGTGAGAGACTTTTCCATCCCTTCTGGCCAAACTGGATCAAACCAATTAAAGACCCTTGCATGATATGGGCATCCAGCCATGCAGTATCTACATCCTATACACCTTGGATATATCTGAGAAACTATCCCGCCTTCTTCATCTTTTGTGGTGGCCACAACAGGGCATACTGATGCACACAAGGGATGTCCACACTGCATACAGGGCCTTGGAAGGTATGCCTCGTCATAGTCTTTTCCTGTCTTTTTATTGGTAAGTTTATATACAATAAGCCAATGAACAGTCCTGAGTCTGTCAAAAGGTTGTGTGGCTGGAGGAATGTTATTTTCCGCCTGACATGCAACAACACAGGCACCACATCCTGTACACTTATCTATGTCTATGACCATTCCCCATCTTACTTCAAACTCATGATGAATTTGCATAAGTCCTGACATATCCTAACCCCACTTTATATTTTTGATACACTTACTCTATTTGGGGACCAATAAAATGATCCAGTCTTATCATCCTTTTTTACTTCAAATAGATCTGAAATATTCTCTCCAATATTTTTGTTGAACTGATCTTCTATTGACCTTCCCAGACCACTTAAAATTGCAACAGCTCCAGGTATAACCCCTGGGTCAATCTTTATCTTTGCCTGTATTTCTCCAGACTTTGTCTTTATTGTTACAAAATCTTTTTCATTTAAATGATATTTTTCTCCAGTGTCTGGGTGTATTCGGGCAAACAGATCATGGTTTGCTATTTCATCTTCATATATTACATCCAATGCAAATGGATATAAGCCAACTAAATTACTACCCACTTTAATAACATTAATTGGAATTAGTTCTAGCCCTTTATTATTGTTATCTATTTCCTGTGAGAATAGTTCCTGTAGTTTATCATCCCAGATTTTAAGTCCATACTGGATTTCATTGGTATCGTCTGTCCAGATATCTCCTGCTTTTAATTTGTCAATTTTAATGCCAAGATATTCTGATTTTGTTTTTACAACATCATAAAAAGAAGATTTTTCTAATTTAATGCCCAAACTCCCTGCTATTTCTATGAATAAGTCTGGTGGATTTTTTTATGTCTGTTTCCACTAATTTGTCTGATACACAGTAGTTGGCAGAACCAGATCCAAAAGGTGTAAAGCAGTCATCCACCTTTCCAGAAAATAGGGCGAGGGTATAACTAAATCACAGGCTAGAGCTGTTTCATTCATAAATGGTGAAAAACATACCTTAAAGGGTATAATGGCTAGATGGGATCTTATATCTTTAGGCAGAAAGTAAAATGGATTTGTTTCATAGAATATGGCGGTCTTTATTTTTTTGTGACCCTTTTGAGTATATTAAATCCATTAAATCATTTTTAAGGATTTCATTATGGTCCATTGAACTGGAAATTACAGAAGGAGGTTTTGGGATACACCTGATACCACCTTTTTGGTTGATCCTGTCTAAAAAGACATTGAGGATCAAACCTGCCAATATGTTCTGGATAGGCCCGGTTCCACTTATAGATGATCCAGCAATAACCAGAGGTCTTTTAGCATTTTTTTAGTGCCACGGCAAATTCTTCTATGTCTGATACTCTGCACCCTATCTCTTCTGCCACTTTTGATGGCTCATAGTTGGAAGACACAAAGGATATAAATTCTTCTATGCCGTATATCCGTGGTATTCTGCTAGAGATTTTTGCCAGATAAGCAGCTACTGCAAATAAGAATTTGTAAATATTTCCTTCCGATATTAGTAGAGATCTCTCAGCAACAATAGAGGTATTGTTTTTATATGGTCCTACAAAATATATTTTTGTGTTGCCTTTTCCAAATGCCCTTTGGTTTCGAACATGTGTCCCCCAGCTATCCAAAAAAATTGCATCCAGCAACCAAAATTAGGTCTGAGTTTTCTATGTCAAATCCCACCTCTCCATTTCCATTTAAAAATTCATACCATGCCTTAAAATATTTTTGTCTGTCAGATGGCTCCAAGAAAAAGAGTTTTGATCCAAGGTTACTAAGGATGGCGGAAAATACCTCATTACTGGAAGAGGTGTGGTCTCCACTTACAAATAAGATGGAATCTGTATTTTTTTGATGCTTCTTTTAGTTTAGTGATTAGTATCTCTTTTGCTTTTTCTATTGATATATCTTTAAATTTTCCGTCTTTTTCCTTTATCTTTGGATTTTTTATCCTTGATGGGGAATACATTAGTGCACAACCAGACGCCCCAATTGGATCAATTCCTCCAAGGGATAGAGGATGTTTTCCGTTCCCTGATATTGTACAGGGTCTATTCCCAACAAAATTTACATACACCCCATATGGGCTATTTCCAAGTTTGATTACAGATGGTTTTTTTTGGAGTTCACCTTTTGGTATTCTGGGAATCCAGGGCCAATTCTGTGTCCATATGGAGATGTCATCTGCCAGTTTCCAGGGAATTGGAGTAAACATAGAGCCTATGGCGCCGCCTATTGCAAATTTTATAAAATCTCTTCTATCTAAAGCCATAATTTATGCTCCTTGTCCTTGATGTATCTATTTATGACAAACATAACATGCATTGGATGCATGGTTCTTAGCATGGCACCTTTCACATTTATACATCTTCATGGTGTACTTTGAATAACCTGTAAGCTTGTTTTCAAAATATGGAGGCATTGTCTTTGAGTTGCCAATGTCTGGATGACATGTCTTACAATCATATTTCTGGTGTGCTATATGTGAAAAATAGACGTTATCTGGTTGTTTTTGATAAATCTTCCAGTCCACTTCCCTGTTCTTCTTAACATATTTTTCCACAAACAGCTTTTCATCAGGTGTGCCTGTGATTGCCTCTGCATGACAAGATTCACACGATTCCAGAGAGGGGATACCATTAAAGGAACCATCGTCTCTGAAATAATGACATGCACTGCAATCTCCCAGTTGTTCCAAGTGGGCCTTGTGGCTAAAATTAAAAGGTTGTTCTTGTTTGGAAAATATAATATTTGGGAATATCCACCAGCCAATGAGCAGGGCAGTTAAAAATCCGAGGAAAAAGGGGGTAAATCCTGATTTTTTTTTCTTATTCACCCTAAGACCTCCAGTTTTTAATGAAATGGTTAATTAATATGGTTGTTTTATTTGGTTATTATATATATAGATTTCTGACAGTTAGACATGAAAGTTATCTATTGTCAAGAGGAAAACCAAAAGTTCCAGTAAAGGACAATTGAAGTTTAATGCACATCATTTTAAGGAAGTGAAATATTATGGCAAAATCAAAGATAACAAAACGAGTTATATTAAGATTGTTTTATAAGTATTCAAGACCAGTTACACTTAAGGACATTTATAAAAAAATTATCTCCCACAAGAAAGGAAAAGAACAGGATAAAAGAGATTTTAAATGGATTAGAAAAGGATGGAGAAATAATTCCAATAAGACATGGAAGGGCATATGGCCTTATAAAGAGGATGGAGCTTGTAAAGGGAGAGATAGAACTTCATCCAGATGGTTATGGATTTTTGATTCCAGATGATAAGCGAAGAAAGGATGTATATATTTCAAAGGACAATTTAAAGGACGCATGGCATAAAGATCATGTGGTAGTTGCCCTCCTTCCTGATTCAAGAGGGAAGAGCCTGAAGGAAGGGTGGTTAGAGTTATCAGGAAAAATATTGAGGATATCCCTGTTCAGTTGATCAGGAAATTATCAGATACTGTTTTTCTGGCCCGTCCATGTGATACAAAATTGCCTTTTGATTTTATTGTGGATATCAGTGATATAAAAGATACTATTGTTAACACAAATCAGGTGGCAGTGATAAGGCCAACAGAATTTTATGAAAAAAAATGTATTTTTTTTGCAAAGGCAGTAAAAATACTCGGGGAATCTGATGAAATTTCAGTCCAGGAAGAGATTGTAAAGATTTTTCATTCAATCCCCAGGCAGTTTCCCCCAGAGGTGCTTGAAGAGTCAGATAAAATTAAATTAAAGATTACAGACAACGATCTTAGAAAAAGAAAGGATTTAAGGGATCTTAATTTTGTTACAATTGATGGAAGAAATGCAAGGGATTTTGATGATGCAGTTTTTGTGGAACAGATAGGTATGGGATTTAAGCTCTATGTAGCCATTGCAGATGTAACCCATTACATTAAAGTGGGATCAGCTTTAGATTTAGAGGCCAGGGAGAGGGGAAACTCATACTATTTCCCCACATCTGTTGAGCCCATGTTTCCCCCAAAATTATCAAATTATATCTGTAGTTTAAATCCTGGTGAAGATAGGCTGGCAATGGTGGTTGAGATGGATTTTAACAAACAGGGGGATATGAAAAGATCCAGATTCTATGGTGCTGTTATAAAAAGTAAAAAGAGACTAACTTACTCCCAGGTACAAAGGGCCGTTATAGAAGGGGACATGGATGAGAGAAGAGAAATTGGCGAAGGTATTTGTGAGATGCTGGATAGTGCAAAGACTTTAGCAGAGATTTTAAATAAAAAAAAGGACTATCAGGGGTGCAATTGATTTTGACATACCTGAGCCAGAAGTTATATTTGAAGACCTCGATCACACGGCCATCAAGGATTTTATTATAAAGCCAAAAATTAGGTATTTTTCCCATCAAATTATTGAGGAATTTATGATAGCTGCCAATGAAGCGGTTGCAGGTTTTTTTGACGGAAAATGAACTCCCGTGTATGTACAGAGTGCATCCTGAGCCTGATGAAGAAAAGCTGGGCTCTTTATTTGCCATATTGGAAACCACAGAGATTAGCAATAAGATACCAGATAAGATAGATAGTAAATCAATACAAAAATTACTTGAAGATGTTAAGGGAAAGGATTTTGAATTCCTTGTAAATAGACTTATGCTAAGGTCCATGATGCAGGCCTTCTATGATCCAAAGAATTCTGGCCATTTTGGCCTTGCTTCTGATTGTTATTGCCACTTTACTTCTCCAATTAGAAGATATGCCGATGTAGTTGTGCACAGGATACTTAAAACCTACCTTGGAATAGAGAATGTCCGTCTTTTAAAAGAGAAGAAGATGAAGACACTTGGAGAACACCTGAGTAAAAGGGAGAGGGTGGCCCTAAGTGCTGAGAGGGATATACTGAAAAGACTCACAGTTTTGCTTATGAAAGACAGGGTTGGAGATATATTTACAGGAGTTATATCCTCGGTCATGGATTTTGGATTTTTTGTGGAGATAAAGGAGGCCATGGCAGAGGGGATGGTTAGGCTATCTTCTATTGGAGATGACTACTATATCTATGACCATACATACCAGAGGCTGATTGGTAAAAGGACTGGCCGAATATTTCAAATTGGAAATAAGGTAAATGTAAAGGTTGCAGGTGTTAATTTAGATAAAATGGAAATAGACTTTGAACTATGTGAAGAGAACAGGGAGGAAAGTATAGATGAATGATATTATCTATTCCATTATTATTCCAATAAAAGATGAAGAAGAAAATATACAACAACTATACACAGAGATAAACAGCTCCATGGAAAGAATAGATAAAAGATGGGAATGTATATGGATAGACGATGGGTCTAGGGATAACAGTCTGGAGATATTAAAGAAAATATGCAAAGAAGATAATAGACATAAGTTTATTTCATTTAAGGAAAATATGGGACAGTCAGCAGCATTATTTGCTGGATTTAAGCGTGCCAGGGGAGAGATCCTTTTGACAATGGATGGAGATGGTCAAAATGATCCAGCGGATTTTCCTAAATTACTTGAAGTGCTAAAGGAAAAGGGAGTGGATTTTGTGACTGGATATAGAAAAAAACAGGCAGGATTCTTTGATTAAAAAGGTCTCATCAAAAATAGGAAATTTTTTTCAGGACCCTTGTAACAGGAAAGACAGTTAGAGACGCTGGGTGCGCAATCAAGGTTTTTAAAAGGGAATGTGTTGAATTTTTGCCCCCTTTTAAAGGAATGCACAGGTTTTTTGCCACAATAATTCACCACCAGGGGTTTTCATGGGAAGAACTACCTGTTAATCACCGTCCTCGTTTTAGGGGAACAAGTAAATATAATATTTCCAATAGGCTCTGGGTGGGAATACTGGACTTGATAGGTATATGGTGGTTTAGAAAAAGGACATTTCGATATGAAATTACGCAAGTAAGTAATGATCTGAAATAGTTTAGTTGATTTTACATATCTAGTGGAGGTAAATATCCATGCTTACAGACAAAATCTGGCTTGGAATAGGTTTTTTTGCACAGGCCCTTTTTGCATCAAGATTCATTGTCCAGTGGATTGCCTCTGAAAGGGCAAAAGAGAGTGTAGTTCCTGTGGCTTTCTGGTACATTAGCTTATGTGGAGGAATTTTGCTTTTTGCCTATGCCACTTGGAGGCGGGATCCTGTATTTATGTTGGGACAGTGTTCTGGAATTTTTATATATTCTAGAAACTTATATTTAATTCATAAAAAAAAGAAGAGGGAGGCAGCAAGTTGAAGCCCTCCTTTAATTTACCCACCAAAACCATCTGGGGGTTTTTGCTTTTGGTCCTTATCTTTAGGCTGGCTTATATCCATATGGTGCCCCTACAGTTGGTTCCTGATGAAGCATATTATTGGGACTGGTCAAGACACCTTGACATTGGATATTACAGCAAACCCCCTATGGTTGCCTGGCTAAATTATATATCCACATCTCTGTTTGGCATAAATGAATTTGGGGTGAGGTTCTTTGCAGCCCTATTTGGTACAGCCTCTGTTGGTATATTGTATATGCTTGCCAGGGAAATGTTTGACGAAAATGTGGCATTATTATCATCTTTGGTTGCCCTGCTCACTCCAGCAAATGCAGCTCTCTCCTTTGTGATGACTATAGATCCACCTCTAATTTTTTTTTGGAACACTATCCCTGCTTTTTTTTGTGGAAAGTAACTGAAACAAATGGGAAAAGACAACTGTTATATTTTTGTATCCTTGGCACAAGCGTGGGACTTGCTTTTTTTGAGTAAACAGATGATGCTCGCCTATTTAGCCATTATGTTTTTTTTTGTTTATTTTTGATAAAAAGTATAGACCTCTTCTAAAAACCCAGGGATTTTTTTTGTTTTTAATTATTTCCCTCTCTCTTATATCCCTTCCACTATACTGGAACTATAAACACAACTGGGTTACATTTCAGGAAACTGCACACCATTTATCCTCAAATTTATCTCTTTTTAAAAGTATTAAGACCTTTCTTGAATACATTGGGGGTCAGGCCTTAATCATGACCCCTATCTTTGCAATTATTATTTATCTTTCAATCTACAGGGGAATTTTGGAATACAATAGCCTGGATAGAAGGTTTAGATTTTTATTCGTCTTTGGACCACTTCCTTTGATTGTTTTCTTGTTTTTGAGTATAAAACAAAGGGTAAATGCAAATTGGCCTGCACTTTTTTTATCCTCCTGCAATTATATTTTCAATTGCATGGAGTTTGGAGAAATTTAACAAAAAACAATTTGAGAAATGGATAAACAGGGGATTTATTGTTGCCTGTTTGTTTGTTTTTTTTAACTTATATAACACCTTTTGTGTTTACCATTGAAAAAAATAAGTGGAACAAAGATTGATCCAACAAAACGTGCTAAAGGATGGAAGGAATTGGCCATTCAGTTTAGTGATATTTATAATAGTCAGAAGAATAAAAAAAATATTTTTATTGTTGGAGATAAAAGAGATATAATATCAGAAATGGCTTTTTATATGAGTGAGCATCCATTTATATATAAGATAGATAGAACACCAAGCTACATCAAAGACCAGTATGAAGTGTGGGATGGTCCTGGGGAAGATATGGTCGGCAGAGACAGCTTGGTGATCTTAAAGGGAAGACAAAATGGGAGTGAACTTTTAAGCTCATTTCACAGTGTAAAGAAGGTGGCAGAAATAAAATCAAATATTGGGAAAAATAGCTATAGGTTATACTCAGTTTTTAAATGTTATAATTTTAAAGGGAAACTATAATATTATGATAAAATTGTTTCATACAGCAGATATCCATATTGGAGCAAGAAATAAATACCTTGGAGATAAGCTCTTTCACCTACAAAAGAAATTTTTAAAAAGATTATACAATGATGCAAAGAGAGAAGGTGTAAGATATGTTGTAATAGCTGGTGATATATTTGATTCCAATTTTGTTATATCAAGTATGGTAAAAGAATTTTTTTGAAATTGTCATCTCTAATGAAGATATATATACAGTGATTATACCTGGTGGAGGGAATGTACATGAAAAAGAAATAATAGGACACGATGCATACACAAAAGACTCTGTTTATTTAAGACCTGATGTGAGATTATATCTAAAAAAATGATAATATAGTTTTTTTTATCGCCAGATAGTCCATCTCAAGTAGTGGACAACATAGCCTTTTATGGAGGTTTTTTTCGAGATTCCAGATTTACCCAGGCTGGATGCCAGATACCATATTGGAGTTGTGCACGGACCATTTAGTGAGAGACCAGAATATGGAGAAATTCCAGTTAGTGAACTGGAAAAACTATTTTTTTGACTATATATGTCTTGGACACTATCATTCTTTTAAAAGATTCAATAAATGTGCATACTCTGGACCATTGGTACAATTTGAATTTTCAAAGAAAAAAAGATGTGTCAAGTGGTTATGTGAAGGTGATATTAGATGATGGTGTTAATATTGACTATCAGATGTTTTATGATGCACCTTCCTTTTATAAAAAGGATATTATGGGATTAGATGATATTAATTTAGTACTCGATAGGCAAATAAGGGACATTTTGTTGAAATTACAGGCTATTATAAAGAATTAAAACCTCAGATTGAAGAGATTTTGGGAAATAATAATATAAAATTGTCTGATGATGTAATAGAATATGAAAAAGATGGAATTTATGGGATTATAGAAGAGTGTTTGGATGATATTTTATCCAGTAATATGTATATTGAAAAAGATATAGCTGATGACATAAGATCTTTTATTTTAAAAAAGTATCAGGGGGAATCTAACAAAACCAAGAATAGAAGAATTTTTAAAAAAATAAAGTTTTTGCTATGATAAAGTTAAATAAAATACACTTGATAAATTACCTAACACATAGGGACTTTTCCCTGGAATTTGATTATCCATTTTTTTTGAGTTAAAAGAGCAAAATGAATTTGGAAAAAGTACTATACTCAGCGCCATTTCAGATGTATTTTCCTTTAATCCTTTATCCCTTGTGAATAAGGCCACTAAAGGATCAGGAAAAGAGCCAGTGATTGAACTTGATTTTGCGTTAAATGATATTTCCTATACAATTATCTTAAATGGTCAGGAGGGTAGTGTATTACTAAGAGGAGAGGATGGTACATATCTTACATCTAAGTCTAGTATAAAAGATCTTTTAAACAAATGGATATCAATTTTCCCTTATGTGGTAAAAAATTTGCTTTTTTAAAAGAAAGGGACTTATCAATAAATTCAGATTCTGCTGAGTTTAAAAAAATTCACAAAAGATATTTTAAATGTGGAAAAGATAAATAAACTCATATCAATTGTTGATAAGATAATTTTAAAAAAATAAGGGATTTAAGGCAGGTCAGTTTGGCAAATTGTATGGCGAGTTAGAGGAAAAATCCAGAAAGCTAAGAAGTGAGATAATATCCCTTGAGTCAGATTTTGAAAAATATTCTATGAATCTGGAAAGATATAATGAGTTAGATAAAAAAAATCGAAATGCTCTCTCAAAATATATCTGAAAAAAAACAGACAATATCAATACAATTGATGCAATTATTTCCTATAAAATAAAAGAGGAGCATGAAAAAAAATTAAAGAAAACTTTAGATGAATTAGATGACGTTAAAAAACAGATAGAATACTTAACTAAAAAGATTAAGCAACTTTCTTTTGAGAAAAAGGAAAAAGAGAAATGTATAAATGATCTATTGAATCTTCGTAAAGATATTGAATTTTTAAAACAAAAAAAGCGTGAATTAAATACGTTGATAGAATTAAAAGAAAAAACAAAAAAAATATTGTATAGATTTATTAAATAAAAATAAATCTATAAAACAAACTATAGATGAAATTTCGCAAAGTATCGATGGAGTAAACGAAGAGATAAAAAATTTTCATAATAAACGACTAAAGTTAGAAAAAGAGTTAAATAACATTATAATATTAAAGGAAAAAAAACGCCTTTATTTTGAGAGAAAGAAAAAGATTGGAAAAGGAGTTTAAAAAAACTGGAACATATTAAAGTACAGATTGGTGATCTGGAGGATCAGATAAAGGATTATATCACATATGATATAAATTTTTTGAAAAATTAATAACTGATATGGATATTTTAAATGGGTTAATTAAGTCCTCCATGGGCAGGATTGAGGTAAAGAAAGGTTCTATATTTGTAAATGATAAATTGATAAATAAAGGCAATTTTATACAGTTTAAGGGAGAGGCGCATTTAAGCAATGATTCTTTTATAGCTACTGTTACTACCAATGAAGAAATATCGAAAATAAAGAAAAGGTTAGCTCCTTATTTAAAGGTATTTAAATCCAGAGAGAATTTGTTTGATATAATAAAAAAATTAGAAAGATATAATGAGTTAAAAAAACAGTATCAGAAAGAACAAGTAGATGAAATAAAGGCTAATATGGATAAGTTGTTAAAACAGGAAATTGAAATTAAGAGGGCAACTCAAGAGGAAGAAAATTTGAAGACTAATTTAGATGAGATCAAGGAGAAAGAAAATAAGCATAATGACAAGAAACAGATTTTGACCCAGAAGTTAAGAAAACTGGAAAAGGAATACTCAGAAAACAATGGAAAACTTGTAGCAAAACAAAACGATTTAAAAAAAAGATAGATGTGGATATACAGGTGCTTAAACTGGAAATAGATAAAAAAAGCTTGTCAGTTATATGGAAATGGGTTTGAAGATATATCTTTAGATGATGTGAAGGCAAAAATAGAGGAGGTTAAGCAGGAAATAGAAAACATTTCCAGGCAACTCACAGAGGCAACATCCAATAGGTCTGCATATATAGAAAAGGCCAATTTTTTTAGAAAAAGAACTCTCTTCAATTAAAAAAAGAACTCACAAAAATTGGAGACATAGACTCTCAGATAGAAGGCCTCTCTTATGGACAGGTAAAAAAAATATGAATCTTACACCCCTGATGAGCTTCATGCAATTAAACAGGAATTAGATGATGAATTGAAAAAAGCTATGGATGAGAAAGAAGTTCTTATTAAAGAGTATTCTGAGCTTAAAGGTATTCTAACCCATGTACCTGATTTTAGTATGCTTGAGCAAAAGCGAAGGGAGTTAGAGGATAGTTTAATAAAACTCTCAAGTATGGATAAGATAGAGGGTATCTTGCGCGGATCCAGACAGGTACTTGAGTTATTGAGACAAAATATTGAGGAAAAATATCTAAGCTCTCTATCTGATGCCACCTCTAAAAATTTCTTTGAAATTACAAAGGGTAATTATTCAAAGGTGGTATACAACGACAATACAATATTTTCTGGTAAAGAAAATTTTTCAAAATCCTGGATGGCCATATCAAAACAAGGTGTTGAATTTACTTTTGATGAACTATCAGATGGTGCAAAGACCCAGCTCCTCCTTGCTGTAAGACTGGCGTTAATTTCTTCGTTTTTTTGGAAATAATAGGGCATTTTTACTTCTGGATGAGCCCTTTGCATATTTTGATTATCAAAGAACTGAAAAGGCCAGAAAACTATTAGATGGACTTGCAAAAAAAAGGATGGCAGATCATATTAGTGTCAGCCAAAGTTTTAATTTCATAAATCTCTTATCTATCTCTACGTGGTTGAATCAAATTTAGAGATTAAAGGCTATTAAAGAACAAAATAAATCCTGGCTAATTCTATAGTTATAAATAACTAGTAAGTATAGACTAATTATTATGGCGGTGGATGTCTGTTAATTTTTTTCAGGAAAAATTCATTTGAATTTATAACAAAAACAGGCTAAATTTTATAATTACATTATGCCAAGGAGGAGTATTATGGATAAAGGAGAATACTTTGAGGTCAAAGATATATCCCTTGCAGAACAGGGAAGAAAGAATTTAGAGCTTGCAGAGTTACATATGGGAGCTCTCATGGAAATCAAAAAAAAGGTTTGAGAAGGAGAAGCCATTTGAAGGAATAAGGATAGGGATGGCTCTGCATGTTACCAAAGAGACCGGTGTTTTGGTAAGGACACTCAGGGCTGGAGGGGCAGATGTGGCCATTACTGGTTGTAATCCCCTGTCCACCCAGGACGATGTGGCTTCAGCCCTTGCAGAAGAAGGTGTTAAGGTTTGGGCATATAAGGGTGAGACAAGGGAAGACTACTATAGATATTTAAAATACGTAATTGAGCATAAGCCCCACATAACCATAGACGATGGATGCGATCTGGTATCAGAGATCCACAAAAGTTATCCCCAATTAATATCTGATATAATTTGTGGGTGTGAAGAGACCACTACAGGAATTATCAGACTTAAGGCCATGGAAAAGGATGGGGCACTGAAATATCCTATGATAGCTGTGAATGACAACATGACAAAACATCTTGTTGATAACTATTATGGTACTGGTCAATCTACAATTGATGGAATCCTGAGGGCAACAAATATCTTGATTGCTGGTAAGACCTTTGTTGTGTGTGGTTATGGTAGTTGTGGAAAAGGGGTTGCCATGAGGGCTAGGCTCTTGGAGCAAATGTCATTGTATGTGAGGTGGATAATTTCAGGGCCCTCCAAGCAGCCTATGACGGATATAGGGTAATGCCCCTTAGGGAAGCAGCAAAACTAGGTGATATTTTTTTGTACTGTAACAGGCAATAAACACGTAATACGCTTAGAACACATGAAGCTCATGAAAAATGGCGCTGTACTTTGCAACTCTGGACATTTTGATGTTGAAATAGACATTGCCTCATTGGAGAAGGCAAATTCAGGCATGAGACAGATGAGACCTTTTATGGATGAATATATTTTAGATGGAAAAAAAATATTTATCCTGGGAGAAGGACGTCTTGTCAATCTTGCAGCGGCTGAAGGTCATCCAAGTGAGGTCATGTCCACATCTTTTTGCGGACAGGCACTTGCCTGTGAATATGGAGTAAAAAAATAGGAACAGGCTGGAAAATAGAGTTATCCAGCTCCCAAAAGAAATAGATGATGAAATAGCAGGGCTTCAACTAAAGGCCATGGGAATTGAAATTGATGAGCTTACTGATGAGCAAATTGAGTATCTAAATTCCTGGGAAGAAGGAACTTAACGTATTAACTGCTAAAAGGAATTGTCTTTGATAAAAAGGGACAGAAGGAAAAAGCCTTTTGTCCCTTTTTTAGGAAATACCCTTTGATCTTATAAGTAAGGAGTAATAATAGATAGATTACATGAAAAGGGGAAGGAGATAGATATTTATTTACCAAAGAGCTTTTTTTAAAAGTTCTGTAGTCCTTGCCACTGGATTTTTTTCTGATCCTGACCTCTTCTTCTGCCATTAGGGTAAATAGACCCTTTAAAGTATTGTTTGTGACATAGTCTTTTAGGGAAAAATTGTCTTTATTCCCAAAATACGCCCTTATCTTTTTGCCATAAGAGGAATCCATTATTTTTTTTATATAGGTTTGTAACTCCCACCTGGCTCAAACTCTTGTCTATAATTGGCGAAAAACGCTTTACCAGTTCTTTTTCAGTCTTTTGCTTAAAATAATCTGTAATAGAATGGTCTCCACCTTTCCAAATCTTTTTCGCATCTTCTATGGTTATTTCTGAAATAGCCTTTTTAAATACTGGAAGGGCCTCAACAGTTGCCTTTTCAGCTGCATGGTTCATTGAAACTTCAAACTCTTTCACCTGTGATGTGAGTCCAACTTGTTTTCCCAATATGGCAATTTTTTTCTATGGTTGGGGGAAGGGGTATTTTAATTTTGGGGTTGTTTAAAAAAACCACCTTCTTTTCCTGCACTGGTAACTACTCTTTTAGAGGCAACTAAAAGGGCCTCTTTTAATCCCTTTTTTTATCTCATCTTCAGACAAGTTTGTTTGACCAGTTGAAACACTCTTTGAACTTATCTGCTTTTTAAAAAAAATCCATAAATCCAGCATGGGCACTACTAAAGACAAAAATCAAAGCAACTAAAAATAAATATGATATTTTTCTGGGCACAATATATTCCTTTTCTAAATAGTCATTAAATTGATTTCAGGTTTCCTATCAATTAATCCATTTTCATAAGAGTATTTGTAAAATAGCTTTAATCCTTCCAGATATTGTATATTCATATCGTATATGAGTCCTTTGAAGTATGAAAGGGCCTCCTGGTAGTTTAATATATTTTTGTCCTCGACAATCCTGGCAAACATATCAAGTCGAAGTTTCCCCCAATTCTTTGCCATAAGCAGGAGTTTACATGAGTCTATGATTTTGTCACCAATTTTATCAAGAGATTTTTTTGTTTACCACCCACACTCCAAACACAAAGGGAAGGCCTGTTAGTTTTCTCCATTCTTCTCCCATATCCATCACATGGGGGAATAGGGTGCTTCCCCTAAGGTGAAGGGCCTCGTCTCCAATTGCAAGGGCCCCTAAAATGTCTTTGTCATGTATGTTTTTAGTTACATCTCCAACAACAAACTCTGGCTCAATATTTCTGGATCTCAAGTATATTTTAAGAAGGGTCACAGATGTATGTGAATGCGCAGTCAATACTATTTTTTTTGCCACTTAGTTCTTTTATTGGTATTTTGCTCAAAAATAGGACACTCATAACTGGTCCATTTGACCCTATGCAAATATCAGGAATTAGCAGATATTTATCAAAGTTTCTTCCATATTCTATGGAGGATGTACCACTTATATCCAGTTTTCCCTGGGACATGAGTTCATTTAATCTGGCTGGTATACCTTCAACTACCTCAAATGAATTTTTTTATTATCTGTTTTTCAAGGGGATAATATATTGGGAGGACGTTTAAATAACCTATTTTCCCAAGTTTAATTTTTGTAATGTAATTATCCATCCTACATTAAACCAATGTGTAGTCCATTCGTCTTTGTCTGGGCTGGAAACCAGCTTCTTCTATATAGTTTTTGATTTCATCTATGGACAGTCTAAATTTAACACCAGTTGCAGCCACCACATTTTCTTCAATCATTGTGGAACCAAAGTCATTGCCACCAAAAAATAAGGCAAGCTGGGCAATCTCAGGACCCATGGTTACCCATGACACCTGGATATTATCAAAATTGTCAAGTACTATTCTGGATATAGCAAGAAGACGCAAATATTCAACAGATGTAATCTTTCTTGCCTTTATTTTGGTGTTATCAGGCTGAAATCCCCACGGAATAAATGCAGTAAATCCCCCTGTTTTATTCTGTAAGTCCCTTACTCTGATAAGATGTAAAATTCTCTCTTCCATGGTTTCAACATGGCCAAACATCATGGTAGCAGTGGTCTTAAGCCCAAGCCTGTGTGCTGTTTCCATTACATAAAGCCATTCACCTGAGCTGCATTTATTGGGGGAGACCTCTTTTCTTACCCTGTCCACCAGGATTTCAGCTCCACCGCCTGGTATTGAATCAAGACCAGCTTTAATCAATTGTTCAAGCACATTTTTGATTGAAATATTGTTTAGTTTACTAAAGTGAACTATTTCAGGTGGGGAAAACCCATGAACATGGATAGATGGAAATTTTTCTTTGATATGGCTGAGCATATCCATATAAAAATTTAGCTTGAGGTCTGGGTGGTGGCTTCCCTGAAGTAAGATTTGTGTACCTCCAAGGTCTATGGTCTCTTGAATCTTTTTATCTAGCTCATCAAAGGTCAAAACATATCCATCTCTGTCTCCAGGAGATTTAAAAAAATGCACAGAATTTACATCCACATACACATATGTTTGAATAATTTATATTCCTATCAACAACATATGTGACAATTTTTTTCAGGGTGTTTTTTTTCTCTGATATAATTTGCCAGATTACCAAGATCAAACAAAGATCCCCTTAAATATAGCCAATATGCCTCGTCAAAGGTAATCCTTTTTCCTTCCAATACGTTAGCTATAATTTCTTTTAGCATTTTTATGTCCAGATATAAAGAATATTAAAAAGTTGTAATTTCCACAAAGAAGCTATTTACAAACTAAAGAGGTGTCAACAATTTTGTATTGACCATCTCTGATGATTTTGTAACCATAGAAAAATTAAATCGCAAGACATAACAGGTTTAAAAGATTGGTGTATTAAGTTTTTTTTTAATTTGTCTCAGCATTGTTGATCTACATAAAGTCTCTAAGAATAAAAAGTGACCATATTATCTCAAAAAAATAATTCAATAATTCTATTATAAATTCTCAATTTTTAATTAATTCAGGGGGGATTATGAAAAAGCTGCCAATAGGCATATCAAGCTT
>BBBM01000033.1 GCA_001311565.1 Desulfothermus okinawensis JCM 13304
GTGGATATTCGGGAAGTGGCGCAGTCTGGAAGCGCACCTGCCTTGGGAGCAGGGGGTCGCAGGTTCAAATCCTGTCTTCCCGATTAAAAAAGGCCAACACCAAGTGTTGGCCTTTTTATTTTGTCCATAAAGGAAAAAAATAAAATTGTAACAATATCTTTATTCAAGTTTTGACAACCTTGGGTTAGAAATAAGAAAAAAATTTCTGCTGGTTCTGTTTTACCTTTTAGTTTGTGTTGTCCCATGTTTTTAAATTTTGACTTTAGATCTTGTTCTATTGCTAAAAAAAACTTCTTTTGATATAGAGATCTTTGTGTTTAACTTCCTGTTTATTTTTTTTCAAGTCGTTGGGCTATATTTACCGTGTCTCCGAGAACTGTGTATTCTAGCCTTTCCTGAGATCCTACTAGGCCAGCAACTATTGGACCAAAGTGAATCCCTATGGTATTTGAAATAGAATATTCCCTTAAAACCAATTTTTTTATTTAATATTTCACAGGTTTCAATCATTTCTAAAGCCGCATAAACTGCGTTATTAAATGGATTTTCAATTTTTTTTTGGATGCCCAAAGACTATTAGCATTCCGTCTCCCAGAAATTTATCCACATAACCGTCCCATTTTTTTTACAATATCCACCATGTGGGTAAAATAGTGATTTAATATATTCACCACAGAAGTTGGGGGTAAATTTGAACAAAGGGCAGTAAAGTTTTTTTATGTCGCAAAAAACAATTACTGCTTCAACAATACTACCTCCTATTTTAGGATCATTTGTAATCATTTCTTTTACCAAAGTAGGATCTACTATTTTCCCTAAAAACGACCTCAGTAATTGTTTTTCCTTAAGTTCTGATATCATGTTATTGAAGTCTCTTAAAAGTTCTCCTATTTCATCTTGTCTGTTTACCTCCATTTGTCTAAATTCTCCATTGGATAAGTTTTTAAAAGCCCTTCTAAGTAGATTTAGAGGTTGGATAAACTTATTGCTAAAATAAAGGCTCAGGAGTATGCTAAGAATTATACTTACACTTAAGGAAATTAAACCTGCCCTTTTTATAAGATACATTTTTTTATGTAGTTTGGATAGAGACATATCTACGCCAATTAATCCCACTGCTTCTTGTTTTGAGTTGTATACTGGGCAGTATCCTGACATGGTCCATCCCATTTCATCTTTTACAGGTTTTTCATCTGTTGATGGTTTAACAAAACCAAGGAGCAGAGATTTAGGGGGATCTTCATATACGTGACCAACCGAGTAGGGCATCTCGTCATCAGTGATTTTCCCATCGTGATTGTCGTCACTGGGCGGTGAATCTACAATAAAAGTGACCTTTGAACCCGTAAGTCTCATGGTATACACATAGAGTATCTCATCATTTGAGTTTTCAATTTTTGAGATGATTTTTTTGAACCCTTTTGTAATCAGTGGAGTTCATGTCTTCTGGCTTTGTTATTTTTTCCAGTAAATCACCAGGCATTATTTGAGAACCTATTTGGGCAATAGTTAATAGCTCTTTTTTTTATTGTTCTGTATAAGGCCTCTTTGGATTGGATATAGAAATAGGAACCTGTTGCACCAGTGATCATAAAATTGATTGTTAAAATGCCTAAAAACATTTTGTATTTAAATTTCATGGTTAAGACCGGTGATGAGGAAGTTTGTATTCAGTAAGGGATGAAATTATACCTTAATTGCAATTGATACACTTTAGTTTTTATCTTAGACCTATAAAGAAGAATTCTATTGCTGAATCTTTGCTTTTATATATTTAAGTTAACTCTTAAAAAAATCAGTTTTCAGCAGACTCAATAAAAATTTTCAGTTTATCTCCTGGGTATATCCTGGCATCTCTATTTAAGTTATTCCATGTGACCAGTTGATTTGTGGTTACTCCGAATTTTTTTAGCTATACCCCAGAGGTTATCTCCTTTTTTTTACCCTATATAAGATTTGTTTGAGAGCTTTTTGAGCGTTTTTTTAATGATTTATAATCAGTTATTGGAACATAGAGTTTCATTCCCGGTGTTAATACAGATCTTTTACTTAACCTATTTGCAACGAGAAGAGTGGTTAGGGGGATATTGAATTTTTTTGGCTATACCCCAAAGGGTGTCTCCTGTTTTGACTATATAATTCCCACGACTGTTTTTCCACTTACTGCTCCCATATGTTCTCAGGAACTTATTATTGGAGCCCTTACGTGCAAGGAAAAATGCTTTGGACTTTGGTATTAATATAGATCTTCCAGGTCTTAGCATATTTGAGTTGGTCCTATTTATCCTTTTTAAGATATTAATTGGTACCCCAAAACGTCTGGAGATTCTCCACCATGAATCACCGTTTTTTATCCTATACCTATAAAGACCTCCATATGGTCGAATTGTCTTTGTCTTTATTAAATTTATGGCCCTTGCTTTAAAGCCTTAGGTACATAAATTAGAGAGACTATGTTTGGGGGGGTTACATATCTTTTAAAATGGGAATTCCATTTTTTTAAACTCTTTCCATGGTATCTTCAAATTTTTGGCCAAGGTATAAAGATCGGTTCCTTCTCTAACAAATACTCTTGCGGGAAGTTTTTTTGTTGTCCACATATATGGGCTCAAACCCTAGTTTTTTTTAAATTTCTGATGATTTTTAATATGGCCATAAATTTAGGTACATACATCCTGGTCTCTCTACGAAGGTACCTGGGTTTTGCTATATGGAAAAAGTTATTCATTTTACTTTTTTCTTAAGGCCTTTGAGATTTTTCCCTCACCAGCATTATAGGCTGCCAAGGCCAAGTACCAGTCACCAAACATCTTGTATAGGTCTGAAAGATATTTTGCTGCAGCTATTGTGGATCTAAAAGGATCTAAACGCTCGTCTATCCACCAATTTACCGTTAGTCCATATTTCCTTGCTGTGGCGGGCATGAACTGCCAAATACCAGCTGCTCCTGCCCTGGAATATGCCCTGGGGTTAAAACCGCTTTCCGCAAAAGGCAAGAATATTAAGTCATCGGGGATATTATATCTTCTGAAGACACTTAAAATATATGGGAGATATGGCTCTGCCCTTTTTAACCACCTCTGAAAAGTCTTCCTTTGTATTTTTGAATAGTAATTAAAATATCTTTCTGTGTATTTGGTGTCCTTGATTTTTAATACAAAGTTAAAATCTGTTTCTGTGGTGTTAATAGGGGTCACTATTTTTTTTGTTTTTGGTTAGATGATACCCTGGAAGAATTTTTGTGAGATTCCTCTAATTTTTCTATCTCATTTGGAGATATTGTTACTTCCTTTTCTAAGGGTTCAGGCTGATCAATTGAATCTTTAGAATTTTCTTCTTTCCTTTTGTTTATTAGAGCCTGAGATTTTAGTTGAGTTTGTGTGGAATTGTCTATATTTTTAGTCCTTGATATTTTTAGACCTTCTATAACCAATCTTTGATGAGTATCTGTTTTGTAAAATGAGCAGGCATATAAAAAAAGATGTAAAAATGGTTACTAGAATTATTAATCTATACTTGTACATAGTGGACTCCCCTGGAGTGTAATATGAATAGTCATATTGTTTTTGGCAAACAGATTGTTTTGGATATGTTGAACAAGTCTCCCCATAAAGTTGAGATAGTTTGGATCCAAAAAAATCGATTCAAAAATGTTAATGAAATATTAAAACGTTGTCAAAATAATAAAGTCAAGTACCAATTTGTCCCCAGGCAGCGTCTTGATAAAATTTGTGGACTAAAACATCAGGGCATTGCTGCAAAGATCTTTGCCCCAGGTTTTGTGGATGAGTATCAAATAATATCTAGGATGGATGATTCAGAACTACCTTTAATACTGGCACTGGATCAGGTACAGGATCAAGGGAACATTGGTGGACTTGCTAGAACATTGTATGCGTGCGGTGGATGTGGAATTGTATTAACGAAATTTAGATCAGCCCAATTGGGAGAACGTGCCATAAAGTCTTCTTCTGGGGCGCTTTTAAATTTACCTGTTGCCAGGGTCTCAAATATAAAAACATTTCTAAGTATTTGTACAGATAGTGGTATTTCTATCTATTACAGTGGGATTGATGATGATTGTCATAATCTCTACTCTGTATCGGTTAGTTTCCCTGCAGTGTTGGTCTTGGGAAATGAGGAGAAAGGAGTTAGAAAAAGTGTTAGAGACAGATGTAAGAGGGGTTTAAAAATCCCCATGCTAAGAGCATTTGACTCCTTAAATGTTGCTCAAGCAGGGGCTATTTTTATTGGGGAATTTTTAAGGCAATGGCTGGTAAAATAGTTCAACCAATTATGTGAGGGATGTTTTCAAACAACTGAGTGGTAAAGGTGATCATCTTGTCCATTAACCATGGGAATGCAGCAAGTAGAGCAAGAAATATGGCCAGTATTTTAGGAATAAAGGAAAGGGTCATTTCTTGAATTTGTGTAGCAGCCTGAATTATACTGACAATTACTCCAACCACCAGACCCACCCCTAACATGGGCATGGACAAAAGCAGTGTAAGTTCTATGGCATCTTTGGCAAAACCAACAACAAAATCTGGACTCATTGTTTCCTCCACTTTATCTAAAACTATTAACTAGACTGCCAATTAAAAGGTCCCAGCCATCTACAAGTACAAACAAAAGTATCTTAAAAGGCAGAGATATCATAACTGGTGGCAACATCATCATTCCCATGGATAGTAGTATACTGGACACCACCATATCAATTATTAAAAAAAGGGATATAAATGAGAAATCCTATCTCAAATGCAGTTTTTAACTCACTTATCATAAAGGCAGGAATGAGTATTAGTGTGGGAACATCATCTTTGTTCTTGGGCCTTTTTAGTTTTGCAATAGAAATAAACAGAGATATATCCTTTTCTCTTGTATTTTTAAATAAAAATTTTCTGATGGGTTTTTCAGCTTTTTGTATGGCTTCTTTAAAACCTATGTCTTCATTTAAATAGGGCTGAAGGGCCTGTTTGTTGATAGTGGTCCCCACTGGATACATGATAACAAAGGTCATAAATATGGCTAAACTAACCAATACCTGATTGGGAGGCATTTGTTGTACTCCCAGTGCATGTCTTAGAAAGGAAAACACAATGACAATCCGAGTAAAAGATGTTACTGTCAAAATTATGGCAGGAGCCAATGATAGTACTGTGAGTAGAAATAGGATTTCCAAAAGGACTGAGACTTTTTCTGGTTCATGTAGATTTGCTGGTAGTTGTAACTTAAGTATTGGAGCGCTGGTCTGGGCCCCCACAGTGGATGAAATAAAGAATAGGCTAGCTAGAATTAATAGACTTATTATTGATTTTTTTCTTTAAACACACTCTCAAAGTCCTGGGCATGGTCTATGTCTACCTCTTTTAATAGTGTGATATTTGACTCAGTGACTCCAATCAATAACACGCTATTCAAAAAACGCACCATTATAATGGATTTTTGGGCCCAAGATTTAAGTTTCCCAGGACTTTGAATTGGTTTTGTTTGACATTACTTAGAGTTGTGGGAGAAAATTTTTTTTATGGCAAATAATATCCCAATTAAAACTGCCAATAATATGAGCAAAAGGCCAAGGGCCTTGATATATACAAGGATGGGAAATTTATCCAAGTTGTTTAACCCTCTCCATGGGGCTGATTATGTCTGTTAATCTTACCCCATATTTTTCGTTAATAACCACAGCTTCACCCCTTGCCACAAGTTTTCCATTAACCAGAATTTCCAGGGGTTCTCCTGCCAGCTTATCAAGTTCTATAACTGACCCCTGGCCAAGTTGCAGAAGATCATTGATAAGAAGTTTACTTCTTCCCAGTTCAGCAGAAACACTCAAGGGGATATCTAATATAAATTCAATATCCCTTTTTTTCTCCAGTTGACTGTGTGACCTCTCCGCTTATATCTTTGAATTTTACGTCTTGTGCCTGAAAAGACTTTTTTTTTCTCTTCTTTTTCCTGTTTTAAATTGCCTTCCTCTTCTTCAGCAAGGGCTTGGCCCATTCTTCTGCAAGCTTATCTTGGTCTATTTCCTCTCCCTTGGCCGCAGTGTTTGAGTCTGTTGTTTGTTCTGATTCATCCATGACTCCTTCTTCAGCAAGGGCCTTGGCCCATTCTTCTGCCAGTTTTTCCTGGTCTACCTGATTATTATCTGTCATAATAAACTCCTTGTTTATGCTAATTTTTGTGCGATTTTTGCATTTAACAGTTGATAATTCTCTATTTCCTTGGATATTAAAAGGGCTTTATTCCCCTTATATACTCCTGGTTTTCCTGTAAACTTGGGAATACCTTCAACCTCAGCAATAAGCTCATCATCCACATAGGTATCAAGCAACAAGATATCCCCAATCTTTAGATTTAGTAGCTGCCTTGGGGTTATCTGGGTATTTCCCAAATTTACCACAACTTCCACTGGTGTTTCCAACAATCTTTCTCTAATCCTTATAATCCATGTCTGGTCTACCTCAAGCCTTTCAGATTGATAGGAGGCGTAGAGCTTTGACCTTATAGGTTCTATGGTGGCATAAGGTAAGCCAATGATTAGATTTCCAATGGCATTTTCCAATTCCACTTCAAAAGAAGACACCACGATTACATCTCCTGGTGGAATAATTGAAGCGAATTGCGGATTTATTTCAGTTCGTTGAAATTCAATCTGGACTTCATGAACAGGTTTCCAAGCGGATTCTACTTCCTTTAAAGCAATTTCAACTACCCTATGGACCACTGCCTGTTCAATGGGAGTAAAGTCCCTACCTTCAACTTTTGGTTGGGAACCAGAACCACCAAAGAAATTTTCAAGCAGGGCAAACACCAGTCTGGAATCAATGATTAAAAGGGCACTTCCCCTGAGTGGGTTCATTTTAAATATGTTAATGGACGTAGGCACAGGCAAGGACCGCATGAATTCTCCGAACTTTATCATGTCAACAGATGTTGGATTAACATCCAGCCTCTTTCTCATTATAGTTGCTATACTGCTTGAAAATTGTCTGGCAAATCGGTCGTTAATTATTTCCAATACAGGCATGCGACCGCGTATTATGCGGTCTTGATTAGTTAAGTCAAAGGGGACAACATCACTTTCTTCAGCAACTTCTACCTCTGTTTCTACTTCCTCTCCCTGGAGCCCTCTAAGTAATGCATCCACCTCTTCTTGGTTTAAAATTTTACTCATAGCTAATTGTGCCTAAAAATTGTGGAGTTATTAATTGTATTTGAAATTACCAGCGTTTTATTTCCCTCAACTATACAAATAATTTTAGTTAAAAAAAGCCAAAAAGTCAATTTACTGGACCAAAAACTCAGTAAAGAATACCTTTGTGACTATGGGCTTTTCAAAAATTTGATTGAGTCTTTGAGCAATTTCCATCTTTAGTGCATATTTTTTTTCAAGTGTTGCAAGGTCATCAAAGGTCTTGGAAGAAAGGAGCATAATCAGTGTGTCTTTTATCATTGGCATTTTTTTCTTCCACAAGTTTGCCCGGGTCTTTCCCTTTGACCTCGATTTCAATTGTTACCTTTAGATATCTCTTCCCAAGTGGGTCAGCTAAATTTACTATTATAGTGGGAAGTTGGATTAGAGATGATTTCATCTGCGGTGGTTGTTCTTCTGATCCGCCTCCTTCCTTTTTTTGTATTTTCCCCCTTTTGTTTTTTTTCTGACCCCTTTTCTTTGGGGGCCTCTGTAGCTTGATCTTTGCTGGCAAAAAATTTTTTTTGTATGCAAAAAAACCTCCTCCACCCAAAAGTCCCAATGCCAACAACAAGATAATTATTAGTTTTAGTTTTCCCTTTTTTTTACCTTCTTCTTTTGATGCCTCTTGTTCTTTTTTTTTCTTTTGCCATTTTTTTACTCCATAACTCTCTACAAATAAGTTTTAGAATGTGGCCTATTTTTTATTAGGATTTCAACACGCCTATTTTTAGCCCTATTGGCCTTTGATGTATTTGGTACTAATGGTCTGTCTGGGCCATATGCAGAAATAGAAAAAAAAGAGGGCTCCATCCTTTTATTTAGAAAAAAAATTGTAACACTGAGAGAGCCCTTAAATAAGATATTTGGTAATTCTTATCCCTACTTCCTATATCGTCAGTATGGCCGGAAATGTTAACCGGTGCATTCATTAGTTGAATGAGATAACTCACCTGTTCAAGGATCTTTCTTGCTAAGGGAGTTAATTTTATAGACCCCGACTTAAACACAATTTTATCGCTAAGCACAAGTACAACCCCGTCAGATCTATTGAGGACCTCTATGTTTTTAAACAGGGTGCTTTTATTTATAAACTTGGAGATGACCTCATCGGGAAAAAGTAAATCTTTTATTCTATTGGGTTTTTCTAAAATATCCCAGGGATTTTTCAGCATCTCTTTGGCCAGGGATATTCTTGTTGGGATCCTTCCCGATTCTGTTGACATTAAAAAGGCAACCTTTCCCCCAAAACCCTGAAATGCAATTTTTATGACTTCTTTATCCATGGTGGACATGCTGAGCAATAGAACAAAAAAATGTCAACAATAGGGTCATCATGTCTGAGAATGTAACCAGCCATGCCTGGGAATCTCCTTTTGGACTTTCTTTTTTTCTCCCTTTTGGCCATATAACTCCTTAACTCATGGTCTATTTATATTAAATTCAAACCCCTTGTATTCTAAAAGATTTTTCATCTTTTTTTAGTTGTTTTAGTTGATTAAACTCTCTCATTTTGTTGGGATTGTGTAAGATATAAGACCTTTTATCCAATATAAAATCTACACGTCTGTTCTTTTTTTCTGCCAAGGGCTGTTTCATTTGAATACAGAGGGTGATATTTTCCATAAGCTTCATTTACTAATTTATCTTTAGGTACTCCTAAGTCTAAAAGATATTTGTATACAGATATGCATCTTTTTATGGAGAGTATCCATGAGGGATCCACTCCATAAGATTTTTTTATTGTTGAATTCCATATTTAATTCCTGACTTGCCTCAAATAATGATGTGTGGCCTGCAATAAGTACTGGATATTTTACTTTTTTTTAAAACCGATGAAATTTTTTTTTAATACGGTTTCCCCTTCCTTGGTGAGCTTGGCTGTTCCTTTTTTAAATAATAATTCAGCATTTACTGAAAATATTTGAATAAATTTATTTTCCCTAAAATCCAAATCCTCAGAAAAATCTTCCCATATCAAGTTTTTAAGTGGTTCTAAGTCCTGGGCTTCCATTACCCCTGGTTCTAATAATTTTACATCCTTATCCATCTTTTTCCCCATTATATTGAGATTTTGTCTGCCAATTCCAAAGGATTCACTTAAAGAACCAATAGCAAGATGCTTTTTTTTTATATCCTGCAGTGATGCCATGCTGAGCAGGAGCACAAAAAAAAGGTGAGGAGAAGGGTCATGACATCAGAGAAAGTGACCAGCCATTCTGGAGTTTCTTCACCGCCGCCCCCTCCATTGCTCTTTTTCTTTTTTTTTGGCCATTTATTATTCCTCTTTTTTTTCTCTCTTTTGGCGGTATAAAACTGTTTAATTTTTCTTCAATTATCCTCGGGTTTTCACCCTTTGATATGGAAATGATTCCTTCTAAAATAAGTTCTCTTATTAGTACTTCTTCTTTGTGTCTTGCTCTAAGTTTTCCTGCCATGGGATTAAATACCAAATTGGCCAATACTGCTCCGTAAAAGGTGGTAATTAGTGCTACAGCCATAGATGGGCCAATGGTACTTGGATCGCTCATGGTCTGAAGCATCTGGATAAGCCCTATAACTGTACCTATCATCCCCATGGCTGGAGCAAATGAGCCCATTATGGACACCACCTCGGCCCCTAGCTCGTGTCTTTCATCGAGGTAGGCAATTTCTGTTTCCAATATCTCCCTGATAACCTCGGGTTCCATCCCATCTACTGTGAGTTGCAACCCCTTTCTTAAGTAATCATCGTCTATTTCCTTTAAAATAGGCTCTAAGGACAAGATCCCCTCTTTCCTTGCCTTTTGGGCATATTCTAAAAATCTCTCTATTATAGCTGATGGGGATTCTGCTTTATATAAAAAGGTGTTTTTTTATCACACCAATCACACCTATTACGTTTTTTTAAGGGATAATTTACAAGGGTAGCTCCAATGGTCCCTCCAAATACAATTAGAGCTGAAGGAAAATTTATGAAAACACCTGGCTCCCGCCCATTACCAAAGATGCAATCACAAGACCAAATGCTATTACAATCCCAAGTATCGTAGCCAGATCCATGGCAGCTCCTATTAAATTTAGACCACTCTAGCTAATAATTTCTGGGGCCAAATATACTGGTCCCAATCCTAACCAATGTAGCTCCTTCATATATAGCTTCTCTAAAATCAGAGCTCATACCCATTGATAGGTGGGGAAGCTTTATCCCTAATTTTTTTTCCAGATCTTCTTTTAGCTTTCTTAATTTGTTAAAATATGGCCTGGCCTTGTTAGGCTCTTCAAAATAGGGAGGCATGCACATAAGTCCAAGGATATTTAACCTAGAGGTCTTGTTTAAGACCTCTGTTATAAATATCTCTGCGTTTTCTTCAAACACACCTCCCTTTGTTTTTTCTTTTGCAACATTTACTTGAACAAGGATATCCAGGGAAGTGCCTAATTTTTGACATTTTTTTGTCCAGTTCTCTTGCAAATTTAACGGAATCCACTGAGTGAACTAGCACGAATTTTCCCGGGATATACTTGGCCTTATTGGACTGACATCTGCCAATAAAGTGGAACCTAATATCAAGGTCTCCTAACTTTTCCATTTTTTTCCAAGGCCTCTTGGATGTAATTTTCCCCAAAGTCCATTTGTCCAAGTTCCCTTGCCCATTTAATGTATTCAATGGGCTGATATTTTGACACAGCAACTACTGTGATCTCACCGGGTTTTCTTCCAGCCTTCCTTGCTGCCTGCTCTATCTGTTCCCTGATTTTATCTAGATTCCTTGATATATCTTGCTTATCCACCTTAAAACTCCCCTGAATAGATATTTGCAATAAACCTTTCGTCCTCATTCCATTTTTCTTTTACCTTTACCCACAGGTTAAGATAGACTTTGGTTCCCAATACAGCCTCTAATTCTTCTCTAGCAAGGGTACCTATTTCTTTTAGTTTACTACCTTACTGCCTATGACAATTTGTTTGTGGTTCTTTTTGGAGACGTATATTGTGGCATGTATTTTTGTTAGATTTTTGTCCTTATCTTCCTCCCAATGTTCAATGTCCACTGCAACAGAATAGGGCAATTCTTTTTCCAACTTTAGGAACAATTTTTCCCGTATTATCTCTGCCGCCATGAACCTTAGGGGTATTGATGATATCTGGTCTTCAGGAAATAGTGGAGGCCCCACTGGTAATCGTTTTTTTTATTTCTTCCAAGAGTTCAAATGACCCTTCTCCAGTTAGTGCAGAGATTAAATATATATCCACATCTGGGAAGTATTTTGACATGAGCTCCATTATAGGTAGAAATTTATTTTTGTTTTTTTATTTTGTCTATCTTGTTAATAGCAATTATTGTTTTATCTAGATGATTTTTAATGGGTTTTATCAGTGGAGAGATCTCTTTTTCAAGTAGCGATAATTTGTCAATATACCTAGACCCATCTATCATAAGTAACACCACATCTGTACCGCTTAAGGCCTGCCAGGCAGTTTCAACTAAAAATCTGTTCAAGGTTTGGTTGGACTTGTGTATGCCTGGGGTGTCTAAAAATACTATTTGACACTGATCAGTATGCAATATCCCATTTATTCTATTTCTCGTGGTTTGGGGTTTTGGAGTTACAATAGATATTTTTTTGACCTATATAGGAATTGAGTAGAGTGGACTTTCCCGCATTTGGTGGTCCAATCAGGCAACAATTCCACATCTAAATTCCTTCTGCTCACTGTAATTTCCCATGGTTTTTTTCTCCTTAAATTTTAATAATGCAAATATTATGACACTTATCCCCTGATGTCCATTTTTAATTATAGACTTTCATTCTAAAGAAATTTTACTTGCACAAAGTTTTGACTCCATGTATAGCGTCCAGTATTATGAAAAAGGATTTAATCATTGTTGAGTCACCTGCCAAGGTCAAGACTATAAAAAAAGATTGTAGGCAATAACTACCTAGTTGAGGCCACCATTGGCCACATTAGAGATTTACCCACAAACGTCCTAGGTGTGGATGAAAAAAAATGACTTTACTCCAACATACGTTATCCTTCCTGGGAAAGAGCCTCTGGTTAAGAAACTACAGCAAACAGCCAAAAAAAAGCCAACCTCGTATTACTGGCTCCAGATCCGATAGGGAAGGTGAGGCCATTGCATGGCATGTTGCCCAATTAATTAAAGAAGTAAATCCAAATTTTAAGAGGATACAGTTCAATGAAATAACCCCGTCTGCTATAAGAGGTGCCCTAAATAATCTGCGAGATTTAAATGAACACCTGTTCAATTCTCAACAGGCCAGAAGGATCCTCGATAGACTCGTTGGTTACAAGATTTCTCCCATTTTGTGGAAAAAGGTAAAAAGGGGAATATCAGCAGGAAGGGTTCAATCTGTAGCCCTTCGCTTAATTGTGGATAGGGAGAGGGAGAGACAGGCCTTTGTACCTAAAGAGTATTGGGTATTTAAGGCCCATCTTGAGACCAGACAGGGTGGTGGTCTTGTTGCTGATCTGTGGAAAATAGATAACAGGAAGGCAAATATACCAAATGAAGAGAAGGCCCTGGAGCTAGAAGCCAGCTTAAAAAAATGGTAGGTTTGAGGTTTTTGAGATAACGGAAAAAGAGAAAACTAAGGCACCTAAACCTCCGTTTATAACCTCCACATTGCAGCAGGAGTGCAATACCCGTCTTGGATACTCAACAAAAAGGACAATGAGCATTGCCCAGAACCTGTATGAGGGGATGGATCTTGGAGAGCTGGGTGTAAGGGCGCTTATTACATATATGAGGACAGACTCTGTGAGGGTGGCAAAAGAGGCGCAAGCCAGGCCCGGGAATGGATAGGTTCAAGTTTTGGAAAGGATTACTTGCCCCCAAGGATTAGAAATTATAAGACAAAGTCTTCTTCCCAGGATGCCCATGAGGCAATTAGACCAGTTGATGTGAGTATTACTCCTGAAATGATCAAAAATAGTGTGTCTAAGGACCATTATCTTGTGTATAAACTCATTTGGGAGAGGTTTGTTGCTTCCCAAATGGCCAATGCCAGGATATTGGATAGTGAAATTTTAATAAATGCCCAAAATACCCTATGGAGATGCAAAGGGGAACGTATTATTTTTGGGGGATTTTTAAAGGTGTATTCCTATGGAACAAAAAAAAGAGCTTATACTTCCAGAGGTTTCCAAGGGAGAAGTGTTAAAGGTAAATAAGATAGAAAAAGAGCAGAAATTTACATCTCCCCCATCTCGATATACCGAGGCCTCCTTGGTAAAAAAAATGGAAGAAAATGGAATTGGAAGGCCTTCAACCTATGCCCAGGTTGTATCCACTCTAAAGGAGCGGGAATATGTTACCATGGAAGAGAAGCATTTTGTACCCACAGAGCTTGGTACTGTTGTAAGTGATTTGCTGGTAAAACATTTCCCCAAGCTAATGGACTCTGGATTTACAGCTGAGATGGAATTAAATTTGGATAAGGTTGCAGAAGGAAAACTCAGTTGGATATCCCTTTTAAAGGATTTTGCTAAATATCTCTATCCTGCTCTGGATGCGGCTGTAAAGGAAATGGAGCAGGTGAAAAGGGGTAGGGCTACTGATATTGTTTGTGAAAAATGTGGGTCTCCAATGGTAATAAAATTTGGCAAAAATGGAGAGTTTCTTGCGTGCAGTTCCTATCCTGAGTGTAAAAATACAAAGAACTTTAGGAGGGATGAAAATGGGAATATACAGATGGTTGAAGTGGACAAAGAATATTTGGAAGTTGTAGGGAAATGCCCTGAGTGTGGTGGTGAATTGGTGGTCAAATTTTCCAGGGCTGGGTCCAGGTTTATTGCCTGCAAAAATTATCCTAAGTGTAAATATACAGAGCCATTTTCTACAAATATAAAATGTCCTGTTGAAGGGTGTGATGGGGAGATAGTTGAGAGGTCATCTAAGAGGGGTAAGGTGTTTTATTCTTGCAATAGGTATCCAAAATGTAAGTTTGCCATTTGGAACCCTCCTTATGACGAACCTTGTCCAGAATGCGGTTTTAAGATATTAGAAATAAAGCAGACCAAAAAGAGGGGAAAGTTTTTGTCCTGTCCCAATAAGGATTGTAAGTTCTGGAAAAAAATTAGAGGATTAGTTATGAAAAATAAAAAGGCAGTGCAACTAGTTGGTTATAAAAATTCAGGAAAGACTCACTTAATGATAAGATTGTGCACCTTGCTAAAATCTATGGGAGTTAGAGTCGGCTGTATAAAATATTCTCATCACTCCCTGGACAGAATAGATTCTGATACTGACAGGTTGTCAAAAGAGGCAGACGTAGTTTTGGGTATCTCCCTTCATCATATGAGATATGTTATAAAGGGAAAAAGAGCTTTTTAGATATGCTTTCATACCTGGATACAGATGTAATTTTAATTGAAGGGGGAAAACATGAAATAGATTTTTTTGCCAAAGGTCGTAGTGGTAAAAGAAGATAAAGACATTGAATTAATAGATGATTTGACTATTGGCGTGTATCCCAGAAAAAAAAGACATAATTTTACAGCGTGAGGGAGTTGTTGTGAGTGAGAGAGAAGATGTCTTAGTAGAAAAGATCTTAAACAGGGGGTATTTGCTACCAGGGCTTGACTGTGGTGCATGTGGATTTGAGTCCTGCAGGGATATGGGGGTTAACATTTTAAGAGGTAGAAAAAGTGTTGACTCATGTATTACAATGAATAGCCGTGATATAAAGGTTGAAGTGGATGGACAACCCCTTAACTTAAATCCCTTTGTGCAGGATATTGTTAAATCCACAATTACAGGTCTTTTGTCCAATTTAAAAGGTTATCATAAGGGAGAAATCAAGATTAAGTTTAAGGTATAATTGGAACCATGTTTTTTAAAGTAGTGACGGTCTCAGAATTTTATAATTTATTTCAAAATTTCACTCCTATTTTAGACACCTCAGTGTGTGATGCTGAAAATAGCTTACACAGGGTGGTTTCAGAAGACATAGTGGCAGATGAAGATTTTCCCCCTTTTCATAGGGCGTGTATGGATGGATTTGCAGTTGTAAGTGATGATACTTATGGGGCATCTGAATCAAATCCTGTGTATTTAAAGGTAGTGGGAGAGGTGGAGATAGACAGGATTCCAGAATTTTCCATAAATAGAGGGGAATGTGCAAAAATTGTAACTGGTGCTCCAATGCCAGATGGTGCCAATGCAGTGGTTATGGCGGAGTACACAGAAGAAATTGCCCTAGATGAAGTAGAGGTGAGGTCTAGTGTATCTCCTTTTCAGAATGTCATATTACAAGGGGAAGATTTTAAGACTAAGGATATTTTAATTGAAAAAGGCACCAGACTTAGACCCCAGGAAGTGGGTATATTAATGGAATTTGGTATAACTAAATGTTGTGTGTATGAGCCAATTAGGGTGGGGATAATAAGTACTGGAAATGAGATTGTACCTCCTGACACTAAAAAGGTTTTGCCAGGTCAGATAAGAGACGTAAATTCTTATGTAATTTCTTCAATTGTGGAAATAAATCATGCAATACCAATACGTTATGGAATTGTACCAGATGAGAAAGATACGTTAATATCAAAGATTTCAGAGGCAATTTCTAAATGCCATCTGGTGCTAATATCTGGTGGTAGTTCCATTGGCATAAAGGATCTCACTGAACAGGCCATTGGTTCATTTAAAAATAGCAGGATACTCTGCCATGGTGTGGCAATATCTCCAGGAAAACCAACACTTCTAGCCTCTATAGACAATACCCCAGTGGTTGGACTTCCTGGTCAAGTTACCTCTGCCCAGATAGTCATGCAGTTGCTTGTTGCCCCATTAATTCGATTTTTATCTAATGATAAAAACTTTTTGTCTGAAAATTATTTTCCCAAAATAAATGCTAAGTTAACACATAATATACCTTCAAAAAAAGGAAGGGAAGATTACGTAAGAGTGAGGTTAATTAAAAGAAATGACAAAATATTGGCCCATCCTATTTTTTTCCAAGTCAGGTATCATCAAGAGTTTGATACTCTCCAATGGGCTAGTCAAGGTGCCGTTGTCCAGCGAAGGAATTTTAGAAGGCTCCGTGGTAGATGTGTTTTTACTTTGATTTATCTTTGTCTTCTTCTAAGAAAATTTCTATTTCAATGTCATCTTCATCACCATTTTCTTTATTTCCTTTGTTATCTTTAGAAACAACATCGTCTTCTTCTATTATCAATTCATCAAATTCTATATCCCAGACTTCATTATCTTTTTTTATCATTATCCACTGTTTCTGTCTCTTCTTCAATCTGTGTAATATCCAATAATTCTTCTATTTGTTCTTCTTTTGTTTCTTTATCTACTAAAGGTATTTCTTCCTCTTGTAATCGTTGTTTATCTTGATCTGAGTCTTGGATGAAGAGAGACTCATCTAGCTCTATCTCCTCTTCCTTGTTTTCCAATGTATCCTGAATAGTAAACTTTTCTTCATCTCTTTTAGTTTCATGCGGTATTTCCCCCTCATGTTGTTCATCTTTATCTTGTAAAATATCTACATTCTCAATTGGAGTTTCTGTCATAGGTAAACCCATATCCACATCTTTACTCTGTTTTGAAGAATCTATTGTATCTTCTTCAATAATATCTGGTTCTAACATCCAATCAATATCCAGATTTTTTTCTTAGATGATTCCAATCAAAATTGCATTTGGGACATTTTTCATAAAAATCAAATGTAGTGTATTTACATTTTGGACAAAACATGATTTTCTCCAATTTTAATTTTTTAAGTTGAATACTCAAATGCTTGTAGTTTAATACTACCCTTCTTTTTTTTGTTGGTGTATCTTTTTTTTAAGTCATCTACAATGTTTACAAGCTGGCCATATAATTTTTTAATTTTTTTTCCATAGTTAGTTAATTTGTCTGCATCCTTTTTTATATAATTTTTTTATAAGATAACTGTCATTTAAGACATTTTCACATAAGTTGATCACATGTTCTATTAGGTTTTCAAAGTATATTACACTTTCAAATTTGAAATCTTGGGCTATTTCCTTGATCTTTGTCAGGGCCTCTAAGTAGGAAATCTTTTTCCCTTTATACATCCTTTTAGACAATTCTTCAATTAGTTTTACTTTTCTCGCCTGCTGTATGTAAGAGTACTCTTTCCATACTTCTTGAAACACGTCTATATGTTGTTGAAAAATTTCATAATTTTCTGAATTCAACAGGTAATTGTCCAATACCTTAGAGATGTTGTTATAAAATTCATCTGAGTAGCCAATAATTCTTCTTTGGTGCTTATGGAGCCATGCATAAAGAAATTTTAACCGTTTTTCGTGGGTTTCAGTATTTTCCACTATTTCATTTCTCTTATATTTAATTTTGCCGGTATATTCACCCTTAACAATGTCGTTTAAGACATATGTCATGAAACTTATGTCCTTTATTATGTTGAAATCACTATTTGGTTCTCCTGTTATAGGATGTATGATCTCCTGTTTTAAAACAGAAAGGGCCCTGTCCGTCCTAACGTTGTTTGGGTCATATTTATGTTGTTTGTAGTAAACTTTAATTATAACACATGGAGGGTCTTCTGATATTAGGAGTCCAAGTTTCTTCAACTGTCCAATTTTGTCTGATTGTTTTTTTATTTAGGCTAACCAATGCTATTTTTTCTACCTTTGGGTACATCCTTGAGTCAGTGGATCGATAAAGTGAAGTTATAGTCCTGTCTGATTGTCCCAAGACCCTGATCAGGAAGTCTTCTCCCATTTTAAATAGTTTTCTGGCAAAAAGCGCAGAAGAGGTACGTCTTTCTGAAGCAATTGGGAAACCATATAATTCCATTAAAAATTGATAAACAAATAATCTATTTATCTCATACAATCTGTTGTCTCCAGGTTGGAATTTTCCGATTTTCAGTCCAAATCTTTTTAGTTCAGTGTCTAAGTCAGAAGGAAATGAAGCATATATACCAGCAAAATAGAATTTTCCCTGGGTATTTTTGGCAATCACATGGGCCCTGTCCATGTTTAGGAGATATGGAATAAGCTTTGGATAGGCTAGAATATTGGTTATGAAGTTGCTGGTAGGATCTTTTTTTAAAGGAATCGTGTAATTTTCTGGGTAATCTGCTTAAAAACACAGAGAGATTGTGTTGGACAATAGCTGGTTCATAGGGAGCAGCAGGGCCACTTACTTCAATAATGGCATCTTCAATACAGTGGAGTAGGTCAAATTGAAATACCTCATTGAAGTAGTCAATTGTCCTATCAAATGCCACCAGGCTAAAACCTGGTAAAAATGAGTATTCCTCTAAAGCAGGTTCAAATGAAGGTAGGAGCTCCTGGGGATTTACAATAGGATAAGTTTCTTTGTTTTCAAAAAAAAGGCTTTATTAGACAGAATTTTATGTGAACTATGTCTAGATATTTAATTAGCTCGTTTAAATTTGAAAAATAAGCTGGACGGCTTAAGGTGTATGGATCCTTCCATTTGTAATTATTAACCAATGAAAATGTGTCTTCCCATGTTAATTTCATCGACTATTCTACTTGATTTAACTTTATGTTTATAAATTTTATTTTTCACTAAAAAGTTTATCCTACATATTGCGTTTTTGCAATTTTCAAGTTGCTGGTTTAAAAAAAGTCTCATTCCTTATTTTTGGCCTTTGGATGGGCATTGTCATATATGTGCGCAATCTTTCCCATGGTGAGATGCGTGTATCTCTGGGTGGTTGATAGCCTTGAGTGGCCAAGTAATTGTTGAACCACCCTTAGATCTGCTCCAGATTCAAGCATGTGCGTTGCAAAGGAATGCCTCAAGGTATGTGGGGATATAAAAACTGGCAGGGAGGCCTGTTTGCAAGCCCTCTCAACTATTCTTAAGGCCTCTCTTCTATTTAGTCTTTTTCCCCTAACACCTAAAAAAAAGCGCCTTTGTTCCCTGCTTGGGGTTAAAGGCCTTCCTTTGCTCTAAATATCTTAATATGATTTCCCTACACTTAGAAGTTATGGGAACAATCCTTTCTTTGTTTCCTTTACCAAGTACTTTCAACACCCCTTGGCTGAGATCTATGTGGTCTATATCTAGAGACAGTGCTTCACTTATCCGCAGTCCCGATCCATATAAAAGTTCCAACAGTGCCTGTTCCTCAGCCCTTTTGGAGAATTGTCCTGGATTTTATCCAATAATTTTGTTATTTGATCTATGTTTAATACCTTTGGGTGGTGCTGAGATGTCTTTGGGTTGTTTATACCAATAATTGGATTTTTCTTGATAACTCCTTTTTTTTCTAGAAATCTAAAAAAAGCCCCTAAGAGAGGATAATTTCCTGGATACTGTAGTCTTTTTTTTGACCTTGAAGATGGAGGTTTTTTTTAAAAATGAAGTTATGTGTTTTTTTTGAAATTTTTTTCCACTTCATCGAATGTTATAGAGTAATTGTCTTTTAAATATTGTTCAAAGGATATTAGATCTGTCTCATATGCCCTGAAGGTTGCAGGAGAAAATCCCCTTTGACCTTTTAAATAGGATAGATAATTAGCGAGATAAGTATTCATTTCCCCTTCTGTCCATTATATATGTACTTTTCTGAGATTTTTTTGGCGATTTTTTTTTAAATTCACTGCAATTTGAGATGCTTCACCATAGTGTTTTAATTTTCCATTGAGATTAAATACAACACCTATGGATATTGCCATTAATGGAAATTTTTCTATCTTACCCTGTCGGTTTTTTGATACAATATAACCCCTTTCCTTGTCCGTTGGGTCATAGAAATATGGGATTATTGAATCAAATTTTGTATTATTTTTTTTACACACATTTTCTGCTTTGTTTACAGGAACAATGAACACATAATCGTCACCCCCAATATGTCCAACAAATCCTTCAGCTCCACACTCTTCCTTAACAGTATTTACCAGAATCCTGGCCGTCATCATAAGTACCTCATCACCCCTTGAGAATCCATATTTGTCGTTATATGATTTAAAAAAAAGTCAAGGTCCACATATCCCAGGGCAAAATCTCTTTTTGCATCAATGAGGCTTTGAATTTTTTTGTATAATTGTGGTGTTTCCAGGTAGTTTGGTGAGAGGATTTGCATCCAGAAATTTAGATGCCTTGGATATGGTTAGCTCTAACCTAATCCTGGCTTCTTTGGTATTAATTGGCCGAAGTAAAAAAATCATCAATATCCAAGTCAAGTACTGGTATTTTCTCGATTTCTTTGGGAATATCCTTATCAAGGCATAGTATCAAGGGGATTTGAAGGTATACATTCTCACCTTTTATTAATTTTATCATGTCCAGATAAGGGATGTCTTGTATCTTTATATCCAGTATTATCATTGCTGGGGGGGTTTGGAGTATCCTATCTATTGCGGTCTTTCCTTTTTTTAAATAGAACAAGCTTGCCTTTTCCCTTTAAAAGGTCATGAAACACAGCGTTAATTGTTTCATCTGGGGATATTAGAAAGAATTCCTGGTTGTTGTTTAGCATAATTATCCTATTTGGGAATAAAGGTTAATACTTCTATTATATCCTCTAATACCTTATCCATTATTTTTGCGAGTTTTTTTAAAACTAAGACCAATATCTATAAACCCTTTTTTATATAGTATTCCTACCTGGTCGTCTCCACTATTTCCAATCTCTAATACCTTGGTGATAAAGTCTGCAATGTGCACCACATTTGCGAAATCTGGATGAAACTGGGCAAATCTGGGACTGTGGTGGTAGGTAAGTGCTTCTTTTGTGGTAAGTGGTAGGTTCCAGTGCTCTGCAAGCCACGCATTTACCCTGTCATGGGAAAATCCCAGTACTTTTTTTTTCAGCATTAAAATATGAAATATCCTCTTCCTCTACCATTCTATTTATTTCTTCCTTTTCTTCAGGGAGCTGAACTGCAATTACCACTTTGCCTATATCGTGCAATAGTCCTGCAACGGCGAACTCTTCAGGGTCTTTTAGTTGAAGCTCTTCAGCAATAATTTTTGAGATTGTAGCACATCCCAGACTGTGTTCCCAGAGCCCAACCATGGCCTGGGTCATAACATCAAATACTGAGGTTGAAATTATTATTCCCCTGATCACATTAAATCCAAGGAGTACCAGTGCGTGCTGTATGGTATTGATCCTCCTTGGAAATCCATAGACTGGTGAATTTACCATTTTTAATACCTTGGCAGAAAGCACCTGATCCTTGGCAATGACCTCAGCAATTTGTTTAGGTGTGGAGTGTTCATCTTCTATCATTCTTGTAATTTCTTCTAGAACTGGTGGCAGGGTGGGTAAATCCTTAACTGCCAGTATTTTTCCTTTTCTTTCAGTCCTTAGATCCTCCATGTACTATCCTAATCTTCGGTCTTGTTTTTCTTTAATTGATACGTGAAATAAATGTTGAAAAATTCTTTTACCTTTTGCATCCATTTGTTATTTTTATGTTTTCTGAAGATATAATCAAGCCTATCTAGTCTTTTTTTTATTGAAAATCCATAAGCCCCTTCTCCAAGGTCCAGGGGAGTTCCCTTGACCACAATAAATTTTATACCCTGTTTTTTTTAAGATGGAAAAGTGGTTTTCTGTGAGCTCCGTGCCCTGGGCAATTAAAACCATCCCGTTTTCTTTTAATACAGGTTTGGCCAATACCATTCCTGTTTTTGCCTTATCCAGAGGAATTTTTTTGCATCTTTGATCCTTATTTTGGAATGTAATATTTATTTGTTATATCCCTTTTTACCTCTCCTGCTATTTCAAGCTGGATTAGCTGGGATGTGATCTCTGATGGATGAATATCCAGGTTGTCACACATCTCATCAATTCCAGCCTCACCTTTTTTCCCAAGAAAATCCAGTATTCTTTTGGTAAGGTGGTTTGAAGGTTCACTTTTTGAGGTATGTGTGAAATTATGATGATTTTTGGATTTGGGAGTTTGTAATGGGTTAATTTGATATTTGATTTCAGATAGGATATCTTCTGCATTGCGAACCAGTATTGCGCCGTTTCTTAGGAGTTCGTTGTTTCCAGCAAACAGGGGATTATCTATGGGACCAGGGATAGAAAATACCAACCGATTTTGTTCCACTGCATATGAGGCAGTGATTAAACTACCACTCCTTTTGGCAGCCTGAATAACAAGGACTCCCAGACTTAACCCACTGATTATTCTATTTCTTATTGGAAAGTTTTCTGCTGTGGGTTTTGTTGACCATGGAAATTCAGATAAGACTAGCCCTGATTTTTTTGATCTCTTCTTTTAGATATATATTGGATGCAGGGTAGTTTATATCTAGGCCTGTACCTAGAACAGCGATTGTTGATCCCACTCCCCTTAACCCTCCTCTGTGGGCAATGGCATCAACCCTACTGCCAGCCCAGAAACAACAGTGATTCCATTTTTAGACAGTTCAGTTGCAATTGAAAGGGTGAGCTTCCTGCTAAGGCCATCTATTTCCCTCGCTCCAACTATGGCCACAGAAGGATTTTTTTAAAAGGGACAAATCGCCAGCATAGTAGATGATAATAGGTGGATTAGGTATCTCAAAGAGCTGTTTGGGATATTTAGGTTCAGCAAGGAGTATGTATCTGGATTTTGATTTCTCAATTAGTTCCAGTTCCCTTGATAGTCCCTTCTCCCATCTTTTTTTCTTTTAAGGCTGTGACAACTTTAGGCTAATTCCAGTGGATACCCATGTGTTTGAATTTTTAACAGCATTTTGGGCAGATTTATATATTTTGATCAGCTTTTTCCATGTCCTGGCTCCAATTCCTGGAGTATGTTTCAATATCAGTGATGAGTAAAGTTCCCCATTCTCCATCTATGGCTCCAAGACTGTTAAAAAATTTAAAGCTATGGCCTAAAGACTTGATGTTTGCCCTTTTAATGTTTAATGTTTCTTCACTTATGCTGCTTTTTTTTAGACCCCTAGAGGTCTTTTTAATGTATAAGAAGTCAAACACCATTGCAACATTAACTTTGCATTAGTCAGTTATTTAAGGAGGATTTTAATGGGTGGTGAACTTTTGTATAAGTTTTTGGGCTTAGCAATTCCTGGCGGTATATTGACATTTGTTTTTGGAATTTTTTGCGGGGGTATTTTGATTTCTTTTTTTTTCCATGTTATTGGGAATAATTAAAAAAAGTTAAATTTTATGAAAAACTCTCTCTCCAAATGCTGAGAATGGGTTTTTTTCGCATTTTGGGTGTACATAATATTGGACGTAGCATATGGTTGCTTTATGGTGCACCTCTTTAGTTTAAAAATGGAGTGGGGACAACTAAAAGAATTATTTTTCAAAAGTTCTATTTTGCAACTGGACCTTGCTCTTTTATTTGGATCTGTTGTTTTGTTTCTCATTGTTTTTTTATTAAAGGATGTTTTAAAGAAAAATCGTAATTTTTTTTACTGTAATTTTAGCGTGTGTAAACATAATATTATGGCTTGGGATATATGGGGCAATAAATTTGAAGTTTTACTATTTTCATGAAAACATCTCCTTTTTAGATATACAAATGAAAGAGATTCTGTTTCCTAAAGAACTATTTCCTGTTTTAATGTTCTGGGCTTATTTGTTTTTATCCATTGGTACTGCATCTCTATATTCCACATTTTATTTAATGCTCAGAAGAAATAGAGATGATTTTGGAAGGGATTATTATAAGTTCACTATTCCTGCATGTGCTAGATGGTGGTATGCTATAATTATTTATTTAATATTTTCAATTAGTAAGGCCTTAATGGTGTTTGGAAGTTTTAGTAAGGTGCCACTTATAGTTTGGGGGATTTTGGGGGTAGAATTGTTAGTGGTACTAATAGTCTTTACTTTAAATCACAAATTGATCAAAAGTGAACATCCAATAAGGCTTAAAGAAATCATGGTATTAAGCCCCTTTTGGGGGGTACTTATGAACATACTCTTTGTCATGGGGTCTATTTTTGAATTGGGATACAATATAGTATCGGGGAAATTTTTTTTAGGAGTGCCGGGGGAGGGAGTCGAACCCTCACGGGCGCGAGGCCCGCGGGATTTTGAGTCCCGTGCGTCTTCCAATTCCGCCACCCCGGCGTGAGATGGATGATTTATATTTAAATAGTTGTTAGGTGTCAAGTGTAGATTTTTAATTGAAAGGGGTTGTTGGATGATTTTAAATGAAAAATATATTGATGAACTAATTGAGTATATCCGTTCTGGAAACTTGGCCCAGGACTTTGAGTATTCTACTGAAGAAAGGAGGTATGAGATCCTGGATTTTTTTGGAAAAGCTCATGGACCTTGGGGAGGTTGCAGATGAAGCAGCCACCAAAATTATATTTAAAAACACTCAACTTGGGGCCTTTTTTTGAAAATAGCCAAAAATAACGGCTTTTGTTTGAAGATAATATATATGAATACTCCTTTATGAAACGAAAGCCCTGCAAGTTGTCTTTATGCCAGGGATGGTTAGAAAAAAATTAACACATAACCATTATCCTTTACATACTTTTTAGATAATTTTAAAAATTTGTCCCAGGGACAAAATGCCCTTGAGAGACAAAGATCAAAGTCCTTTTCTCTCAGTTCTTCAATGTTTCCCAAAAAAAAGTCCTGTATTCTTTATTTGTAGGAAATTTATCATTAAATTTATGAAAACTCCCCTTTTTTTTTCTAGGTTCCACCATGAGATAATCTCCATTTTCATACAGAATCCTGAAAGGAATGCCAGGTATACCTGCTCCTGCCCCAATATCCAGCATCTTGAACTGGTTATAATGGTTTGAAAATGGGGAGGTTATGTTAAAAAAAATCTGCCAGGTATATGGAATCTAAAATAAGCTCGTCAAAGATTAGTCTGGGTTCCTTGGTGCCAACCATGTTGGCTTTTTCTGCCCATTTGCTTAAATTAAATATAAAAGTGCATAATTTTGTTGTATGGTATGAATGGATATTTATACTGAGATTTGCTTCATGATTTATTTTTTTTTAAGATATATCTTTCAAGAGCCTTTTTGTCCATGGGTCTTTATTTTAAAGAAAGTACTTAAACAAGACAATAATGTTTTCTGCTTATTCCATGCTGTGTCTGTGTATGTGATCTGTGTCTGTGGTCTGTAACTTCCCTATACTCACACATACACCCCCACTCACACTTTCACATACACCCTTCACCCTTCTACCTTCTACTAATAACTAAAGACTAATAACTAATCACTATTCACTTGATCCATAACCCAATCAATAATCGGAGCTAAAGAAATAGGCAGATACTTAAAAAAAATTATTGACTATCAAACAAAGTTAGGTTTATCTAATTTCTCCATTAAAGGAACTAGGAGGATATATGAAAGAATTTACAATTGCCCTTGCTGGGAACCCCAATTCTGGTAAGACCACGCTTTTTAATTTACTTACTGGCGCTAGGCAGCATGTTGGAAATTATCCAGGTATTACAGTTGAGAAGAGGGAGGGATATGTAAAACATGGCGAAGTGACTCTGAGGATTGTGGATCTTCCAGGAACCTATTCTCTCACTGCCTATTCCCAGGAAGAGTTGGTGGCCAGGAATTTTATTGTAAATGAGAAACCTTCTCTAGTTGTTGATGTTATTGATGCCACAAATTTAGAGAGACACATGTATTTAGCTGTACAGTTTATGGAACTTGGTGTTCCACTAATCCTGGCTTTAAATATGATGGATGAGGTAAAAAAGAAGGGTATGGAGATAGATATTGACAGACTTTCTTCCCTTTTGAAATGTCCTGTGGTGCCCATGGTGGCCAAAAAGGGGATAGGGAAAAATGAATTAATTGAACAAGTGGTTGAATGTTCCATTAATGAAAGGGATTGGGTGCCTATTACTATTTCTTATGGACCAGATTTGGATCCTGTAATTGAAAAAAATGTCAGAACTTATAAGAGAAAGTAACTTTTTAACTGAAAAATATCCTCCTCGCTGGATAGCTTTGAAGTATTTGGAAGAGGATGAAGATATATTGTGCAAGGGGGATAAGCAAGATAAAGGTGTGTCTAGTGGGTTAAAAGCACTTGCAAAAGAGGTATCAAAACACTGTGAGAAGACCCTAAACACTGTGCCAGAAGCCATAATCGCTGATTATAGGTATGGATATATAAACTCTTTACTAAAAGGAGTGATAAAAAGGCGTTTTGATACTGATAGATTGGATATATCTGATAAAATAGATAAGGTGCTTACCCATAGGTTCATTGGTCCACTCATTATGGTATTTGTCCTCTATCTTATGTTCAAGATGACTTTTTTTGTTTGGGGAATATCCCCTTGCATTGATTGAGAAGTTTTTTTGGGCTACTGTCTAATGTTGCATCCAAATACCTTCCGCCGGGTTTTTTTTAAATCTCTTGTTGTTTCCGGGATCATAGATGGTGTTGGTGGGGTTATGAGCTTTGTTCCTCTTATAATGATAATGTTTTTCATACTGGCCTTTTTAGAAGACAGTGGGTACATGGCCAGGATGGCCTATATGCTGGATAGGGTTTTAAGGATATTTGGTCTCCACGGATATTCTGTGATGCCCTTTATCATTTCCGGGGGAATTCCCGGAGGGTGTGCTGTTCCAGGAATAATGGCCACCAGGACGCTCAGGGGACCCAAGGAGAAGATAGCAACTATTCTAACGGCACCATTTTTTTTCCTGCGGAGCAAAGGTCCCTGTTTTTTTGCTCCTTGCTGGGGCTTTTTTTCCCAAAAAGCGGTGACAAGATTATGTTTGCTTTGACCATTTTTTCCTGGCTATGGGCACTTGTTATAGCCAAGTTATTTAGAACCACTGTAATTCCAGGAGAATCCACTCCCTTTGTGATGGAACTTCCACCTTATAGGCTACCAACGTTAAAGGGCCTTATTATCCACACATGGGAGAGGGTCTGGCAATATTTGAGAAAGGCTGGAACAGTTATTTTACTGATCTCTATTATAATTTGGGCAGGTATGAGCTTTCCATCTCCTCCTAAAAAAATTAATAGATCCCATTAACAAGAAGCTGGAGATTTTAGAGATGGAGATCTCTAAAACTGATATCACCCAGGAGAAAAAAAATGAGATTTTACAACAAATACAAAAATTAAAGGGAGAGAAGAAGAAGATATCACTTATAAATTCCTTTGCAGGAAGATTGGGTATAATGGTGGAGAATGTAACAAAAATAGCCGGGTTTGACTGGAGGAGTAATATTGCCCTTTTAGGGGGTATTGCTGCCAAAGAGGTAATTGTTTCTACCCTTGGAACTGCTTATTCTTTAGGGGAAGTTGATGTGGACAACTCCTCTTCTTTATCAAAGAGGATAGCAAGTGATCCAAACTGGAATAATATCAAGGCCATAAGTTTTATGGTCTTTGTCCTAATTTATGCTCCATGTTTTGTGTCCCTTGTTACCATTGCCCAGGAATCAAATTGGAAATGGGCTGTATTTTCCGTGACTTTTAATACCATAACTGCATTTTTGGTCTCTGTGTTAATTTATCAAGTAGCATAAGGTTTTTTTTAGCCCATTGACTTTTGTTGGGAATTTTATTAGACAGATAAAAAAATAAATGAGAGATGTCTCCTAACATCTCGGAACACGGTGAAAATCCGTGGCGGTCCCGCCGCTGTAATCGGGGAGGTTGTCCTGCCTAGGGATCAGGTGTTTATCCTGGTCCGGTCACTCTCAAGGTCCACCTTGGGGGGAAGGCCGTGGGGCATACTGATGATCCGAGAGCCAGAAGACCTGTTAGGGGATATATATTTCGGAGTCCTGATGGTAAAGGGACCCGGGAAGACAAATGTGTTTTCCTGGGTCCCTTTTTTATTTGGCAAAAAAATAGTGGTCCACAGCAAAAAAAGGTCAAAAAAAAGGAGGTATGAGCCATGAAGAAAAGTGTTATATCCTATCGTCGCAGGTGCAAAAAAAACTAGGGAAAAATACCGGTCTTTCCCACTATATCCTCTTGACCCCAAAGGCCAAGAAATAGGTAAGTGGTAGCTTATGAATAAAACAACATATGTGAATACCGGTTATGGTCCCAGATTTTCTGTCCTGGAAATAGGGGTAGCTGATAGGGTTGCTGTTGTTGAAGGAGATAGTGGATTCTGGGCAATTATAGATTCATCTGAGCTTCCAGAGGTGCTTGGAGGGAGACTTACAGAGGACTTCCTCAAAAAGGAGAAGGAGTTCAAAGAGGAGATGGAGAATCTCAGGTTCAAGCTGCCTCCATCTGCTGTTTACTTTAACCCCACAGATAGGTGTAATTTTGACTGCACCTACTGCTATCTCCCCAGGGATAGGAGGAAAAACGGCATTTCAATGAGTGGTGAAGAGGTCTGTTCCCATCTGGGAAAGCTCCTATCCTTTTTTTAAAGAAGTCCTTGGAGATGAGGCCAAACCCCAGGTGATATTCCACGGTGCTGAACCAATGATGGCAAAAGAGGCTGTTTTTGAGGGGATATCAAAATACAAAGACCACTTTCTCTTTGGCATACAGACAAATGGGACCCTTTTAAATGATGAGGACCTTAGGTTTATTAAGGAGAATCAGGTTGGACTTGGTATATCCCTGGACGCTCCAGTGGAGGAGCTTGCCAATACCACAAGGAAGAGTTGGTCGGGAAAAGGTGGGTTTAAAAAGGTAGTTGAAGTTATTGAAAAACTATCAGATTATCCTGCATACAATGTGATTACCACTGTTACAAAATACAATGTGTCAGTGCTAAAGGACCTGGTTAAGTTCTATTTTGATCTAAGTGTTCCAGTGATCATGCTAAATCCCGTTCGTTGTACCCAGGAAGGTGGAAGACTCTCTAAACCAGATGACATGGTGTTTTTAAAGGAAATCACAGAGGCACTGGATTATAGTTATGAGCTCTATGAAACTTCAGGGAGAAAGGTAGTAGTAGCCAACTTCGCAAATATCCTTGCAGGAATCCTGGGACCTACTGGTAGGAGACTTATGTGTGATATATCTCCATGTGGTGGAGGAAGGTGTTTTTTTTGCACTGGCTGCCAATGGAGATATCTTCCCGTGTAGTGAATTTATTGGCATACCAGAGTTTAAGGCGGGAAACATAAAGGATGATTCCATATCTGATATCCTGAAAAGAGACCAGATTAAGATGGTGACCAGTAGAATGGTTGAAAAGATAGAACCATGTAAATCCTGTGCTGTGAGACATTTTTGTGGTGCTCCCTGTCCAGCAGAGGTCTATATGCTCAATGGAGATCTAAACACCGTTGCACCATTTTGTAATTTCTACGAAGGACTTATTAGATATGCCTTTAAGGTGATATCCCTTGGCAGGGAAAACGCCTATCTCTGGGATGGCTGGGAAGAGGAAACTGAATGTACTTATAATTTTGCTTAAACATTATGAGGCTGTGGACCACTATTTACAAATTTTTCTAAAAAAATTTGTTCTTGACTTGGAAAAGAAAATCAATATAATCAACTCTCGTTGCATTGATCCCCGGTAGCTCAAGCGGCAGAGCGGGTGACTGTTAATCACCATGTTGGCGGTTCAAGTCCGCCCCGGGGAGCCAGAAAAAGCAAAATAATTAAGGCCACTTAGAGAGAGTCTCTAGGTGGCTTTTTTTGGTTTTGAAATTAGTCACCTTTTGCGAGATTGGGGTGGAGACTTTGGGGGAAGTTTCTTTGCAAACCACCATTTTTAATTGCTTGGGTTGAAACAAAGGGTACATTCCTATCTAAACTGCCTTAATTGACCAACTCATTTGCTATAAGCTCTGCCTGTTTTAAAAGAGTTTCCGTGGCAAGCTGCTGCATATCTGGAGGATAGCCAAATTGCCTTAAGGTTCTTTTGATGATGACCCTTAATTTTGCCCTTGCACTTTCCCTTATTGTCCAATCTATGCTTGTGTTTTTCTTTACTTTATTAAATAAAACAGTAGCAAGTTCTCTGAGTTTCTCTTTTCCCATAAGTTCTCTTGCGCTTTCATTATCAGCAACTGCACAATAAAAGGCATACTCATAATCAGATAATCCCATTTCTTCTGGCTCTTTATCACTTTCTTTTATCTCTTTTGCAAGTTTTATAAGCTCATCTATAACTTCAGCTGCTGTTAAAATTTTATTGTTATATTTTCTTATTAAATCTTCCAAGGATTGCATAAGGGATTTACTTTTTACAAAATTTACTTTCATTCGTCCTTTGATTTCATCATTAATAAGTTTTTTTTAAGGTTTCAATTGCCAAATTCTTATGTTTTAACTCTTTTATCTCTTCTAAAAATTCATCAGATAAAATTGAAATATCAGGCTTTTTCAATCCTGCTGCATCAAATATGTCAATAACACCATTTGAGGATATGGCTTTGTCTATAATCTGTTTTATTGCTGTCTGATAATTTTCAATGGTTCCTTCATTTTTTTTGTGTTAAATTTTATAAGCCTTGATTTTACAGCTTGAAAAAAACGCTACTTCCTCTTTTACTTTCATGGCTTCAGGGTGGGGCACTGCTATTGCAAAGGCCTTTGACAGTGCAGTAACAGCATCAACATATCTTTTTTTTCCCATTTTCAAGCCCAAGGATAAAATCTTCTGCTTCAAGTATGATATTGAGCTTTTGGGAAGTATCTGCATTAAAATATCTTTTGTAGTCAAAACCATAAAGCATATCCCTGACGACTTCTAACTTTTCAAACATTATCCTTAGTGCTTCTTCCTGTAGTTTAGCAGGGTCTCCTTTGCCACCACTTTCTGCATAAAAAGATAAAGCCTCTTTTAAATCTGAAGCTATACCTATATAGTCAACTATAAGCCACCTGTTTTATCCTTATAAACTCTATTTACCCTTGCTATTGCCTGCATTAAGGTATGGCCTTTCATTGGCTTATCAATATACATAGTGTGGAGACAGGGCACATCAAAACCTGTTAGCCACATATCTACAACTATTACAAGCTTTAGCTCGTCTTCTGGGTCCTTAAATCTATCTGCAAGGATTTTTCTCTGTTCTTTTGTTAAATAAAATTTTGAAATTTCAGGTCCATCTGAAGATGATGTTGTCATCACAACCTTTATTTTTCCTTTTTTTTAACTCATCGCTATGCCACTCTGGACGAAGTTTTATTATTTCATCATAAAGACTAGCAGCAATTTTTCTTGTCATAGTAACAATCATTCCTTTTCCATCCATAACTTCAAGACGAGTTTCAAAATGG
>BBBM01000034.1 GCA_001311565.1 Desulfothermus okinawensis JCM 13304
AATTCCTTTAAATACTTATTAAAAAAATTCAATTAAACTATCTATGGCTCCAACATATTTCTCCCATAGTCCGTATTCCCTGTAAAAGTAGTATATTAACTTATTAAGTATTAACGGATTGGTTTGAATATCTTTTTTTTAGAAGCTCTTCCTTTTCAGCAATATCATGTACAGTATATTTAAAAAAAACCACCAAGCCCTTTAGTAGTTTTTTTCTATATTTGACTTCTTAATTTCCATCATTTGAAGTTTTTTATTTAATTTATTTATTCTTTCGTCAAATAAATCTCTGGCCCACTGATATAATTCAATATCCTTGTCATTTTTTTTTCAAAAAAAAGGTCTTTGTATTTAACAAGATCCTTATTTTTATCAGTATCTATAAAAGACCTTAACACATTTTGGCTTGATAAATAATTTTTTTTCTTGCCAAAATAATAAGCAAAAATCTTTAAGAAATCGTCATATCTTTCAACTAACCCAAAAAGATAATGTGAATTTGCTAAAGTTTTTTTTGGCCAGTCCTAAGTTTCCGTTTCCCAACCAATTAGTATAGAAATTCGGACCCATACTATATAAAAAAAGATTCAAAATCACTTTTAATATAGTTCCTATAGGATGCGAAATAATAATGAGAAATTAAACGATCCCATGGATCCCTGAGTATGGTTATACAATAAATATTTCTATCCTCATAATCTTCCAAAATTTCCTCTGATCTCCAGCTACAATGTCCTTTTAATATTATTAATTTCTTTTTTTTTAAGAAAATGTCTTAATTTATACAAGACTATGGCACAGAGTTCATTATTAACATTGAAAAAAAAATGTATCGTTATCATTAGTTGAACCAAAGTGATCCACTAAAATTCTATTAAAAGTATTTCCTCCACATTTTAGAATATGATTAAAAATTATTACAGATTTTTTTATCTGGATTAAATTTTTCTCCATATTTTATAAACATTTAGTTTCCCTTATATAAAATCCAGGTTCTAATTTTTATGTGCCTATACATTATATCCAAGTAAATATATTATAAATTTACAAGATAAAATTTGTTGTCAAATATTCCTATATCAAATTTTAATTTATGAACTTCTTTAAATTTTAATAAAAATTTAAAGATTTCTTCATAAAAAAACTGAAGTAATAACTATTACTTCAGGTTTTAGTTCAATAATTTTGTGTGGAGACATTATTGTTAAGCCGTTAATTATAACTCCATGCTTATTTGGATCTGAATCAAATAAAAAAAATCTCACGATCTGATAAAAATTTTTTTATAAATTCATAATGATTGTTAAAAGATCCCCCTGCACCATAAAATCCTATTTTTGAATAATTATTGTATTTATAAAAGCTTATTAAGTCCATTCCTTCAGCATAAAAATATTTTTTTTATTGATTTCATTATTAGATTGCCTTCCTCCTCTTTTGTTTTTTTCCAGTAAATTCTTATTGAAATTAGTTGTTATCTCCGTCTCTATAAGATTTAATTGTTGTTTAAGTAGGTTACAATTATTTAGCAATAAAGACGCTAAATTATCATTTGTAATAATTTTAAACAGTTGAATGCACTTTTTCTTTTAATTTGTTTTCTCTATAAAAATAAATAAGTTTTAATAACAAATCTTCAATAAAAGTGAGTTTAATACACTCTAATTCTTTTTTTAGAGTAATTATTTTTTTTTGAAAGATATTCATCTGTGAACGCATTTAACAAAATTAAATAATCCTGAAATTTAATCGATTTTTTATATTCTTTAAATATGGAATTTAATTTAGCAATGACCTTATAGCATTGGTCTTTCATTAAAAAAATATTCAATGGATCTTAAAATATGATGCTTAAATATATCATGATATTTGTAGTCCAAATAATTATCAGCATACAAAAAAATTTTTAAAATATCAAATTCCATATAATCAGGATCTTTAAAAAAATAAAGTACTGACGCCTCCATAGTGCTTTCTATGTACAGCCATACATTCTTTACTCATGCACTCTATATTACCAAGGCTCCCAAATATTAAAATAAGGGCAAAATCCCCTCTCAATACATGCCAAAACCAATCAGGTAAAGAGGGAATTACTTCCCATCTAATCATCATTCCCTGGAGAGGTACTTCTGGAAATCTACCTGATAACTTTAAAGGCTCTTTTAAAAAGGTTTCAAGATTATATAAAGATTTTTCATTAATGCCATAAATAGAATCCCACAATTTTGGAACATCACCTATATATTCTATCCTAACGGGATGATAACATATAGAACATTTTTTATTAGATTCCATAAAATCTACCTGTTTCTGCAATTTATATGGATCTGTCCAATAATCATCTCCTTCAAGTATAACTACATACCTGGCATTGCAACTTTCATATAACTTTTTCCTCATGCATCCTTCACCAATAAGGCCTTTATTTTTTTTATACAATATTGTGTCAATTATTTTGGGATATTTTTGTGCGTAACTTCTTATAATACTTTGAGTCCCATCAGTAGAGCCATCATCTCCAATAATTACTCTATAAGAAAAATTCGTTTTTTTGTTCTAAAACGCTCTCTATCGCCTTGGAGATAAATCCCTCGTGGTTATAAGATCCAATAACTACATCTACTAAGTTTGTATTCATAAAAGGCCCTTCTATGTTAAATTTGTTTTAACTTCTTGGATATATGTCTACTTTTTTTTTATTAAAAAAATGAATAAAATCGCATATCAAAACAATTTCTTTGTCACCTATTGCTGTACCTGTAGGTAAGCACAGAACCTTTTCAGCCAGTTTTTCCGTATTTTTTTAAATGCGCTCTAGCACTGGGATAGAGGGTTTTATATGGTTCCATCAAATGACAGCCAGGATAAAAATATTTTCGCGCTAACATTCCCTCAGCATGAAGGATTTTTAATATATTATCCCTTGAGATACCTACATCCTCTTCATCTATTTCTATAACAACATACTGATAATTACATTTTTCATTGGTATTGTATTTTATAATTGAAATACCAGAAATATCTTTTAAATTCCTTACGTAGTTATTATAATTTCTTTTATTAATACTTATAAATTTATCAATTAAAGCTAAATTGGCTATTCCCATTGCAGCAGAAATTTCGTTCATTTTTCCATTTATTCCTAAGAGTTGAGTGGTATCATAATTTGTAAAACCAAAATTTTTCATCAGTCTAACTTTATTGGCCAAATTATCGTCATTTGTTACAACTGCCCCTCCCTCCAGCGCATTAATAAATTTTGTAGCATGGAAACTAAATATTTCTATTTCACCAAAAGAACCAAGCATTTTACCTTGATATGAACATCCAAATGCATGAGAAGAGTCAAATAATAATTTTATACCGTATTTGTGTGCTAGTTCTGTCAATAGTTCTATGTTACATGGTCTTCCCCATAGGTGAACACCCAATATACCTGAAGTTTTTTTCACTAATAAGAGATTCTAACTTCAAGGGATCAATATTATAAGAATTATCTATATCACAAAATATTGGCTTAATTCCTTGCCACAGCAAAGAATTAGGAGTTGCGATGAAAGTGAAAGAAGGTACTATAACTTCTCCAGTTAATCCTAAGGCTCTGGTAGCCAATTGTAATGCCATAGTACCATTGCAAGTAGTTATACAGTGCTTTACTCCTAAAAACTCACTAATCTTTTCTTCAAAAAGTCTTACATATTTCCCTCCATTTGTGAGCCATCTCCTATTAAGAATATCTTCAACCATACCATAAAAATAATTTTTATTTCCAATATTTGGCCTTCCAACATGAAGAGGATGACTAAATAGAGGATTGCCTCCAAATATGGCCAAGTCTGCCAAATTTTTCTTAGCTATTCTTCCCATACTGCACATCCAAAACCTTCTCTTCCAAAACTATTTCCATTATAAAACAGAAATTTTTTTGTTATCTACTTTTATTACTGCTGGATAGGCTTGCATTTTTTTTATCCCATTCCTGGTCGTAATACTCTAAACCAGCCATTTCGTCCTTTCTTGTCCAATGGATACCATCTAAAGATTCTGCATAACCGATACGATAACTATCTTTACCATCCCTAAAATCATAACTTCCTCTATAACAAAACCACATCTTGTATTTATTATTTTCCTTTATAACAGAAGGTCTTACATTGGCTTCCAAAGAAGTCTTTGGTTCTATACATGTTATGTTTTCTCTTTTCCAATGAATTCCATCTGAAGAATGACAATACTTAATCTTATAAAGAGATTCAGGTCTATCATTCAAGGCTATCCATTTAGTACCCGATGCATACCACATACGCCACTTGTTGTTTTCAATCATTACCCACGCAGAAATCACAAAAAAAAGGATCCCAAATCCATCTATCTAAAATAGGTCCTTTAAATATTCTTTTAAAATTAACACCATCCTCGCTGACCAAAACTCCAATTGCATTTGTATATGGCACAGTAACCCTTATATTATATCCATTATAATATAGAAAAATTTTATCGTTATATTTAATAGTACAGGTACATAACATACCACTATCATCAAATGCACCCAATTTTCCTACTTCTAAAATAGGATCAGGATGTACATAGATAATCTTTGTGGGGTCCTCTCTATCCAAATCCACAAAGCTTATTCTACTATGACCATTTTCATCTCGTCCAGTATAATATACCCTTATCCTATCATCTAATAAGAGTGGTGTCGGTAACATAGCATGGCTTTTTAGCCACGAAATATCATATTTCTTAATATTAAATATTAAACCAATTTTTTCCCATGCCATACAGGATTCCCCCTTATGTTATTGTTATAAAAATTTTGCCAGTGACCAGAAATTCATCTTCCACCAATGAGAAGGGTGAAAACCTTCTACAATCATTCCTTTTGATTTATAGAAATCAACTGCTGTTTGGTTCGTAGCAGTAAGTTTAACCTTATGACATCCCAATGCTTTATATTCATTGCAAAGCACATTAAACAGTTGTGTGCCTATCTTTAAATTTCTATATTCAGGTCTTACAATAAGCCATAGAATAGTCCCCACTCCCCCTTGGGGAGGGGTCCCAATTCCTATTCCTACAATATTTTCCTTAAAGTTGACTTTACGAAAAATATACTGGCTTGGGAAATCATTTAATAGGAATTGGTAGTAATCTAGTGCTGCCATGGGAAATCCAAGTTCTTCAATTGCAGTTGTTCTAATAATTGAAAAAAATTTCATCTTTATCTTGAGGAAGTGCTTTTGAAACTACAATGTCCATCATTTATATAAATATAATGTATATTCATAAAGGCCATAATCATGTCTAATAATAAAATTTCTGGTACATTCTTTTACAATAAAAGAACAAATATCATCTAAGGACCAATAAAAAAGATCATTCCTGAACCAATCTACAAACGGACTCATTACATTAAATGCAATTCCATCTCTTGCTATAGAAAAAGCCTTTTTTTATTAGTCTTTTAGCATATTTTCTCATTTCATCAAAAGATAGGTCTATTTTTTCTGTTAATAGTCCATTCATAATTACATAATTAGCCTTTAATTCTGTATTGTCCTTTAAGATATCTTTTTGAATGAAAAGAAAACCAGGATGTCTTTTTCTTGCATGCTCTATCATGTGACGTGATATATCTAATCCTATATACTCAATAGTCTTTACTATATTTTTTTTGTTTTAAAAAAATCTAAAAACAATCCTACTCCACATCCAATGTCTAAAATTGTTACCTTTTTGTCATTGCAAGTTTTTATTAACTCCCACATCACCTGAAAACGAACATTTAAATCCTTTTGGTTTGGCCAATCCATCCCCCTATAATTGGGACCAAATTTAAATAAACATTTTTCATAATGCTCTATTATACGATAGTATTGATCTTTGTCCATTTTATGCTCTATTTTTTTTATTGAAGTATTCCAATATGGAGGAAAAAAAATTAGTTTCCTTTGAGCAGTATTTAGAAAGTAGATAATCATACTTTTTTTTTATTAAATATTTGTTTTAATACCTGACAGTTAAAAATATGACCTCCAAACCGTTTTTTAAACTTCTCTAAAGAATCTCCTGGCCTTATTCCTCCGCCTAAATTTAACCAGGAAACCTTTTGAGCTTTTAAAAATTTTATGGCTTCCCAAATTAATAGCTTGCTATACATTCGTCCTTCTTTTGTTGACGCAAAAAAAGAAGTATTCGCCCACCCATGAAGTGTAGAGATATAAAGCAGCAGCCTCAATTTTTTTTATTTTTAATAATACATAGCAAAATAGCATTTGGAATTTCAATTAGTTCTGATATGATATTCCCCAAAAGAAGATATAGAGGAGAGGCATTTACCCTTTTCATGGAATTAAGGTATAACTTTTTTAAATCATCTAAAAAAAATATTGACTCATTTTTTTTGTTAATTTTTACTTCTATTCTTTCCTGTAATGATTTTTTAATTTCATATTTATGCCCCTTTGATATATTTCGCCATATAAAATCCAATGGTAAAGACAAATCTATTAAATATGTATTATGGCATATAGATAAATCTTCCCACATTTCTGTTGAAAGAGGGAAAAGTGGATGCTGCATAATGTATCCAGTTACAAATTCTTTTGCTTTCCAAAAAGAATCCCACGCCCTTTGAAAATATATTCCTTCATTGAGATTTCCTTTAAACAAAATACCACCAAAACCGTAAGGTGAATACAGTTCTGGATAATCTTCTTCTTTTTCTCTAATACTAATAGGACATATCATGAATGATTTTTGGGTGTTCGCTACATATAGCTTTATAGATTTATTGTATAAAGAATGAATTGCATTACAATATTCCCATGTATGATATATTGAATGAGGAACTTGTTTTACAAAAAAAAGTTCCACTCATTTTTTGCATCTATAGGAATTAAGAATTGATTTATTTTCATAAAATATATTCTCTTGATTAAGAAAGAATGTAACAACCCAATTTTTGTTTCAAATATTTCGCCCTATACTCAATTATGTTCTGAGCAATTTTATTGTCAAAATCAGAGGATGGTGTATTGGGCCTGTCCTCATATCTATTTACAGTTGTTTCCTTAAATTTCATTTTCTTTATAAGATCTACTGTCTTCATAAAATCATCATCACTCTCACCTGGAAATCCCACCATAACACTTGTACGCAAACCTATGTCAGGAGCTTTATTTGAAATTTTCCTTAATATTTTAATAAGTTCAACTGAAGAATAGCCTCTCTTCATTCTATTTAATATAAAATTAGATCCAGATTGGATCGGGATGAACAAATCTTGTATTTTTTTTTGATATCTTAATATGATGGGCAGTAACTTTTCTTGATGTAAAATTAACCATTTTGGATTAAAATCAATTATTGAAAGCTTAAAATCTTTTTTTTATGGAAAAAAATCTCTATCAAAAGATCCGCTAAGTTACTTCCTATATCTATACCATAAGCACCAGTATCTTCACCAATCAACTGAACTACTTTAAATCCTCTTTTAATTCCTATCTCAAAATCTCTTATAATCTCACTCGGATCTCTACTTTTTAGGCGTCCCGTTGCAAATCGTGTAGCGCAGAACGTACACGCACTTAGACACCCATCAGAAATTTTTATATTATAATAAGGAGTTATAGACGAAGTCTTTAAATTGAAAAAGGATTTAACTTTCGTTATATATTGATTCGCCCTGATAGATAGTGTTATAAAGTTATTGTTCATGCAATATTTTTTTAAATAAGAACTTGTAAAAAGAAGATCTCCTACAAAAGCTTCTGGCAATTAGATAATGAAGAATAGGAAAGTTGTCTTCGTGAGGGCTCATTTTTTTTGCATCACTAAACGAATAGTGACACTCTATTAACGATTCAATAGATGATAATTTTTGGGGTGAAAGAAATTCGAACTGTCCTATACCATCAATTGCATCTTGATTAATATAAGGAAGACAACCAGTTATTATTATTCTTGAACCTGGATTTAGTGCTACGACTTTTTTTTAATAGCATTTAAAGATGTTCTTTCATTCTCAAAAACTACACCACATGTTGAAATTATATTCAGCAAAGCGTGACGAGGAGAAGAGACCATTCTCCAACCATTTTTCTTTAAAAAAAATTTTTATGTCAATACAATCTATTCCTCTCCTTATACACCCTGCATTAAATATATAAAAGGTTTTGTTGTTTTTTTACCATTACTAATTAATGTCTGTTGTTAGATCTATATGTGGGGAAAAAATTGTTACTATATCTTCCCCTATTTTTATTACACAAAAAAATCATAACTACTTTTATTTATTATCCGGCCACAAAAATATGCAGTTTTAGTAGCATTTGCCCATCCTCTTTTAAATCTTGCAAGACCATCATGTGGATTGTCCTTTAAACCAGCACATCCTCCAAAATTTAAAATATGTATACTCCTTGCTTTAAAAAAAATCAATTGAAAAAGCAAATAAACCAAAAGAGGCATATAATTTGTACCCCATTGGCTAAAGGCTCCCAGGTGATAATATGCTATGTTTCTGTTTACTAACCAAAGTAACATGCCTACAATATTGTTTTTATGTTGAGCTTTAAATGTATAAAGGCCTGGGACTTGAAATAATTTTTTTAAAATAATTATACGAAAATTGGGCGATTCCCTTTATATTGTGTCTAACAATTAAAGTAGAATAGAGCTCAATCCAACTATCTAAATAAATTAGTGGTTTTCTACAAAATTCAATTTCCAGATTTTTGTATGATTTATTTATGTTTCTTTTATGATGCTTTGATATACTATTCTTATATTCTTTATTTAAATATAATATGTAATGATGCTTAAACGGAATAACAACATGAAACCACTCATTTAATTGCTCAATAGTATAATCACCAAAAGGATCTAATACCATATAAACACAAATTAAATCTTTGATATTGGATAAATCTTCTTCTAGTCTGTTCCATTTCTCACAAGTAAATAGAGGGTAACATCCTCTTCCATCAAATAAATTGGTCTCTGGGATTTTTTGTTTTAAAATCCAGCCATTACACCTATCTAAATAAATAGGTTCTCCAAACTCAGAAAGACATAGAGCATATTGATGGTGACCATATCCCTGTATCATATCTTATTTTACACACATACAATTTCTTTAAAGTCAGGATTGATTAATTTCAATAGATCCTTTTCAAAAATAACTCTTTCCCAAGGAATAACCTCATCCTTTTGTAATTGTGTCTCTTTTAAATTTTTATTTATAAGTCTGAAATAAATAGAATGTCTGTAATGTTTATCAAAATATTTCATATTTTGTGTTTTCATAACCTTCTCGTTTGTCAACTTTGAACTAGCTTCCCTACTAGATAAATACAAATTCCAATTTCTTCCATATATGTAATAAAAGCTTAATGGTAATATATCTTCTCTTAGAATAATAATCTCTTCGTTTAAAATTTTTTTGGTTTTAAGCTGTAAATAATCTATTATCTTATCAAGATTACAATGTTCAGGAGCCAATAAATCCCATGTAGGGGATAAATTATGTCTTTTTAATCTAAATATTCTATTATTTCCATTGGAATTTATTAACTCTTGTGCTAATAAGAAATCTTCAAGTGTATCTATATCAATTGTTTCTTTAAAACTAAGACTAACATCATAGATAATTTCTTGATTATAATTTTGGGTCACAGTATGCATTTCATATACTGGGACTCTATAAGGGCAGTAAAATATTTTGGGTTTAAAAAAAACGTTTTACACCTTCTTCAGTATAATAAAAAAAAGTCCCAATTGCAATATAATCTCTGTGTAATGCCGTCTATCTTCGTAGGATATCCTGTAAGTATCTCATTATAAGCTTCTATTAATTTTTCTTTTTCCCTAAAGGGAAATGTTGGCATAAATAGACCATACCAATCTAGGTAGCTCCTATTTTCTAAATAATGGGCCAAAACTTCCTTCAAAGGAGAATCGTCTCCAGCGAGCTGTTTTGGTCTTTTTAGTATTTTAACTTCTCTAGATGAATAATATTCACGTACAACTTCCATTATCTCTTCACTCTCAGTGGAAACCGTAATATCATAAAAAATATCTGCCTCTAACAGAACATCTAAGGTCCAACATATTAAAGGCTTATTTCCTAACAATTTTATATTTTTCTTTTTTTTAATCTCTTTGATCCTATCCTTGCAGGTACCATAGCTCCTATTTTCATATTGCATCTCCATACAAAAATTATAAATGATTGAGATAATATTCTTTTATCACATTAGGATTATTCACAAAATAATATGTCAAAGAAAAATTTATCGTTAGTTAACCATTTTATTTGTCGATATATTTCCTGGTAATAAATTGACATAATGATTACTAAGTCTGGTTTGAATTCTATAATAAATTCTGGTGATCTTATTGGAATACCCTCAATATAATTCCCCCATTTCTGTTTATCATTATCAACAATTACACAATTCGTATCAATGCTAAACAATGATTTAATGTAGTTTATATTATTAGAGCATCTATCTCCAGCTCCAAAAATGGCAATCCTCTTGTATTTTTTTTACTTTAAAAAAATAATTATTGAAGTTAAATTTTATTTTAAAGATTAAAAGTCCAACATAATATTTAATATTACTGTAGTATTCATTCACTTTTAATGGAGTTTCAATCCATATAGGAGTCATATGATCGATGATCCAATAAAAAATTTTTTTTATTATCAAAAATTTTTTCATAATATAAAACGAGTTCACATATAAATTCTTGCAAGGAAAAAAAAGTCATACAAACATATGAGTTTAATAATATTATTAAGCGTTACTTTATAAGTATATTTTTTTTCGTAATTATCTTCTGTTACATCTCTAAAAAACAATATTGATAATTCTTTTTTATTTTTAATTATATCTTTATAATCTGGTATAACTTGAATAATTTTAAACCCAAGTACTTTAAAAAAAAGTGTCTATATACATTAAGTTATTATCAAGCAATTCATTATCATTTAGAATTAAATTCAAATTAATCCCTAAAAAAATGTCCCTTTTCTATTAATTGTTTAATATCTGTTAATATATTGACTAATTTATTAATATTACCATTTATAACTAACAAATCAAAAATTTTACTATCATCTAGTTTACTTAATAGATCTTCGCCATACCTAGAATTTATTGAACTCTTACATAAAATACTTAAGTTTTTTTCACCGATATTACTATTTTCAAAGATTTGTTTATCATCCATTAAGATTTCAAGTACATTTATCTCTTTAATTAGATTTTCTTTAATTACTTTATTAATAAATTTATATTTCTCTTGAATATGAAAATTATTTGAACGTTTGGAATTATCTTTTGTTTTGTTTGACAAGCAATCGTTTAAATTTTGATACTTACGCTTTGGGAGTCCATACATAGAAATAAAGTCCCTTGCACCATCAAAACATGACAGACTTGTATTTGATAATAGCTCTGTTTTTATATTTTGGGTTGCTGCAGCATACACACCACAATTAAATGACCATTTTATGGCTTTCTCGCTAGTTGCCCCTAATTTTAAGGGATGACTATATTCGTGCTCTATGTGTAACATATGATATGATTCAGGGGGAATTAACACCCGTCTCCATCCTAAACTGCCAGTTTTTGCTACTAAATAAGAATCCATGGATCCAGCAGTTAAAATAAAAGGGGGGAAAGGCAAAAGTTCTCTAAACCCATCTTCAGTTCTAAACGCAAAAAGGTCTACTCCTGTCCATTCCTCTGGTACAGATAATTTTAAGGCCTGATAAAATTCGTCACCATTTTCTAACTTTTTTTGAAAAATTCCAATTGTGTCTCGGTAAACTATACAAGGTTCTTTTTCTAATATTATTCTGTATCCACTTTAAGACGCCTGGGCCAATCACTATGTCTCCATTTATATATACAAAAATTTCTGTATCACAATCTGCTAAAATGCTCTCAAACATGACTTTGAAACTTCTCAATGGCTCGGGGAAGAGATAATGCCTCCACCATGGTATTACTAGACCATCATAACCATTTTCTATCGCATACTTTACAGTAGATAGTTCAGAAGGCCAACATACAAATTTTATTTTTACTCCATCAACCTCTTGCCATTTTAACCCGTTTAGAACTGTCTCATTTCTTTCAACCCACTCTCCTGTAAAAGGTCTAAATCCTATATATATTGTAATATCTTTCTTAGTTCCCAAGCCAAACTCCTTTATGAGTTTAAAAAAATGACCCTTTTAAAATACATTCACTTACTTAACTATTATTTTTTTTCTAATAAAAAGTTGATAAATTCAATGTTATTCCATCCCCATCTTTTAGAGGAGAGTAATGTATAATTATTTCCAAATAATCTTTGAATCTTTTCTTCATCGTACCACTCAGCCCAAGGAGTATTTTCTCCATCAGTCATCTTCCCAAAATCTTGAAAGTCCGGACAACCACAGTATTCCCACCGTTCTTTAGGATACATTAGGCATACTACCTTTGCCTTTGACTTTAAAAACTTATCTATATTTTTTTACCTCCAGTTGAGCCAACTCAAAAGGAATGTGATGTAAGACTCCATGGGCATATAATGCATCATATCTATCTGGAAATTGGTGACTTATTATATCTTCCACATATTCTATCTTAATGTTCTTTTTATTAAATATTTTAATTAATCTTTTTAAAAAAAAGTACATTTTCCTGGATAATATCGCTATACGTCCAGGTTGTTACATAATTGGAATAAAATATTCCATCATATCCCAGGCCACTTCCGATTTCTAACACATCTTTGTCTTGAAATAGCTGACTATATGTATTATATTCCCATGCTCGTTCTGACTCCCAAAATTCGATAAATCCTTTATATTCACTTAACAGTTGAGAATCACTTAATTTCAGCAACTCCTTAACATTTTTTTCTTTCTTTCCCTGCAGGTAAAACACACCATTTAAATCTATTTCTATCCATTATATAATTTGTTCTATACTCAATATTCATAGATATCTTCTATAAATTTTTATTTACTGTTGGATTTTAAATAGCCGTAATATGTATTTACTCATATTTACACTTAATTTCTTTTTCGATCCAATAATATGTCTCTTTGAGTCCTTTTTTTTAAGCTATATTTATAATTCCACCCTAACCTGGATTGTATCAATCTGTTGTCAGAGCTTCTACCCCTGACACCCAGAGGACCATTAATGTGCTTAATCTTTAATTTAACACCAGCAATATCCATAGCTAATTTCGCCAGTTCATCTATTGTGACCATTTCTTCTGAACCAATATTAACAGGACCAGTCCAGTTTGATCTCATTAAAAGCAGAGTTGCATCCAAACAGTCATCAATATACAAAAAAAGACCTTGTTTGTTTCCCATCCCCCCAAATTTCTATAAAATCTTCACCTTTTAATTTAGCTAGAGCCACTTTTCTACAAATAGCTGCAGGGGCCTTTTCCCTGCCACCAGTCCATGCCCCTTCAGGTCCATATATATTGTGATACCTGGCAATACGAACCTCCATTCCATAATTTCTGTGATAGGCAAGATACAATCTCTCACTAAAGAGTTTCTCCCAGCCATATTCACTATCAGGATCAGCAGGATATACTGAATCTTCTGATGTTTTTGGATTTTCTGGATCCATTTGATTGTATTTTGGATAAACACAGGCAGATGAAGAGTAAAAAAATTCTTTTTATATTTCTCTTATAACAGCTATCTAAGATATTTAAGTTTATCATAGCTGAATTATGCATTATATCAGCATCATTGTCTCCTGTAAAAACATAACCTGCACCACCCATGTCAGCTGCAAGTTGATATACTTCGTCAAATCTTTGATCAATTGCATAGTTGCATACATATTTATCTCTAAGGTCTCCAATGATAAAATCATCTGCTTGAGTCTCAGAAAATTCAGGATATTTTAGATCTACACCTCTGACCCAATAGCCCCCCTTCTTTAACCTCTTAACGAGGTGAGATCCAATAAAACCTCCTGCTCCTAATACTAAAACTTTTTTTCATGTTATGCTCCTATAATAATAACAATTTCCAACACATCCACTACCAAAAATTTACTATTTTTGCATTAGGCTTTAATAATGACTTCCACGAATTTGTATCCAAAAATTGTGGATATGGTGTAAGAATAGCTATTACGTCAGAATTTTTAACACACTCTTCTAATGACTGACATTTATCCCACCCTAGATTTAAATCCACCAGGGATCATAGACCTTTAACTGATGAATCTTATCACAACTTAACAGAGCCTTTGCAACCTCAACTTGTTGAGATCTCTCTGTTAAATAGGTATTTGGTTTATAGGCAAGACCCAACAAACTTACTGTAACTTTAGAATTAATTTTGTTTATCTCTTTTAAAATCTTTTCAACTGCTCTTTTAGGTTGCATTCTATTTATCTCCACTACTGCCTTTTGAAGAACCGCTTTTTTTTCCATACCTTGAAGCAAAATTTATAAATGCCTCATTATCTCTGGGGAAACAAGGACCACCAAAACCAAGACCTGGGGAAATATATTTAGTCCCAATTCGAGAATCCTGACCAATGATAGTAGTAATTTCCCTGGCATTTGCCTTTGGAATTTCACTTAATAATTCACCTAAAAAATTTGCAAAACTTATTTTCATAGTGCAAAAACAGTTAATGGATAATTTTGCCACCTCAGCATTAATAATAGAGGTTCTTGCTATGTAAGGTGAATTATCACAGACTTTTTTTATATATAGCCTCAATTATATCTCCTGATCTATTGTCATATTCTCCAACTAACACAATGTCAGGATTTAAAAAAATCTCTTATAACTGACCCAATTGCTATAAATTCGGGATTATATACGTAACCAAAATCTTTACCTATTTTTTTCCCTGTTACATGTTCCAAATGTGGAATTAATTCCTGTTCTCCTGCTAGAGGCATGACAGTACTGACTATAACTATCACAGTATAATCTTTTCTTTTTTTGATAATTGGACCAATACTATCAAAAACCTTTAGTATATATTTGTTAGAAAAAGAACCATCGGTGTTTGATGGGGTAGGAACGATTATAAAAATAACATCAGAATTTAAAACACCAACATCAAATTCAGAAGAAATAAATAGGTTATGATAGACTTCTTTTAATAATTTTTCCAGGTCAGGTTCAAAAAAAAGGAATCTGTTTTTTATTTATATTTGCTATTAAATCTTCATTTATATCTATTCCATAAACTTTATAATCTGCCCTGGCAAAGCAACAGGCAGTACATAATCCAAGTTTTCCTAAGCCAATTACACAAAGATTCACGTAGCACCTCTCTATTTATTGAACTTTTTAAATTTCCTAGCTCTAATAGCACACTCTACGCTTTCCTTTAACAAGTTTTCATAACCATTATCTCGCCAGGCAGCTGGCTCATTTGGATTTTCAGGATCGTGTTTTCTAACACAATACAATACCTTCTTTATATGAAAAAAATTTTGCACCTGACATGGCAAATCTCAGAAACATATCGTAGTCATGGGCATTTCTATATTTTTCATTATAATATCCACATATATCATGTAGTTTTTTTTATATAACCTACACACTCCTAAATGATACCAGTTTGCAAGACATAACTGAAAAGACCAATCAGGTTTAGATAGACGTTGTAAAATACGTCCATTATGGTCAACTACAAACATATCAGCATATACTACATCTACTTTTTTTGTTTTCCAATATCCAGACCATCTCCTGGATTGCATTTGGCATTAAATAGTCATCTGCAACAAGATACATACAATATTTACCAGAGGCATTTTTAAAACCTATATTATAAGAAGCAGGAGCTCCAATATTTTCTTTCCCTTCAAAAACCTTGATTATCCTGTTTTGAGGATATCTGTATTCCCATTCTCTAATAAATTTTTTTATTTTTATCATCATAATATTTTAAATAGCTTACTCTTTCATGTGTTACATTTTCTAAAAATCCTTTGATGACCTCAGAGGTGTTATCTGTAGATCCATGGTTACAAATGATGATTTCTATGTTTCGATATTCCTGAAACATAACACTATCCAGGGCAATAGGAAGATATCTTGCTTGATTATAAGTAGGAACCACAATTGAAACTAAAGGATAATCATTTTGGCTCATATTTATTCCTTCACTAAATATGCTGGTACATGGCTTAAGGGCATTTTTTTTTAGTTTTACATCCATATCTTTAAAAAACTCATCAATTGCAGCTGTTTCAGCATGTATAACCCCATAATTGTCAAAAATTATTAATCCTCCTCTAACTACACATTTGTAAAGGTGCCGTAAAATGATTTTGCATGGTCTTGCAATATCCACATCAATATGGAGTAGAGCTATTTTTAGTGCAGGATGAGTGGTTGCGTACCTTGGAACAGTATCTTCAATATCTCCTTCAATTAATTCATAGTTTTTAAATCCTTTAAATTGTAAGACCCTATCCAGTTCATCTTTTGATATGGATTGCCCAGCATCATTTTCCCAATTTTTCGCAAATACTGCTTCATGTTTATTTTGTCTTGGAAACTTACCAAATGTATCAAACCCTATTACTTTTCTGGAATAGGGATTTTCGAGTATTTCTCTATATGTACAAAATCTTATAAAAGAACATCCCTTAAATACTCCACATTCTATAACATCTCCAGGAAGATGAATTATAGATTTATAGAGTTCATATTGTGCAATTAATTTTGATATTCTGGTAATATGAGATGTAAGATAAAATCCATTTTCATAATCCCAGCATCTATTAGTATCAAAACCTATAAATTTGTAGTTCATGTTAATTTCCTGTAATTAAATTGAGTAAACAAAACCAAATCTAATTAATATAACTCTGAAAAAAAATTTTTTATTTTTGAATTATATACCTCTTTTGCCCAATTGTATAATGAAATATCTAAAGGATTATAGTACTTGATTATATTTATGTCACTTTCATCAATTTCCTCAATTTTTTTTTCTTCCTCTTGTAACATTTTTTTCTTGAGTATTTTATTTGGGATATATCCAATAATTTTCCCAAAAGGGACACAAACTCATCAAAGTATTCTAGAAAACCAAATAGATTTATAGCTGTTAATAAATTGTATTTTGCAATTTCTAGCATCTTAAGGTTACATTTACCATACGGAATATTCAAACCACCAGATAATCTCCTAACCATACCATTATTAATTTCAATCCAGCAGCCAGATTTAACAAAGTCACTGATAGACATTTTATTATTAACTAAAAGACTATGTAGATGATGATTTTTATTACTTCTTATATAATAATACATAGAAACAATTCTATCTACTGGTTCCCTTAAAATAGTAAGGGATAAGATTGGATAATTAATTTGTTTTATTAATGATATTTCAACATGACCACACACAAATTTAAATTTCTTTTTTTTCTTTTGAATTTAACTTAATAAATTTTATGTTACCTTCTATATGAGTTCTAGCTTGTTGTCCACAATTAAATATTTCTTCACTTTTAAGTCCTAACGATTTAATAATAAAATCGGTTAATGTAGTTCCTCCAGTTTTAGGAATATGTAAAAATACAATACTGTCTATCATTTTAAAAATTTTTCTCATATATCAATTATTATAAAAATCAATTAACATTCTAACTAATCTTTTGTCATCCCACACTTTTTCCATAAAAATCCTTGAATAGTTAGAACGCTCTTTTAATAAATCTCTATCCATCACAAGCTTCTTTAAATCATTATAAAGATCCGCTTCATTGCTTATAAGCCAGGGCAAAGGCATGCCCTTAGAAAACTCATCAAGATGCTTCTTGCACCAACTATCTATCCCAGCAACCACACAAAGTCCCTGAGATAATCCCTCTAAACTGCTTACCCCATAATATCCCTGCAGATGATCAAACAGTATATGGCATCTCCTTTTTCTTTCTAAACATTCTGTATGCTTTGTATTTTCAATAAGCTCCATTTCAACAAGAAAACCATCCTTTATTAGCTCATTCATTATGTTAATAAATAATTTCGTGTTTTTCAATTTTCTTCTTGTAGGAGAATGGCAAATTTTTATTTTTTTTTGTGTCCTTTGGTATAGGTTTGTATAACTCATTAGTTATTGGAATTAGGTTAGGTTGCCATCTTGCTTCTGGAAGAAGTTTTATTAAATCTGGTGTACTTACCAGGAGTTTATTTCGTTTTTTTTTCTTTGTATTTCTCTCTATATTTTGCAGGATTTGATCTAAAATCAGGATGTCCATGATGGTGGTGTACTATCATTTTCCCTTTTATGTAATCTTTTACCTTAAAAGGACCAATTTCAATATCTTCATCTGCAGTCATATGAAAATGTAATACATCACTTTTTTTTTAAAAGCTCTTCAATCTCATCCCATTCGCTTTGATGTTTAATCCAAGGAATATGAATATCCTTTTCATACATAAAATTATATCTTATCTCTTTAGTTATAAGCCTACATTTGTGTTCACTATATCTATTGATTGCATTTGTAAAATTAATAGCTGTTCCCGCAGGATCATTTATTGCTATCATTAATATATTCATATTAAATCATTCAGAAATATGAATTCGTCTTTATTAAAATCTTTATTTGCCTGTTTACCTATTACATAATCCCAATACATAGGAGATAAGCCAGTCCCTGGACACTTAACAGTTATATTATTTTCTGTTAGCATATCACCTTTTTTTTATGTTTTTTTGCAGCAACAATACTTTTTCTGAGTTTTATAATACTATTTTTTTTCTCCATCAAATACTTTTTTTTTCTTTAATCATAACTGACTTTTCTATGGATCTTATTCCCTTTACAAGTTCCTTCATCTCATCTGGAGTCAATGATATAGAGTGATCGCTTCCAGGCATATTTTTATCAAGTGTAAAATGTTTTTCAACAACACACGCACCATAACATATAGATGCAATAGCTGGATAAATACCTATTTCGTGCCCAGAATATCCAACTAAACATTGAAACTCATCCATTAATCGTTTAATAACTGGTAATGCTACCTCTTCGTACTGGCACGGATAAGAGCTATTACAATGCAATAATACAAAATCTACATCTTTACTTTTAAGTTCATCAACTGCCACTTTGATTTCTGCTAACGTACTCATCCCAGTAGATAAAAAAAATAATCTTACCATAGTTAACTGTTTTTCTTAAAAGTGGTATGTTCACTAAATCAGCAGAGGAAATTTTAACTATCTCCACCCCTATTTTAATAATATCTTCCAGACTCTTTTCATCCCATATAGAGGCGAAAAATAAAATCCCCATCTCATCGCACAGGGCCTTTAATTTAGCAAAATCTTCTATGCTCAACTCAAGTATTTCTCTGTGTTCTCCATATGTTTTACCAAAGCTATTGTTTCCAGGGTAAGGAGTGTGATATAATTTATCTGTCATTAACGACTTAATATCTCTCTTTTGAAATTTTACTGCATCCGCTCCAGCTTCTTTTGCTTTTTCAATCAACTTTACTGCAAGCTCAAAACTACCCTGATGATTATTTCCAATCTCTGCAACAATAAAGCATGGAGAGCTCACACCAATTGTCCTACTTGATAAGTTTATTGTTTTTTTTCATAGATTAAATACAGGTATATTTTTTTTTTAAAAATTTTTTTCAGGTCTTCTCTTATTTCTTCATATCTTCCAAAGGATGTTATCAATATACCATCTAAATCCAGAGTATTTAATGACTCAGGAGGCATAATTACATATCCAAATATTAAATTCCCATGCTTGTTTTTGTCATTGTCCACAACAGTTATAACCTTTATATCAACACAATTTAAACATGACAATACCACCTCACAGGTAGAAGATGCTCCAAAAAAAGGCAAGTTTTTTTGTAACCCTTATCTTTTATATCTTGGAGTTTTTCTATAATATTTTCTTTTAGTCCAGAATAAATCTGTACAATTTCAGCCATATACTGACCTAACATCATTCGTCTAATATCCTGTCCAATTGGAGTGAGTTTGTATTTAAGCCTCTTTCCATCTATGGGCTCAGGATTTACAAGTCCTTTTTCTTGCAGCTCTTTTAAATAAGAATTGACCCTTGCTCCACTTATTAAAACCCGTTTCCCTAATTCATTTTGGCTAATTTCAGGATTTGATCTGAGATTTTCTAATATTGCTATAATTCTTGCATCTTTTGTGGGTTTTAAAAAAAATTTTTATTTATCAAGAACACTTAAAAGCTCCAGTTGTTCCTATGTCACTCTTTTTAAAACCTTCATCCTACCATCTATCACAATCTGTAAACTCTTTAACTTTAATTTATTAATATAAGATACTTCCCTGAAAATCGACTCTGCAACCTCTTCTCTTAACCTGAAAAGTTCAGTTTTACTACCCAATAACAACCATTTTGATAACTCAAATAAATGACTATGCTCTTTATCCTGGGTATTGCAAAATAGGGTTGTTTTACTGAAAAAATCATTTATTAACTTTATAAATAAAGAATCGGACAAAAAAAATGTTTTCTTTAGAAAATTTTGCAGCATATTTTCCTGCCCTATATCCGAAAACAAGGCATGAGAGAATCATCGCCCCCCCAATTCTATTTGCCCCATGCATTCCAGAGGCACACTCTCCACATGTAAATATACCATTTACATTGGTTTCAGCATATTTGTCAACTTTAGCTCCGCCGTTTTGGGCCTGGGCATAGGGTCGTATGTTTAAAATTCCGTGTCTGCTTTTTAATTTAAGGCCATCTTTATCCATAATTTTAAGTAAAAAATGGTCCAGCTTTGAATCTTCTTTACGGTAAGCAATTGGACAATGGGTGTTTCTCATTTCTATTAAGTCTGTATAAGGAATCAAAATTTTTTTTATCCCCTTGAATAATAAAGGTATTTTTTTCTTTAAATGTGTTAAATACAACGAATTCTAATGTCTCACTATTTAACCAGAGCATCTGAATAAAGCCTTCATTTGTTAAACAAGCCCCTGCATCTTTGAGAACTGACAGGCTTATACCAGAGAATGGATGCTGCCATGCTATATTGTCATAAAATAAGGATGCAACTCCGCCAGCACAAAATATCAATGTCCTAGTTTTAATAGCTACATAGGTTTTACTACTTAAATCATATCCAAGTATGCCAAGTAATTTATTAGCTGCCTTATCAACAAAAATCTTGAAGATGCATATTTCTCGTAAAAATGTAACTTTATCTTTGATGCGATTAAAAAGTTTATTATAAGCCCCATTTAAATCAGAAATTACAATAGCGCTATTTTTCTCTGGTAAGAAACATCCTTTAAACTTTAATAAATTACCATTTTTATCCTGTAAAAAAATCTATTCCAATTTTTTTAATTTCATAAAATCTTTCATCAATATCTTCCATCAATATAGAAACTAACTCTTTAGTTACACATCCAGGAGAGCCTATATCAATAGCCCTTTTTATGAAGTATTCTTTTTCTTCTGTAGCTAAGGGGATCTGAATGCCTACCCTCTTATTGTGATTTTGAAAAGATGAACCTGATGGCCCTTTTTGAAGAGATACAATGGCAATGCTTGTTTTGCCTTTAACACTGAGTGCTCCATAGGCAGCTTCTAGGCCAGCAAAACCAGTACCTACAATCACCACATCAAATTTTAATATTTGTATATTAGCAGCTAATTTCCTTTCCATATTTGATATAAGCCAGTAAAAGCTTTTGCCCTGGGGTTTGTATTCGCCTGTCATTGGATTATAGTAAAGATAATTTAACCTTACCAGATTTCCTAGCTCATCCATGAGTTTGATCTCATTATATTTTTGAGATAAATCAGTTAACGTGAAATATTCTTTCTCAGAAAATATGGATGCAATATCTAAGAAAAGTTCTTTTTTTATAATAAATAGGTCTATATTCTATAAGCCTTATATAGTTTGCATGGATTATTTTATTTAATTCAGCTACAAGATCCTCTGTTTTTATTTTTCCGTCTTTTGCGTATAAAATCATAGTTTGAAGAATATCATCAATTTCCCAGATACTGCCTCCAAGTTTTTTTTCCAGATTATATCTATTTGTTCATCAGTTAAAGAATAGGTGTTTATATTATTTTCCTTATCTAGATTTTTTAACCAATAATAAACAGAGTCCTTATCAAGATAGTCTATTTCCAATAGTTTTGAAGTCTTTGAAAGTTTAGAATGGGTATAAATCTTTTCAATAAAGTATCCATCACTACTAGCAACAATCACATGACATAGATGAGACTCTTTCGTCATTGCAATAAAGAAATTAAATACCTCTTTTATTAATTCCCTCTGTCCATTAATATAAATATCTTCCAAAGCCTGAAGCTCATCTATTAAAATAATGGGCTTTTTACCTTCTTCCTTTATATTTAACAATTCTTTTTCCATTATCTCAAAGGCATCATATTCAAAATTTTGGAGCCCTTTATAAACTTCTACATCCAATTTAAAGACCCTGAGGTTATATTGCCTTTTTTTCTTTTACATCTTCTTTGGACTTACTAAAGTCTATCCCAAAAAAATACACTCAAAAAAATCTCTGTAGCTAGATATTACATATTTGCGCAAATTAAAATCTTTGATCTCATATTTATTCCTATCTAGTAAATCAATAAATTTATAGATCAAAGTGGTCTTTCCTCCACTTTTAGGTCCATATAAAAATAGTATTGCATTGGGTTCAGATTCTATCCATTCCTTTAAGAACTTAAGTTCTTTTTCCCTGTTTATAAATGCTACTTTTTTTCATTATTTGTTCCTTATTAAATAATTACCTTATTTTCAGTTGTTAAGCATATTATTTGGACCTCCCTGATTCGTAATCAATAATGATTCCTGCCTGCTTTAGGGATAGTCCAGGTAAATCATCTGCTTCAAGCACCTTTCTAAGCGGTTCTAGGTATTTTTCATATCTTTTCCATCTTGCCACAGATTTCTTATATAATGGTTTTCTTACCTGATCATAACTTGCGGTTTTAACATCTCTTTTTGTCTTATGGAATTCAAGACACCCTTCATACCAACTCAGCCCACAGAACTCAAGCAGCTCTCTTACCTTCTCTTTTGGATTATTGACCAGGTCTTCATATTGACTTTCATAGAATTTAACGGGGAGTACCTCTCTCCAGTGCTGCATTATATCAAGATATAGACGGTAGTAATGTCCCAAGTCTTCAAGGTTATAGGCAAATGACAGTCCTGCCGCTGCAAAATGCTGAAAATAATTGGAAAGGCATGTATCATAGGGGTTCCTCTTGCAGTGAATTATCTTAACCTCTGGAAATACCAGGGCCATAAGTCCCATATATACAAAATTTTGAGGCATCTTATCTGTTACATGCAAAAATACTCCCCCGCTTAATGAATCAATAAAATCCAGATACTCCTGCGCAGCCTTATTTAACACATCTTCATTTAGTTCTAAGACAATTTCTGGAAAGGGAATGTTTTTCTCAAGCCAGCCAGGCAAACTTGTTGCTATTTCCCCCATTTTTGCCAGTTCTCCAGCGCCAAAGACCTCAGGATGTGTTGCCAGTATCTGTTCTGTTAAGGATGTTCCAGACCTTGGCATGCCCACAATAAATATAGGTTTTACAGTTTTTATTGAGGATCTTTTTGCCTTTTCAAAAAAATTCTTTTGTAAATATGTTCTTTAACCTGGAAAAATATTCTTCTTCTCTTTCTCTATCATAAACCCTTGGGACAAGATCATTAGCCTCTTTTAATGCTTCAAATGCCCTGTCATATTCTCCAATGGCTTCATATAACTCAGCAAGGGTAAATTTTACAGAACAAATGTACCCTGTCCAAGGCCTTTATTTTCTAATACCTCCCGTAAGACATCAATTCCCTCTTTTTCAGCCTTAAACTTTTTACACAAAATAGCCAGTAAGGTAACGGCCTGGGGATAGTTACCTCTCTTTCCAGTAAAAAAATTCTTTTACTATATAAAAGGCCTCCTTATTCCATCCTTTTTTTCTCAAAAATTGCAGCCTTCTGAAGAAGAAGTAGGTCATTTTCAGGATCTAGTTTTAAGCCTTCTTCAACCACTTCTAAGGCTTCATCCCAACCAGTACATGTCATCATTGCCTGTGCAAGCAGACGATATAGGCCTGGAATCCTGGGTGCCAGGTTAAGGGCACGTCTTGCTTCTTCTTCTGCCTTACATACAACTCCTGCCATGCTGTAAGAATTTGAGAGTTTTGCTCTAAAACTGACATTTGCAGGATCTTTTTCTATCAACATCTTACCAAGGGGTATTGCATACCATGGAGAATTTAGTTCTAAAAAAAGTATCCATTAAAATAAACAAATCTTCTTTTGTTTTAGGTTTTAGAACATATGCAGCTTTTGCAATTTCTTCGGCTTCTTCATATCTTCCCAGTTGAACAAGAGAGTAGGAGAGTTTTATAAAAGCTCTGGGATCATAAGGCATTAAAACAACAGCCTTATCAAAATACCTTATTGCCTCATCGAACATCTCTCTCTCAAGATAGACTGTCCCAAGATTGAAAAGTGCCTCAAAATTTTCAGGTTCCAATTCCAATGCCTTTTTGTAAATCCTGGTTGCCTCCAGAAGCTTTTGATTAGAGAAATAAGCAGTGCCAAGGTCTATTAAGAATCTAACATTTTCAGGATCAAGGTCAGAAGCTGCCTTTAAAAAGATTCCAGCTAGATCATTTTGTCCACCCTGTAGGGCCATGATTCCCAGATGATGGTAGGCAATACTATTTTGAGGATCTCTCTTTAAAATCTCTCTATAAATTTCTTCAGCTTCTGAAAATTTCCCTTCAAGCTGATACCTTTCTCCTTTAAGTAATAAGTTAGTTATTTCCCTATCTATCTCTTCACCATTGATGACTTCCTTACCAGAAATTTTCAAGACCATAACAATCCTCACTTTTTAAACAAATTTTCTAATTTTCAGAAAAGCCAGTTTGCCTGTATATCTCTTCTAACATCTTTTTATATTTTTCATGGAATTTAGTTCTCTTAAGCATGATCTCTAAAAATGGAATGGCTTCTGTTGCCTTGTTCTGCTTAATTAAAGATTCAATAAGGATATCATATACTTGATTTTCATCAATGCCCAGATCAAAAATCTGCTTACATATCATTTCAGCCCGATTATACATCTTTAACCGGAAATTTACCTCAGCCAGGGTAATTAACGTACTGGGATCTGTGTCACCCAGTTTAACTGCTTTGACCAGATATTTTCTGGCTTCTTCTAAATCTCCTTCTTCTGCCAGAATTTTTCCGTAATTTGCATATGCTTCCAAATAAGATTCATCCATTGATATAGCTTTTTTTAAAGAGTTCTTTTGCTTCTTTAAAGGCACCTTTTAAATAAAATACTACACCTAAATTAACAAGATATTCAGGTTTAGTATTATCCAGCTTTATAGCAGTATTAAAAAAAATGTTCAGCAATCTCTAGCTTACCCATCTGCAGTGCCAGAAGTCCCATTAGATGGGTGGCTTCTGGATTATGGGGTTGCTCTTCGAGTATTTTTCTGTACTCTTCTTCAGCTCTAACTAAATTCCCTGCGCGATGATAAGATCTGGCAGCCTCTAACCTATCTTCTATGGATCTGATCTCTACATTTTTTTTCTCCATCTCTATTACTCCATTTAACTAACTTAAAACATTTTTCTCTATAATACCTAACCTTATCCATTGTGGTATGGTGTTCTCAATACAATTTATCACTTCTCTTTCTATATCTTCCTCATTTACTCCCTCTGTGACCCTGCCCTCTAAATATTCCTTTACATGGGAGATAACTGTATCTATATCTTTTATTCTGGCATTTATCAGGGCATCATAAACAAGTCTATTTATAAGATCTACACCCACAGCTGATCTACTAGAAGGTATGCAAAAAAAATCTTATAGTATTAAAATACCTGGCCTCCATTGCCACAACCTTATTTAAACTCAAGGAGTTATTTTTATTATCTACTGGTTCACTTAACACCATATCAATTAGTCTGGAATGCATAAGCAAAACAACTACAGAAATTAACTCATCAACTTGTTTAAAATTTAATATATTGTCCTCAAGCAATTCTCCTATAGTGAGAGGTTTTTCACTTAAAATCTCTATTAATCTATCAATGGTCTTTGGATTAAGATTTGCGTTTTTATTTGTGTAGGGAAGTTCTATTTTATATTTTTTATCAAGAGAAATCACTCGCAGCACAAGTTTGATATTTTGAGTTTTTTCTCTCCATAATTTGGTGGGAATTTTTGTGCCACCCTTTACATAAATATCCTTTCTAAAAGACATATTAACCAGATAGTCCTTTAATATTTCCCTTAGTAATTCAGATCGTTGCTGTTGTAGAAATTTTACTTGCTCCTCATTTAAAAATAGACGGGGCATGTCCCAAATTGGTTCAGCCTGGCTAATATATTTCATTCTGGCATGGTACATATAAGACAATACTTCAGTAAAAAAATAAGGGTTCCCAATCCTGGTTAAGATATTCATGGGCAAAATAATTTTTATTTCCAGACTCATATTTTTTTTAACATCTTTCTCATAAAAGGGGAATCAAAATAGGCGGGGCTTAGTTTTTGGAGCCTCTTTATCAACTTTATACCAAGATTAATTTGGGAAATACTTCCCATATCAGGAAATAATTTAGAATAATCTAACAGCAATCTCTGAAAAGGTATATGATTGAACCACCCACACATATCATTATAGCTAACAAAACACACCCCACCAGGCTTAAGTTTTTGTCTGATAATATCTATTATATACCTTCTATTTTTATGAGATATCCAGGCAAAAATCCCATGAAGGGTAATATAGTCGAACATGGGAAATTCATTTAATCTTTCCCCCATCTCTTCAAAAGACATCTCAAAAAATGTTACATTTTTTAAGTCCTGCATGCTTTTTGATTTTTTTGTGAAAAGTTGATATGCTCTGGATTAAAGTCTATTCCATAAAAGTTTCCTTCAGGGTATAAGGCAGACATAACATTTAAATTAAATCCCATTCCAGATCCAAGTTCCAGGAAATTAAACCCATTTTTTTAAATCAGGTGGATCATAACCTTTTAACAGGATACATAAATTCAAAAAATCAGGAGTCTGATAATAGTAGAAATTCGCAGTATATGGAACATCAGATACATAACCTTCAATCCACTCATTGGTAACAATCATAATTCCCCCTTCAATTATCTGTCTATTACAGCTTTAGCCTTAAAATAATTTTCTTTAATATCTTTATCATCTGGTTTCATTTCATAAGCACTTTTTAAAATAACTCATGGCCTTTGTATATTTCCCTCCATCCCAGTATATTACTCCTATGTTGTTTAAAATATATGGATTTTTAGGATTAATTTCATATAGTTTATGAAAAAAATCTAGTGGCTACATGTTTCTCACCCCTTTCAAAAAAAATGATTCAGCCAGTTTAATCATTCTGTCTATATCTGGAATACCGTTTTTTTGAATCATCTTATTATATAATTCCACATATTTTTTTGTTTGTTGATCCCATGAAAAATATTTTTTTATTTTTTTCTTCTGGCCTTTTTTTTGAATTGAAAATGTTATTTTTTTATCTCATTTAAAATATATTTTATTCCATTAGCTAAATCTGTTATATCTTTATTTCTTGCGATATATCCATTTATTTTATGATCTATACAGTCTTCCAACATTGTAGTGGAAAATCCAACAACAGGTACCCCCATGGCCATTGCATCTAGTGGATAAATAGTAACAGGATCATAATAAGCAGTAGATACAAATAGATCTGAAGCCCTGTAATACCATGACAAAACTTCTTCATTAGGGACTAATGGAATATGTTGTAATGGAAAGGTTATTTTTCTATCTGTTTCAATATAATCAGCACCTATCAAAATAACATAAGGTCTAACAATTTCTCTCCTATCTCTAAGTAAATGGATTGCTTCAATTAAAGTATTTATATTCTTTCTTTTACTTGCAACAGATGGAACAACTGATATTATTACATTTTTGTCCTGCTCAATTCCAAGTATATCTCTAGCTCTGGATTTCGATATGAGTTTATATTCTAGAAATGGTGTATTTGGTAAAATAACTTCTACATCTTTAAAACCTATATCTTCTACTTTATCTTTTAAAAAAAAGTGCTCTGACCAACAATTTTAAAATTTATAAAATCAAATATATTCTTTTTGATTCTCCAGAAAGAAGCGATTAAAGGCTGAACTTCTTCTAATACTTCAGGGCAGTTAAGACATCCATCCAAATATCCCATACAATCAAAAGGATAGTGGCAGCCCCCTGTAAATAAAGACATATCGTATATAGTGAATATAACAGATTTGCCTAAAAAAAACAAAGGAGCAATTTCCAGGTTTAAAAGACCAGGAGTCCAATGAACATGAATAATATCAGCATCCTGAACCTGTTCTAATGCGCCGAGATCCACATCAGGATCTGGAAGAGAAAAAGTAACTTCACCTTCACATTCCATTAATTTCATACCAAGTTTATTTCTCCATTGAGACAATATATCGGCAAGAAGAGGAGGGATGTTATGGGTCATATTATCTACCAGCTTTATTTTTTTGTTTGAAAACAGGATCCCTGATAATTACTTTAACCGATGGATCTCCAGAACTTTTTAGAAAAGTAATGAAAACAGAGTCCACACCGTGTTTTTCCACTCCTTTGTGGATCCTGTATGCTAGAAGTCCCTGTTCCCAAAAATCTACACTACTTAAATGTACAACTTTCATATTGCCTCCCTCTTCCATGGCAAATTCATCTTTGTATGTTGATAAAATTGAGGTCTGGGATACATACTAAATAGCCTTTCTAATATTTTTTTTAGAAAAACCAACCTTTTTACTAAATTGCAATAAAAATTGTGACTGCTCTTCAAAAATTCCCCCGTATTTTTCAAGATAACTAATAAGTTTTTCAAGCTCCTGTACATTTCCCTCCTGAACCATAATCAGGGCCTGAACATAATAAATCCATGCAGGATAAAAGTTTATCTTCTTTGCCCAGTTAAGCAGGAGCTTCGCCTTTTCAACCTTACCCTGAACAAGATAGTCAAAAATTTGACATAAAAATATTGGATCCCTTTTGTTAGACGGAAAATATCTATTATTGAACATATCTTCTGTAGATTGAAAAATATCACTAAGTTCTTTAGGAGTTTTTATATCGGAAATCCCCCAATAGAATTCTACTAATTCCTTTTGCTTAGATGTTATATCATCCATGGGCTCCTTAAAAAAGTCGAGAAAATATTTAGATTGACCTGTTCCCACGGGTCCTCCTCTGTAGGTAGAGAGCTTTTTTTATTTCCTCAGGTCCTTCAACTTCTGTCTTTTTAAGACCTATGACCCAGTGAGGTCTATTTAAGTAAATACAAAAACCTATATGGGATCCGAAATTAAAGGACATGGTATGAGAAGAAATCAATATTAATGTCTTCAGCCTTGGTAGAAAATTTCTGTCATGAACATGACCCGCAGTAACACAGGTATATCCTTTTGATACAAAAGGTCTTTCAAAATCTAAGAGAACATCTCGCCAGGCAACACATATGAGTATGTTATCAAAATCTTTTTCAAATTCTTTTAAATAGGACAAAATTTCATGGTAGTCATATTTAAATACTAATGAACGGGAAGAATGGGGTAAAAAAACCAGTAGTGTCTTTCCCAAGGCCTTTTTAATCTCTTCAAGTTCTCCCTCTGAAAAAAGAGGTTCAGCATAGTGAATAGATGGTCCAATGGCAAAAAGTGCCTTGTTTGTAACTTGCCTTAAAAAGGGAAACCTATGGTGGCTAAACACAAAATGGGCAGGAAATGGTACAGCCAGATCATTTGGCCACACGTGATCAAATACCATTGCCGCATGTTCTAAAACTCCCTTTATTTGGTAGGACTCCTTTAATCTGGCATATTTTTTTCAAAATACAGGCATGACCATATAAGTCATTTAACTTAAAGACTTCGCTGGTTATCAAAGGCCTCTCCTGTGCAAGAGATTTTATATCAGAGATAACTCCTTCAATCATCAAAATCCTCCTTCGTTTAGCTAGATCATGCTAAATCCATACCATATTTTTGCAAGGCATTTCCACCAAAAAAATAAATTTTTCATGGTTGGCTTATTAACCCAGAAAAAAAGACAGTTGGCATGTTAGTTGCTTATTTAAAAACTAAAGAAAAATTTTCCCACCAATAAGAGAAAAGGGGGACATGATATGGCTCTTACAATTAACACAAATATATCATCATTAATAGCCCAAAATAGCCTCAGGCTGGCATCAGATGCCCTGGCCAAGAACCAGCTCAGGCTATCTACGGGCCTTAGGGTCAATTCAGCTGCAGATGATGCAGCAGGACTATCTATTTCAAAAAGGATGACTGCCCAGATCAGAGGACTTAACCAGGCAATTAGAAATGCATATGATGGTATCTCAATGATGCAGACAGCAGAAGGTAACATGGAAGAGATGTCTAATATCCTGCAGAGAATGAGGGAGCTTGCTGTTCAGGCATCAAATGCTCTAACAGATTCTGACAGAGAAGACCTCAATCAGGAATACCAGCAAAAACTATCAGAACTTGATAGAATTGTGGATACTGCTGAGTTTAACGGGCTAAAACTACTGGATGGATCAACAGGCACGACCATATTTCAGGTAGGCCCCAATACATCAAGTGCAAACAAAATTCAGATAAATCTTTCCTCAAACCTGCACACAGATCACATTGGACTCACAAATGAATTTGGTGGAGGCTTAAAATTAAAAAGTGGTAAAAATGTAGCAGCTATTGCCGATGGATCAATTGCTATAAATGGATTTCGCTTAAACGTAACGCCCTATGTAACGAGGGCATTAAATCAGAACATGAGGAATCCTGGTACTAATTTTGGTGCATATGTTATCGAAAAGGGACACTCCCAGAGCAGTGCATATGCAATAGCCCAGGCTATTAATAACTCAAATGT
>BBBM01000035.1 GCA_001311565.1 Desulfothermus okinawensis JCM 13304
GTGCCGCTAAGTAAAATACTGAACCTTTTGATGGCTTCCTTATCTGTATTTAATATAGCTGCACTGAGTTCACTTTGTATTAATTCTGCCAGAGACCCTCTCTCCATAATTCCTCCCATTACAATATTTTGTTACATGTCAATGAATAAACTTAAACACCACAATTAAGATTGTCATCATTGTAAATCCCAGACTCATAAATTTAAACATCATATCGAATCTCTTGTTAATATCTTCAAATCTTTTATTCATATCTTCAAAACGTCCATTAATATCTTCGAACCGTTTATTCATATCATCAAAACGTTTATTTATATCATCAAAACGTCTATTCATATCATCAAAGCCCTGTTTCACTACTTCAATTAAAACTTTTAGATCTGATTTGGTCTCTTCATGTTTATATTCAACTTCTTCTATTTTAGATATCTTTTCGCTAAGTAAAATACTGAACCTTTTGATGGCTTCCTTATCTGTATTTAATATAGCTGCACTGAGTTCACTTTGTATTAATTCTGCCAAAGACCCTCTCTCCATAATTCCTCCTATTACAACAAAGATTGTATAGGGTTTTCATTTTACTGGTTAAGTAGTCATCTTTATATCCCAAATTCCCTATTTTGTCATCAAAAAACCCACACACCTTACGTTAGCCTGAATTCATGGACACCAATCACCTATCTTTAAGTTGCTTTTTTTTCAAAAAAAAAACTACATTTTTGTTTGTTTGAAATTATTGTTTTTTTATTTGGTAACCATGGATAGACTAAGAAATGTATTACAAAATTTAATCTTTATTCCCACAGTAATTGTATCCAGTGTGGCATGTGCCTTTTTGGTGATAATAGTAAATTTTTTTTTCTAAGAAATCCCCTTTACTAAAAAAAAATTGAACTTATCTGGGCAAAGTCAATAGTGTGGGCGTCGGGAATTCATATTATACTTAAAGGTGCACTACCTGAGAAAGACAGGTGTTATATTTTTATTTCTAACCATTTTTCACATCTCGATACCCCAATAATTATGAGTATTTTAAAAGATTTTTCCCCGAGATTCATTGCAAAGGATTCCCTGTTTAAAATCCCTATATTTGGACAGGGAATGAAGGCAGCAGGGCATATCCCAATACACAGGGAAAACAAAAGACAGGCACTAAAAGACCTAAATAATGCAGTTAACACCTTAAAACAGGGAGAATCTGTACTACTCTTCCCTGAAGGTACCAGAAACAACTATAAAGACAGACTCCTGGATTTTCAAGTGGGGCCTTTTATTTTGGCCATAAAACTGGGCATGGAGATGGTTCCCATCACCATATATGGAACCAATGAATGTCTTCCACGGGGTTCTGTTTTTATTAAACCATCAAAGGTATATGTGTGGATACATAAACCCATTGAATGGCCAAAGGAATTTTCTTTAAAAAAAGCGGGATGATTTAAAAAAATAAGACAAAAGATTTTATGGAAAATAAATATGTGGAGCTTACTAAATGGATAAAAGAGACAGAATAACCATATATCCCATAGGAGGCCTTGGAGAGATTGGTCTAAATTGCCTATATCTGGAAACAGAAAAAAACAGGTGTGCTAATTGATTGTGGACTGATGTTCCCTGATTCCTTTCACTATGGGGTTGATGTTGTTATCCCCAGGTTGGATTTTATAATTTCCAAAAAAAGACAAATTGCAGGCAATAGTTGTAACCCATGGCCATGAAGATCACATTGGGGCACTTCCCTGGCTACTTCAAGATATTGATGTCCCAATTTATGGATCTAAGTTTACCCTGGCTTTGATAGAAAATAAGGTCAGAGACTACAACCTATCAGATCCTAACAAACTTGTATTAAGAGAAGTTGCCCCCAGACAAACAGTACAAATTGGGGACATGTCATTTCAATTCTTTTCTGTATGTCATTCCATTATTCAGGGATACTGCCTTGGCATTGAAACACCAGTTGGTAAAATTGTCCATAGCGGAGATTTTAAAATTGACCAAAATCCCCTTGGTGGACACGCAACAGACCTAGAAGGCATATCTGAGTTCTCAAAAAAAGGGGGTTATGCTTCTTTTATCAGATTCCACAAATGTAGAGTTAGATGGATTTGCCCTAACAGAGAGAGAGGTAATGGCATCCTTAGAAAGGATATTTAATACAGCAAAGGGCAGGATATTAATAACCCTTTTTTTCAAGCCATATACAGAGAATTCAGGAGATCTTTGAACTTACAAAGAGTTTAAATAGAAAAATGGCCGTTTGCGGAAGGAGCCTGGTGTCCAATATAGACATAGCCAGGAGGCTCGGGCTTCTAAAACTAGATGAAGAGTACCTCATCCCTTTAGAAGACTTAAGCATGCTCAAAGATGAAGAAATTGTCCTCCTAGTTACTGGTTCCCAGGGTGAGCCCATGTCTGCCTTAACCCGCCTTGCTGAAGGCTCACACAGACATCTTAGAATATATGAAGGTGATACAGTTATAATGTCATCTAGATTTATCCCTGGGAATACCAAGGCAATTACCTCGGTCATAAATAAACTGTACAAGCTTGGGGCAGAGGTGTTATATGAAAAGGTTCAAGATGTACATGCATCTGGACATGCCCACAAGGAAGAGCTTAGAATTATGCTAAATAGTGTAAAACCTAAATTTTTTATACCATCCATGGGGAATACAGACACCTTGTAAAACACAAGAACCTGGCCATAGAGTGTGGAGTTGCTCCAGAGAGATCCCTTATTTTAGAAGATGGAAATCCAATAACCTTTTATTCAGATGGAATAAAATTTGAGGACTCATTCCCAGCAAACGCCATCCTTGTGGATGGAAAAGGCGTTGGAGATGTTGGCACCACTATTTTAAAAGAAAGGCAACTGCTCGCTGACGAAGGTATGGTTATACTCATAATGGTGTTGGATGGAAATAGTGGCGAAGTCTAATTGGTCCAAAGTTACAGTCAAAGGGCTTTATATTTGAACAAGAATATTCGTATATTCTCGAAGAGGCAGAAAACATCGTACTAGATATATACAATAAATCAGGTAAGATTTCCAAGTCCACGTTAAAGAAAAAGGTAAAAAAACTCCCTTAGGAGATACTTTAGAAGAACCTTGGAGAGGGACCCTGTTGTAATACCAGTCATTATTTCAGTTTAATAAAAAAAAGAGGGATTGTAATGAAATTAATTAGAGTTTTTTTTCAGAGGCAAAGCATTTTATGGGGCCATTGCAGATCAAAAGGTCTACCCCTTAGACAAAGAAGCAAAACAATATGGGCCATTACCACTTAAAGATATTCAACTTCTTCCCTTGGTTGTTCCATCAAAGATAATATGCGTTGGGCTAAATTACAAGGCCCATGCAAGGGAACTAGGCATGGACATACCTGAAGAGCCAATTCTCTTTTTAAAGCCCCCATCATCAGTGATTGGCACTGGAGAAAATATTGTTTATCCAAAGATGTCAAAAAAATGTCCACTATGAAGGGGAGCTTGCAGTGGTTATGGGCAAACAGTGTAAAAATGTATCACCAAAAGATGCGCCAGAGTACATCTTTGGGTTTACATGCGCAAATGATGTAACTGCCAGGGACCTGCAACAAAAGGATGGACAGTGGACCAGGGCCAAAGGTTTTGATACCTTTTGCCCAGTTGGACCATGGATTGAGACAGATTTTAGAGAACTAGAGGATTTAACCCTAAAAACCATAGTCAATGGTGAAGTAAAACAAGAAGGTAAGACATCTGATATGATAGTTGACCCTTTTGAGCTGGTCAGTTTTATCTCCTCAATAATGACACTTCTGCCTGGAGATGTTATTTTAACAGGTACGCCCCCAGGCGTAGGGGAACTAAAAGTAGGAGATGAAGTACAAATAGAAATTGAAGGACTTGGAACACTTATAAACAAGGTAGTAAATGAAGAACAATAGGCAAATTTTTACCTTGCAAACTCTCCTTTTTTTCGTCTAAAAGGCACAACTTGCGTGCAAAAATACACACACCCACAGCACAAACCTTTGGGTCCCACAGGGAATTTTCACCTGAATTTTAGGTGAATACAGAAAATTAACAGCAAAGTGGGAGTTGGTTTTGCTTGGGTGGAGGAAAAACCCAAAGGAGGCATTATGGCAAAAATCACAATGAAAGAGATGTTGGAGTCAGGTGTGCACTTTGGCCACCAGACCAGGCGCTGGAATCCCAAAATGAAGCCCTTTATCTTTGGATCAAGGAAGGGCATCCACATCATTGACCTGCAAAAGACTATTCCACTTTTTGAACGCGCCTATGAATTTATTTCAGATGTTGTTGCAAATGGCGGCAAGGTCCTTTTTGTGGGAACCAAAAGACAGGCCCAGGACATTGTCAGGGAAGAAGCCCAGCGGTGTGGTATGTTTTATGTGGTCCACCGTTGGCTTGGGGGGACCCTTACTAATTTTAAGACAATAAAAAAAGCGTATAGACAAGATGAAAGAGCTTGAACAGATGTTTGAAGATGGGTCCATAAATAAGTTTCCAAAAAAAAGAAATCATCAGGATGGAAAGGATATTGAAAAAAATTACAAAATGCCCTTGGTGGAATCAGGGACATGGAAGGTTATCCCCAGGCAGGTTTTATTGTGGATCCCAAAAAAAGAAGAAAATGCAGTAAAAGAATTTAACAAGCTGGGAATTCCCATTGTTGCAATAACAGATACCAACTGCGACCCAGATGTAATTGACTATATTATCCCTGGAAATGACGATGCAATCAGGGCCATTAAACTATTTACATCAAAAATTGCTGATGCATGTATTGAAGGTGCTGCAAGGAGAAAGGAATTGGAAGCTGAAGCAGAGAAGGAAAGACAGGAAAAAGGAGAAGAGGTTGTAGAAGAAAAAAAACAGAAGAAAATATGGAAAAAAAACCCAAGAGGAGGACAATAAAAATGAAGATAACAGCTAAGATGGTCAAAGAATTAAGAGAAAAAAAACAGGTGCTGGAATGATGGACTGCAAAAAGGCACTTCAAGAGTCAGGGGGAGATGAGGAAAAGGCCCTTGCCTGGCTCAGGGAAAAGGGAATTTCCAAGGCCCAGAAAAGGGCTGGAAAAACTGCATCTGAGGGCATGATTGGATCATATATACACATGAATGGGAAAATAGGTGTGTTAGTTGAAATAAATTGTGAAACTGATTTTGTTGCAAAAAGCGATAAATTCCAGGAATTTGCCAAAAATGTGGCCATGCAAATAGCTGCCTCAAATCCCCTGTATGTCTCTTCAGAAGATGTGCCAGAAGATGTTTTAGAAAAGGAAAAACAGATCTATACCAATCAGGCAAAAGAGGAGGGAAAACCAGAAAATATTATTCCAAGGATAGTAGAAGGGAAATTAAAAAAAATTTTACAAAGAAGTGTGTCTGTTAGAGCAACCTTATATTAGAGACGATTCCCTCTCAATCCAAGACCTTTTAAATGAACTGGTCTCTGTTTTGGGAGAAAAGATAGTAATTCGCAGATTTGTGCGATTTGAAGTAGGAGAAAAACTGGATTAAAAAAAAGGGCCTCAGAGGCCCTTTTTTTTGCAAAAATAAATGGAGTCCTGGTTATGAAAAATATTATGTATAAGAGAATACTTTTAAAGCTAAGTGGAGAGGCACTTGCTGGTGAAAAAAAATATGGAATTGACCTAACGTCCATTGATAATATCTGCAATGATATAGCTGAAGTGGCTAAAATGGGAGTTGAAATCGCCCTGGTTATTGGCGGTGGAAATATTTTTAGGGGAGTATCAACATCCGCCAAAGGCATGGACAGGGCACAGGCAGATTACATGGGAATGCTTGCCACTGTGATGAATGGGCTTGCGCTGCAAGATAGACTTGAGAGCCTTGGTCTGCCAACCAGGCTTATGACTGCCATTAGGATGCAAGAAGTGGCTGAACCATATATCCGTAGACGGGCGCTTAGACACCTGGAAAAAAAAACGCATAGTAATTTGTGCAGCAGGTACAGGGAATCCATATTTTACAACAGATACAGCTGCAGCCCTTAGGGCAATGGAACTGAAAACAAATGCATTGCTCAAGGCCACCAGTTGATGGAGTCTATGACAGGGATCCAGAAAAAGACAGAACCGCTCAAAAATTTTCTCAAATCTCTTACATTGACGTATTAAAAAAAGGGCTCAAGGTCATGGACTCAGCAGCCATATCTTTATGTATGGACAATGGCCTACCCATTGTGGTATTCAATCTCCTCAAGCGACACAACATTAAAAGGGTAGTTCTTGGAGAAATTGTGGGAACTGTGGTAAAAGGAGGTGTATGATGGACAAGGTATTTAAAGATTGCGAAACCAAAATGGAAAAGGCCATTGAAAAATTAAAAAAAAGACTTTAATAAACTCAGAACTGGCAGGGCATCTGCCTCATTGGTGGAAGACATTTTAATTGACTACTACAACACCCCAACTCCTTTGAAACAATTGGCTTCTATTTCCATCCCTGATAGCAGAACAATTGCCATTCAACCATGGGACAAAAATTCTATGGGAGATGTTGAAAAGGGAATAATGAAATCTGATCTGGGTTTGACTCCAGTAAATGACGGTAAGATGATCAGGATAAATATCCCTCCACTCACAGAGGAGAGGAGAAAAGAACTTGTTAAAGTGGCCAAAAAATACACTGAAGATGCAAAAATAGCCATAAGAAATATTAGAAGGGAAGGAAATGAAGCCCTTAAAAAGATGAAAAATAATAAAGAGATCACAGAAGATGACCTATATGATGGTCAAGAAGAGATCCAGAAAATAACTGATAGATATATTGAAAAGGCAGACGAACTTTTTAAGGAAAAAGAAAAAGAAATCATGGAAATATAGCTATTTTTAAATTTCATTCCTGTTAGGAAGTGTATAAATGGAAGATAACAAAAAAAAGACCTCCACTCACCCATCTTGCTATAATAATGGATGGAAATGGGAGATGGGCACAAAAACGGGGTCTGCCAAGGTATGAGGGGCACAGGCAGGGCACAAAGACTGCAAAAAAAATAGTGGAGGAGTGTAGAAGGCTGAATATAAAATATCTTACCCTGTATACCTTTTCAAAGGAAAACTGGAAAAGACCTAAGGATGAAGTGAATTTTCTCTTCGACCTGCTTGTGGATTTTTTTGAACAGGGAATATAAATCTCTTGTGGAACAATCTATAAAATTAAATATATTAGGAGATTACACAAAACTTCCATTTCCCGCAAAAAAAGGCTATAGAATTTACCTTAAAAAAAGACCAGTAATTGCCAAGAGATGGTATTAAATCTGGCTCTAAACTACTCAGGTAGGGAAGAGATAGTACAGGCTGTAAAAAAAATCATCAAACAGGGAATAGATCCAAACACCCTGGATGAAGAAAATTTTAAGGAGTACTTATATACTAATTCTCAGCCTGATCCTGATTTAATTATCAGGACAAGCGGGGAAATCCGCCTCTCCAATTATCTGCTCTATCAATCTGCCTACTCTGAGTTGTACTTTACCCCTGTCCTGTGGCTGATTTCACAGAAGAGGAACTGCGTAAAGCACTTGATGAATACTCAAAAAGACACAGAAGGTTTGGTGGCCTTTGATTAGAATTTTAGGAAGACATATGAATTCACACAAAAAAAAGGATTTTAACAACTTTAGTAGTTTTACCTGTTGTTGCATGGATCATCCTTTTTGGATCAAATTTTTTTTTTACAGATTTTAATCTTTTGTGTAAGTGGACTGGCCCTTTTTGAATTCCTCTCCCTTTTTTTGGGGAAACAACCACTTCAATCTAAAAATAACGTCTATCCTTTTGGCCTTACCAATGGTATTTAGTAATTTTATTCACGTGTCAGTAGAGTTTTTGCTCGTTTCCTCCTTCTGGATACTAAATTTATTCTTCCTGTATTCCTATGGCATAGGGAGGACCTATGATGAAAATGGTATAGATAAGGGGAAAAGTACAGATACACAGTCACATCCTCGTTCTATATCGTGGATGGATATTCAACTAATCTTTCTAGGCATTGTTTATATCCCATATATTTTACAATTCTTCAACTCTGTCCCAAGAAAAGAAATAGTGTTCATTCTGGCATAGCCATTATATCTGATACATGTGCATATTATTCTGGGAGGCTCTTTGGGAAGAGAAAGCTGTGGCCCAGGGTAAGTCCTAAAAAGACATGGATGGGATCATTTGGAAGTCTTTTGGGTTGCTTATTATTTTCTTTCATTTATGGGGAAATATTTTTCTCAATGTCCTGGTATCAAATTCTAATTTTAGGTACACTTCTAAACCTTGGAGCACAACTTGGAGACCTATTTGAGTCAGCTCTAAAGCGCTATCTAAAAATAAAAGATTCAGGATTCATCTTACCTGGACATGGTGGAATTTTGGATCGCATAGACAGTCTCTTATTTGTATGTCCCATTTATCTGATTTTCAGCAAATATTTTCTAACAGTTTAATAACTTTTCAACAAAAAGCACGTAAGGACAATGGAATACATATCTTCTCTGGACAAAGCATATAATCTACCAGAAAAAAAGAAAAATTTCCATTTTAGGCAGCACAGGCTCTATTGGTGTTAGCACCCTAGAGGTAATTGGAGATAAGAGGGATAAATTTTCAGTCATAGGACTCGGTGCTGGAGAAAATATCCACAGGCTGGCTGATCAGGCAAAAAAAATTCAGGCCCACATATCTTTGCGTAAAGTACGAGGATTTAATAGGCCCATTAAAAGAACTTCTGCCATCAGACTACTCACCTGAAATACTTACAGGGATACAAGGGTATAATGAACTCGCCACCCTGGATGAAGCCCACATGATTGTGCAGGCCCAGGGTGGTGCAGCTGGTCTTGCACCCACAATAAAGGCTATAGAACGGGGAAAGGTAGTTGCCCTTGCAAACAAGGAATCCCTTGTGCTGGCTGGTCCAATAATAAAAAAAATTGTGCAAAAAAAACTGGTGCATCTATCCTGCCAATAGATTCTGAGCACAATGCAATTTTTCAGATAATGGAAGGTAGAAATAAAACAGAGGTACACAAAATAATTCTAACAGCCTCAGGAGGGCCTTTTTTTTGGAAAGGACAAAGGTTTTCTAGAACATGTTACCAGGGAAATGGCCCTAAACCATCCCAATTGTCCATGGGACCTAAAATCACAATTGACTCAGCAACACTTATGAACAAAGGCCTGGAAGTAATTGAGGCCTATTACTTATATGGCATGAATTTAGACAAAATTGAGGTTGCCATCCACAGGGAAAGCATAATCCATTCTATGGTTGAATTTTGTGACAGATCAATAATTGCGCAAATGGGAATTCCAGATATGAGGCTACCCATTGCATATTGCCTGAATTTTCCAAAAAGGATGGAATTGCTTTGGGACAGATTGGACCTTTTTGAGATTGGTAATTTAAGCTTCTTTAGGCCTGATACAAAAATGTTTCCCATGCTAAGGCTAGCAACTGATGCATTGAGGGGAGGACAGAGTTTTGTCATAGCCCTAAATGCCTCAAATGAAGTTGCTGTTGATGCATTTTTGTCTAACAGGATAAAATTCCTGGACATAGTTACCTTAAACAAAATGGTGTTAGATAACCACAGACCCCGTAAAATAGAAGAGTTAGAGGACATTTTAGAGATTGATGTCTCCACAAGGACATTGGCACAATCCCTTTTAAAGGAGATGAGCGCAAGATGACGAGTATACTGGCCATAGTATTTGTCCTGGGACTTTTGATATTCTTCCATGAATTGGGTCACTTTTTAGTGGCAAAGGCCTTGGGTGTTGGGGTAAAAACCTTTTCCCTGGGATTTGGTCCGAAGATCTGGGGATTTAGGCTAAACAGAACAGACATGATACTATCAGCAATCCCTTTGGGAGGGTATGTAAAGCTATTTGGAGAGGAAGATGATGACTATGACCCCAGATTTTCTGAAGAAGAAGACTTTTCAAAGAGACCACCCATTCAAAGGATGTTGGTTGTTGGTGCTGGTCCTATATTTAATCTATTGCTTGCCTGGATCTTATATTTTTTTTGTATTTATAAATGTTGGTCAGCAGATGCTAACAAACGAGATTGGTGGTGTTGTGGACAGATCTCCTGCCAAAGTTGCTGGTCTTAAAAAGGGAGATAAAATAATTGAAATAAACGGCCATAAAATAACTTATTGGCATGAGATAGTAAGCGCTGTATCAAATGAAAAAAAAATTCCCCTTAAGATTTAAGATCAAAAGGGATAATAAAATTAAAGTATTTGAAATAACCCCTAGAGTGGAAAAGACAAAAAAATATATTTGGAGAAGAAATAAAAGTAAACAGGATTGGGATAATAGCTGCCAATAAATGGGTCCACATACAGCTCGGTGCCAAAGATGCTCTGCTACTTTCTTTTAAACAGACCTGGGTGGTCACCAAACTAACAGTTGAGGGAATTATTAAGCTAATTGAAAGGGTGGTTCCTGTAGAAAATATTGGGGGACCAATTATGATAGCCCAGCTGGTCTCTCAACAGGCAAAGGCAGGAATATTTGACCTGCTGGCATTAACAGCATTAATCAGTATCAATCTGGGTCTCTTAAATCTCCTTCCCATCCCAGTGCTTGATGGTGGACACATCTTATTTTGTTCTCTGGAGATTGTAATGAAAAGACCCCTCAGTCCAAGGGTTAGGGAAATTGCCATTAAAATTGGCCTTACTATTTTAATTTCTCTTATGATGTTAGCTGTATACAACGACATACACAGAATAATTGGATCAAATATTAAATAATGAAAAAAAAATATACCTGTGTGTAAATTCAGCAGAAGAGTGGATTCAGATAGCTGTGGCAGAATATGGTGAACTTATATGTGGTATTGAAACAAAATCAAATAAAAAAAGGTATTGTTTTGATTCCAAAAATGATACAACAGTGTCTTGAGCTGGCCAATTCACACATAGAAGAAATAGAAAAAATCGCATGTGTAATAGGTCCTGGCTCTTTTACTGGCCTTAGAATATCCTTATCTATTGTCTCTTCAATATCAATCACCAGGAATATACCAATTGGTCCCATAAACTACATTGAACTCCTTGCTTTTAATGGATTTAGATTTATTGAAGGCACAATCTTTGTGGTTCAATATGCAAAAATAGATCTATTCAATGTGCAGGGCTTTGTAGGGCCAGAGCCAATTTCCTCAATAACAGACTTAAAGGTGATAAATTCTGACCAAATAAAGGATATTATAAGTATCCATGACAATATAAAAGTCCTTGGTAGTGGAGTCAGGAAATCCCCTGACTTATTTAAAGGACCTCACATAAAAATTCTGGATGATGTGTTTGACAGACCATCCCTTGACTCACTTGCCAAGTACTCTGAAAACACAACCGTCTCCACGAAAATCCCTCATCCCTTATATTTAAGGCCATCTGATGCAGAACAAAATTTAGATAAAATTATAAAAAAATCGAGGACTAGGAGAGTTTCGTTAACCCAAGTTTGTGAAATGATAAACTTAGGTCAAGATACGCACCACCTCTTTTTTTTAAATCATCTATTTTAAATGGTTTCACCAATCTGCCCATAAACCCATGCTTAGAAAAACTATTCATCACTGGATCGTTTGAATATCCACTAGAGACAATGGCCCTTACATTGGGATCCATTTCAAGCAGCCTTTTTATTGCATCTTTGCCACCCATACCACCTGGAATTGTCAAATCCATTATCACTAAATCAAATTTTTCTCCCTTTTTTAGGGCCTCTTCATATAAAGAAACAGCATCTTCTCCACATCCACAAACATCAACTGAGAGTCCCATATCTTCAAGCGCTACTTTACACAGATCAGCAATGGTCTCTTCATCGTCCATTATAAGCACCCTTCCAGTTATTTTCTCAATACCTTTCGACTCAACATATTGATCTTTCTTTAATACTTTTGCCTTCTTCAGGGCAGGCAAATATATAATAAAGGTAGACCCCTCTCCTGGAGTTGATTGGACTTCAATATGCCCTTTATGTCTTTTTACTATACTAAATACAATTGATAGACCCAGCCCACTGCCCATTTGTTTGGTGGTAAAATAGGGATCAAAGATTCTGTTTAAATATTTTTTTTAGGAATTCCTATTCCTTCATCTCTGATAGCTATCTTAATATGTGAATAGTAAGTATGGAACTTGTCAGTTACATTCTTCACCTCCACATACAAATTCCCTCCATTTGGCATGGCCTCTTTTGCATTTATAACAATATTAGAAATTGCTTGCACTATTTGACTCTTATCTCCTCTTAAAACCCATAGGTCAGAATCTATATCAAACACAGGTTTTACATTGCTTCCTGTTAAATGGAATTTAACCGCTTCCTTTATAGTGGCCTTTACATCCATTGGCTCTAGAACAGGATCACCTCCCTTTGCAAAGGTAAGGAGTTGGGAAGTGAGCCCCCTGGCCTTTTCCAACATGGCCATAGAGGTCTTAAGTCTTTCATTTGCTGGAGAATCTTTGGGAAGTCTTAACTTTGCCAATTCAATATTACCAAAAATTCCTGTAAGCATGTTATTAAAGTCATGGGCTATTCCTCCAGCAAGAACGCTTATGGATCTCATTTTCTCCACATTAAGCCTATCTATCTCTCTTTTTATCTTGTCTGTAATATCATTAAAAACTATTACTACACCTCTAATTATTTCAGGAGAGGATGCATCTCTAATTGGAGAAGCTGTAATATCAACTGGAATATTGATTTTATGCTTTGTCTCCATTACCACAGTTTCTTCATATGAAACTTCTCTATTTTCCTTAAATGCCATAGAAACAGGATCTACTAAAGGCTCTTTTGAGTAATAGCCTCTTAAACTAATTATCTCTTTTATGTTTTTACCAACAAGATCTTCTTTTTTTCAGATTTAAAAACCTTTCACAACTGGGATTTACCCTGATAATATTCCCTTCAGTATTTGTTACAATAACTCCCTCTGCAATTGAATTTAAAGTAATTCTTAAATTTTCTTCTCTATCCAACAGGTCCAATTCCATCTTCTTCTTTTCAGTTATATCCCTTGAAACCACTAAAACAGAATTATTTGTTTTTGGAGATATCCTGCTTCAAAAAATTTTTCTTTTCCATCTATTTTGAGAGAGTATTCATGGGTTGCCACTCTGTTTTTTTCCAAAGACCATAAAATCAATTCCATCCGTCTATGAGCAATATTCCTAGGCAAAACGTCAAAAATGGTTTTCCCAAGGAGTTCATCCTTGCACCTTCCTATTGGGTTTTCCTTTTCTGGAACAATTACGTAAATGTATCTCCCATTTTTGTCTATCTCAAGAATCATATCTGTCATTGCATTAAATAGAGATCTCAACTTATTCTCAGATTCTTCCAGGGCAGAAAAGGCCTTTACTTTATCTGTAATATCAGTGTAGTGTTCTACTCTTCCCCCTTTATAAAGACCACTTTTAATTGGACAACTCCAATGCTCCAACCACCTTTCATATCTTCCTTCAGCAGGAAGCATGTGACAAACAAAATTTTCTATGTATGTATTATTCTTATAACATGAAATAACCCTATTTTTAAATTCATCAGGATCCTCAAAAAAAATCGCGATCTTTTCCTCTATTAACTGGACCTTATCCTTCCCTATCACGTCTTCCCTTTTTATGGAAAATATTTTTTCCAATGCCTTATTAACCCAAACTATTTTAAAATTTTTGTCCAGGATTAATAAACCAACATTGGAAGAATCCATGACATCGTAAATTAAAGTTTTGTATCTCTGTTCACTTATATCTAATTGTTCCTTCTCTTTAATTAATCTGTCTTGAACCTCTATTTTTTTTGCAAGCATCCGATTCACATGCACTGCCAAACTCTTGAATTCTGAAAAATTTAACCTGTCAATGTCCACCAATACGTCCTCTGTTTCAGACTTTTTGAAAAAAAGAAGTCAATTTTTCAATATCCTTTATACTAGAAAGCATAAGCGATCTAAAAATAAACCAAAATATGGATAAGATAAGTATTAATAGCATCAAACTTAAAATCAGATTGTTTTTTTGTAAAACCATTTAATCTAGATTTAAAAAGATCAAACATCCCCGCCATATCGTCTAAATATACACCAGTCCCAATGATCCATTTCCAAGGTTTATATTCTATCACATATGAAATCTTTTCAGAGGGTTGTCCACTGGACGGTTTTTCCCAGACATATCTTGTATAACCCCCGCCATTATCTTTAACTAACCTTAAAAATTTCTCCAAAATCTCTGGACCATTTACTTTATTGAGGTTCGATAAATTTTTGCCTATAAATTTTTTTTATTTCTGTGGGCCAATACTATACCTTTTGAATCAAGAATGAAAATATATCCATCTTTTCCAAACTTAACATAAGACACCCTGTCTAATATCTCTTTTTTTTAACTGTCCCTCCAATTCCCTTAGATCATATGACACTACTATGACAACATCTAATGGCTTAAACAACTTAACATAAGTAACTTTATTATCTTTTACATTTGACTTAAAAATCCCTTCTCCTTTAGTTTTAATAAATTTCATCAGATATGGCAGGTTACCAATCATTTCATTTGAACTGGTATTACATATTACACTTTTCTCATTAATCTTTGTAAGACAGATATTACCATAACCTCTATCTCTTGCCTCAGTTATCAAAGTATCAATGGCTACCTTTAAAATTTCATCTTTGCTCATTCTGGATTTATTTACTTCATATAGATCATTTATCAGAAAATAGATCTCGTTACTGCGCTGTTTTAAAATATTGTTGAGCCTTTTATATGTTCCTCTTCTCTCATATTCCATCATATCAGTGACACTATTCACTTGCCTCTTTATTATAAATTTATACTGGGAAATTATAGTTTGCCTCCACTCCTTGTACAGAGATTTTAAACTTAGATTATAGCTAATCAGAATTCCTGTTATAATTATTATTCCAATAAATATGGGAGACCAGATGTAAATCCATTTTAGATACTTAAAAAAAACTTCTGTTTTTATACATAACGATTCCCCAAATAATTAAATCATCTTACTGAACTTATATTTTCGAGATAAGGTAGCCTATCAAAAAAATAGATTCAAGGGATAAAAGATTAATTGAAAAGAAATTTATTAAAGAAAGGACTACAACATATTTATTGAAAACTCTAAAAATAACTTAAATCCCAATTGTTTTAATTGATCCAACTTAGGGATTAAGCTAATTTCTTTCTTTGGGAATAAATAATAGTTCCTATAAAACTTATCCAACCACATTGGTTCTTTTCTCGGACTGTAAATATATTTCTTGAGTGGGATATTTTGGTGCTTTGTCCGAGATATTGTATAAGGCCAAAGTCCCTTTATAAAAACTCCAAGAGGAAGGGGTGAATGTTTTACTATTTCCTGCAACATATTCAGTTCCTTTACTTCAGGAGATACAACAACTCCTTTAAATCCCATATTTGCTGCCAAATATACTCCCTCACTATTTGTTATGTTGGCAAAGGGTCCTAACCAGGCATGTATTGAATTTAAGGATACCAATCCAACGTGATGCAGGGAATTTAAAATAAAAAAATTTAAAACCCATTGAAACCAGTTTATCTATCTGATTTTTCCATTTCTTTTCATCTTCTGGCCATATAACAGGATCTAAAAATATCCATGTATTCCTTGACAAGGACACTGGATCTATATTTGGATTATATATCCATAAACCAAAAGATCTTGCCCTATCTCTTCTCATGAAAGAGGAAGAAGTGTTAATAACAAGATGGGTAGTAGGATAATTTGACCTTTTATTTTTTTGGATAAGATATTAATTTCATGGGTCCCAATTTGTTTTCACGGACTTTATGCCTAACAGAACCCTTTGAAAAGTTTGACCACTCACCTTTCAGTCTGTTTATCTCCCTCACCAAATCAGATTCCCTTCTATCTATTAAGAAGACCGGTTTAGCTATGTCAGATCTATTTAAATAAAACTTTTTCCCTTTTTTTTACAAACGTGTTAACCCGAACGAGATTATGTCCCCTGGTTTTTTTCATAGGAGATCCTCAACCTATCTCCAGGTAGAAGATCAATTTTGGGTCTTATATAAACCCTAGACCGTGACTTAGAAGTTGTTCCAATTTTTAGCCCAGAGGCTGATTCCCTGTCCAATTCAATGGGATTATACTTTCTATGAGTTAAAAAGAAGTAGTGAGTTGTAGGTCTTCCAAGACTCATATCCAGCAGGTCCATTGCTAATTTCTTGGCCTTAGTGTCATTTGGGTTATCCCTTAAGACCTTATAGGCCTTTGTCACATAGTAGACATAGTGGGGACCTTTTTTTTCTGCCTTCAATCTTAAAACTCACAACTTGGGGTATTTTCAAGAGTACCTTAATCAGGACATCCAACCCAAGGTCCCTACAAGAAAAATACTTTTCTTTGGTGTCCTTAAACCTGTATGTCCTCCTACACGGCTGAACACATTCACCTCTAAGGCCCATCTTACCACCCATCATTCCAGACCAATAACACCTCCCCGACACACCATAACAAAGGGCACCGTGGACAAACACCTCCAAACCAATATTACCACAACACTGGGATAGATATTTTATCTCATCTATGGTGAGTTCCCTGGGCAGCACCACTCGTGTTACACCTAGTTTGCTTAAAGTTCCAAAACTAGAACCCAAAGATACATTTGCAAGTGTTGAGATATGAATCTCAAAATCAAAATCTTTGTTTATAATATTTAAAAGGCCTGGATCCTGCAAAATCAGCGCATCTGGCTTTACATACCTTTGTAGAAGAATTAGATATCCAAGGACCTTAGATAATTCATCTTCCCTTATTAGGGAATTTAGGGCTATATAGAGCTTAACTCCTTTGGAGTTTGCAAATTCCCTGAGGGTTATTAGTTCTTTGATTTCAAAATTTGTTGCCTTTGCCCTTGCTGAAAACTCTTTAAGCCCCACATAAACAGCATTCGCACCAGCAGATATTGCAGCAAAAAAAACTCTCTTTATCACCTGCTGGAGATAAATTTCAGGTACGCTGGATTTCATATATAATTCCCTTAAATGCACATCCACTGGCTAAGATAATAATAAAAAGGACAGGAAAATAAAAAGAGAGGGAATTTTTCCCCCTCTTTTTTGTTACGCAGGTTGATGGACTTTTTCTGGTTCTTTTTCAGGGGTAGGTCCGATTCCAAGTAGAATGGAACCCGCAATATAAATAGATGAATAGGTACCAACTATTATACCAATAAATAGGGATAGGGCAAAATTAAAGATTACTCCTCCACCCAAAAATAACATTGCAGCTACTACTAGCAAAGTGGTACCTGATGTGAGGAGTGTCCTACTAAGTGTTTGATTTATCGCTTCATTAATGACATCAAACAGAGGCTTTTTCTTTTTTTGGACCCCTTAAATTTTCCCTAATCCTATCAAAAATAACTATTGTATCGTTTAGGGAATACCCAATTATGGTTAAAAGACCTGCTACTACTGTTAGATCAAATTCTCTATTAAATAGAGAGAAAAAGCCAACAGTTATCGTAACATCATGTATGAGTGCAACCACTGCTCCCAGGGCATAATTTAGCTTTAAATACCAGCATAAAACCAGTGTGATAAATATAGCTGCAATAATCAAAATTGTTATGGGCATATTAATGAGTTTTAACACATAGACACCTGCTGATAGCGCTATTGCCATAATGGCAGCAGTACCCCACTTTTGCTCAAATCTCCCTGAGATATATATTGATATCAACAAAACCGCATAAAACAACGCCTCCAAAGCCTTATTTTTTTAGTTCTGAGCCAATTTTCGGGCCCACCATCTCAAGACGCTGAATCTCAAAAGGAACCTGTAATTTTTTTCAAGGCATCTGCCACCCTGCTCCTTATCATCTCAGGTTGATCGTTTGATGCCCCTGCCCTAAGTAAATATTGATTTAAGTCAGATTGACCAAATCTCTGGATCCTAAGTCCTTTTAAATTAACACTCTTTAAGGCTTGTTTTATCTTTTTTTACATCCACTTGTTTTTTTTAAATTTTACCTGGATATTGATTCCACCAGCAAAGTCAATTCCATAGTTTAAACCGCCTTTTATAAGGATACTAATAAGTCCTATCAAAATCAGAGAAATAGACAAAAAAAGCAGCCAGCTTTCTCTTTCCCATAAAATCTATATTAGTATCTGGCTTAATTAACTCTATACCCATGGTATATATGTCCCCCAATATTTATAGTTTAAATTTGGCACCCTGTTTTACCCTTTTAAGCCACAAGGCAAAAAAATATTTTTGACACATAGATAGCTGTAAACATGGACGCAAAAGTACCAACAGACAAAGTCACAGCAAAACCCCTTACAGGGCCACTACCAAACTGATATAATATTATAGCTGCAAGTATGGTGGTTAAGTTGGCATCAACAATAGTCAAAGTTGATCTGGAAAATCCAATTTCCACAGCCTTTTGCGCAGAAAGCCCCTTTCTCAGCTCTTCCCTTATCCTCTCAAATATAAGTACACTGGCATCAACAGCAGTACCAATTAAAAGAATAAGTCCCGCAATACCCGGCATAGTGAGGGTGGCGCCAAAACCTGCCAGCACTGCTATTACCAATATGAGATTTAAAACCAGTAAGATATCAACTATTAGGCCTCCCACTCCATAGTAAATAATGGTGAAAATAAATACCAAACCACCTCCCGTGAGTATGGAGGTAAGACCCTGTCTTATTGACTGTTCTCCAAGTGATGGACCAACAGAAGATTCATGGAGCACAGATACAGGCGCTGGTAGAGATCCTGCCTTAATACTATTGCCAAATCATGGGCCTCATCTAAAGTAAACCGACCAGTTATGGATGCTCGTCCTCCACTAATCTTCTCTCTGATCACTGGGGCAGAATAGACCTTATTATCAAGGATAATGGCCAACCGCTTATTTACATTTTCCCCAGTAACCCGTTCAAATATACGTGCCCCTTGTCGATTAAAACTAAGGGTAACGTAAGGTTGATTGAATTGATCAAATGCAACAGAGGCATCTGTAATATAGTCTCCTGTTAAGACTGCCTGTTTTTTTACCACAATGGCTCTTTTGCATAAGAACCATCTACCTCCTTCGATACAAATATAACACCTCATCATCTACTGGGATATCTCCTTTTTCTATCTGCTCTTTACTTACATCATCATCAACCAGCTTAAATTCCAAGTGTGCTGTCTTCTTGATTATATCTATTGCACGATTGGCATCTTCAATCCCTGGTAATTGCACCTGAATCCTGTAATTTTCCAGCTTTCTGATATCTGGCTCAACAACTCCAAACTGGTCAATCCTGTTTCTAATTACCTTTAATACCTGGTCAAGGGTTAAGTCCTTTAACTTCTTTTTATACTCCTCTTTTAAGGCAAATAAATATTTTTTTTCTCCCTTTTATTTCGTCAATTTTTAGGACAGTAATCTGAGAATTAAAGTATCTTTTAATAATATCATCTACTATCTGAGATTTACTACTATCCACCAAATAAAAGGATAGCCTATCTTTTCCAATAACCCTGGGACGAATAATTATAGCCCCCTTTTTCCTGGCCTCAGCCCTAATATCTTCTCCTATTTGTTCCAGGGCATTTGAAATGGCCTTATCCATGTCAATCCCCAAGACTAAATTGATACCGCCCTGGAGATCCAAACCAAGCTTTACCCTATTTTTAGGGAGGAATTTGGCAAGGGTAGAATCTTTTGACACAAATGAGGGCAGGGCAAACAAAATTCCAAAACCCAACACAATAGACGCAACAATCACTCGCACCCTTAAATTTCCCAACATTTTTTTATTCCTCTATTTCTTGTTTTGGTCCTTTTCAGGAGACCTGCGGTTTGACACCAGTGCTGAAATATAGTTTCGATTGACCTTAACAACCACCTTATTTGCAACCTCCAAAGACAACTCGTCTCCATCTATATCTACTATTCGACCATAAAGCCCCCCACTTGTGACAACCAGATCCCCTTTTCTCAAACTCTCCAACATCTGCCTATGCTGTTTGGCCTTTTTTTTGCTGAGGCCGAATAAGTAAAAAAATAGAAAATAGCAAATAAAATGATTAAGGGCATAAAGGCCATAATTGGATTTTGTGCACTTCCGCCACCCTGTGGTTGTGCCATTGCAAAGGCTAAAGTATTAAAAAACATAACAACTCCTTTCTCGTTTAATAAAGTAAAAAAAATATAGCTAACGTCCTAGCACCTTTGATTTTAATCTCACACCAAATACCCAATAGTGGTAATTGGTGTCAAGTTTTTACCAGTATTTCTTCCACTTATTATACTCTTTTTCAAACTCCTTTAACACCTGTTTTTCCTTGGCTGTCTTTGCCAGTAATCTTGCCCTACCTAGATATTTATTCATTCTATCCTTATCCCCTTTGTATAGGGCTGCATAAGCATAATGTATATACCCATAAAAGGGGGATATATATCTTCCCATAACTCTACCTAAAATTGTATGTATTTCACTATCATGGGGAACGTATTCTAATATCCTGGTCAAATCATCAATGGCCAATTTGGCCATTCCCTTATCTGCGTAGATCCTTGCCCTAAAATAAAGTGCATAATAGTCATTATGATCCACGTCTATGGCTTTATTCAAATATTTCAGGGCAAGATCCATTTTGCCTAAATTAAAATAAAATCTTCCCTTTTCCCTGTACCAAAACTTTAGTTTATTTTGACATATATCATTTGCAATTAATTTCTCCGCCTCCTGTATCATATTTTTTTTTAGCAAAACAAATGCCCTGACCAATCTTCTGCCGCATATGTTTCTTAAATTAGAAGAAAGATCCAGGGCCAAATCTGGGTCAGTATAGTGGGCCAGGACCAAAGTTTTTATTTCTTCAAATTGTCTATTTGATACTTTTTTTCCCTTTTACAGGAAAGAACTTCTCCATTTGTTCCAAATAAGATATCCTTTCCTCTATTCCTGGATGGGTCAAAAAATATGGAGGGACATTGTTCTCTCCAGACAGGGTCTTTTGTTTCTTTAACTTTAAAAATGCCTTTACCATTGATGAAGGGGGATATCCTGCCTTTGTAAGGTATTGAATTCCCACTTGATCTGCCTCTCTTTCCTGCTTTCTTGTGAATTTTAACATGGCACTTTGTACCCCTGCAATGGACCCCATGGCAACAGCCTGGCCCACGGAGCTACCTATGAGTGCTCCAGCAAGCAATCCCACCAGACTACCAACTGTAAGGAACTTCTGTCTTTTTATATTTGCAGCAATATGTCTCTGGGTCACATGGGAAAATTCATGGGCAAGGACAGATGCCAGTTCAGCCTCTGAATCCATAAGGACTATAATGCCTGTGTTCACAAAAACATGGCCACCTGGTCCTGCAAAGGCGTTTATCTGAGAATTGTGTATCACATCAACTGTAATGTCAAAGGGTTGAGGAGGGAGAACGGCCTTTAGTCTTTTGGCAACCCCTCTAACATAATTTACAATATAAGGATCATAAACTATTGGGTAGTGGGTTGTAATATATACGTAAAATTTTTTTGCCCAGTTTTGCTTCATCTGAAATGGTAAAATCACCTAATGATGCAAAGGTAGTTTGTACTGTGCAGATAAAAAAATATAAAAAAAGAAAAATAACCTTTTTTTTCAATAAGAGCCTCTCTAAACTATTTATTCATTAGGTCCAAAAATTGTCTATTGTTCTTTGTACCCTTCATCTTATCTAACAAAAATTCCATACTATCAAGTGGACTCATGGTAGCTAGAACCTTCCTGAGTATCCATACCCTGTTCAGTACATCTTTATCTAAAAGGAGTTCTTCTTTTCTGGTTCCTGACCTATTTACATCAATTGCAGGAAAAACTCTTTTTTTCAGCCAAGTATCTATCTAAATATATCTCCATATTGCCTGTACCTTTAAATTCTTCAAAAATCACTTCATCCATTCTTGATCCAGTATCTATAAGAGCAGTTGCAATAATTGTAAGGCTCCCACCTTGCTCTATATTTCTAGCTGCTCCAAAAAAAGCGTTTTGGTCTTTGCAATGCATTGGCATCTAGACCACCTGATAAAACCCTTCCTGAAGAGGGAGTTATGGCATTGTATGCCCTGCCAAGCCTAGTGATACTATCTAATAAGATCACAACATCATATTTCCTCTCAACTAGCCTCTTTGCCTTTTCCAACACCATTTCTGCCACCTGTACATGACGATGTGGTGGCTCATCAAAGGTGGAACTTATAACCTCTCCCTTTACTGTTCTCTCCATATCCGTCACTTCCTCTGGCCTCTCATCAATGAGTAAAACAATCAAGAATACCTCTGGATGATTTACCATTATGGAATTGGCAATAGTCTGGAGTAGCACAGTCTTTCCTGTCCTAGGTGGAGCTACTATAAGCCTCTTTGCCCCTTTCCAATTGGTGTGAGCAGGTCCACTATCCTTGCAGAATAATTCTCTGCACCATTTTCTATTTTAAATTTTTCATTTGGATAAACCGGTGTTAAGTTATCAAACAAAACCAAATTTTTAGAATTCTCAGGCGGACCATATCCAACCTGCTCCACTCTAAGGAGGGCAAAATACCTCTCTCCTTCCTTTGGGGGTCTAATTTGACCAGATATAACATCTCCTTTTCTCAATCCAAATTTTCTAATTTGAGAGGGAGAAACATAGATATCGTCTGGTCCAGGCATGTAATTATAAAGGGGAGACCTCAAGAACCCAAACCCATCGGGAAGCACTTCCAATACCCCTTCCCCATAGATATTTCCATATTTTTGGGAATAAGACTGCAAGATTGCAAAGATGAGTTCCTGTTTTCTGAGGCTACTTGGATTTTCAACATGGTACTGTGCTGCTAGTTTCATCAACTCGTCCATGCTTTTCTTCTTCATTTCAGACAGATTCATTACTTTTGGATTCATATACTCTTCCTCTTGTGAAATTTTTTTTATTGAACAAAGCACACCACTTGCCTTGTATATTAAAAGAACTTCTTTTATCTATATTGCTATGGATGGTTTTTTTACGAAGGAATTATTTGTTTTGAATGATATCTTTAAATATCCGAGAGATTTCGTCCTTTATATCTTCTTTATCCCTGCTTAATGAGTAGGATAATTCAGTGGTTATAAGAGACATTGCATGTTCCATAAGACGTCTTTCTCCAAAAGACAACTCCTTATCCTGAGAAATCAAAATAAGTTCTTTTAAGACATAAGCCACATCAATCAACTCACCACTCTTTAACTTTTCTGCATATTCCCTATATCGCCTATTCCAATTTTGACCAGCATAACCTTTAAAATCACTCCAGTCTGCTAAATACTTCAAGACATTTTGACCATATTCTGGATCACATACACATCTAAGTCCAACATTCTCTGCATTGTTCACAGGAATCATCACAGTACCATTATTGCTGAGTATGCGAATAATATAGAAATTTGTCTTAATACCTCCAACTTCCTTTTCTGTGACACTCTCTACAATTCCAACACCCTGGGCTGGGTAAACTACTAATTGATCTTTTTTTAAACACCTGTTTAAGCCCCCTTTAACTAAGCCCCTAAAAAAATATAATAAGGATCTATCTCAAATAATAGTCCCTCCAAAGTGCAGTTAAGTTTACATGAAAACATATTTTTAGTCCACTATTTTAGCTTAGATTGAGCAAAGTTTTCCACCCGAAAACCATTGATAAAATTTATGGCATTATCTTTACCTTGAGAAAAAAAACAGTAAATTCCCTGAATCCCTATATCTAAGACCTTTTTCACCACAGTCATCTCAAAATCTTCAAAGGGGGACAATACCCAATCTCTAATATTTATCTTCTTATCAGGTCCAGGGCGTCCAATGCCAATCCTCAATCTATAGAAATCCCTGGTACCTAGATGATTTATAATGGATTTAAGCCCATTGTGACCTGCATGACCCCCACCAAACTTTAACTTCATTCTACCCAACCCAATATCCAGATCATCGTGAATCACAAATATATTTTCTGGAGAAATATTAAAATCATTGGCTAGCTTCTCAACTGCTACACCACTTAAATTCATAAAGGTGAGAGGTTTTACAACTATACACCAGGGAATTTTAGGATCTGCTAACATAAAAGATTCACAGAGCTTATTTGCATGTAGAGAGCGTATATATCTTTCTCTTTTACTCTTTAACTGGTCAACAAACAAAAAAACCAACATTGTGTCTTGTGATTTCGTATTCTGGGCCTGGATTTCCCAGGCCCACCAACATATACTTTTCTTTCACAGTTTTTTTAGAAAAAAATAGTTTTTGGACCAAAACCGAACCCTAAGCCGAGGTAGGATTAGCCGGCTTGGGTGGACTAATTAGAGGGAACCTAGACATTAAACCTCTTCACTTTCCTCAGATTCTTCCTCTTCTTCTTTGGATTTTTCTGGAGGCTCAACTCCCAGCACTGCAAAATTGTCCTCTACATCATCTAATCTTACGCCCTCTGGCAGCTTAATGTCCATTACATGGATATTTTCATTAATGTCCAACTCACTCACATCTATTTCAATCTTTTCAGGGATGGCTGTTGGCAAACAAACCACAGGAATAATTTCCCTGTATATGTTTAAAATTCCACCCCTCTCCTCACCTTTGGACTTGCCAATAGGTTCAACTTGAACCTCCACATAAACTTCTTGAGAGAGATCCACACCTAAAAAGTCCACATGCAGGGCGAAATTCTTTACAGGATCCCTCTGAACATCCCATATCAAAGCATGCCTTGTCTCTTCTCCTTCACCATTTTTGATCTTCAGGTCAACCACCTTTGTCTTATGGGTCTTTGAATATATCTTCTCAAAAAGAGATGTTTTGACTGTTAAAGGGATATTTTCCCCTTTGTTGTTATAAAAAAATAGCAGGAACATATCCCTTGGCCCTTAGCTTTCTTGCCACACCCTTTCCTTTACCCTCTCTTTTTTCAACCTCTAGAACAAATTCCCCTACCATCTGTATGTCTCCTTAAAAAAAATTTCACTAAATTACGTGAACAAAACGCTCACTGAAGATTCATTGTGTATATTTTCAATGGCCTGAGCAAGCAGACCAGCAACAGAAACAACCTCTATTTTACCACACTCTATGGCTTCCTTACCCAAAGGTATTGTGTCAGTTACAATTAATTTCTCAATATTCGACTTTGTCAATCTCTCAACCGCAGGACCAGACAGAACTGGATGAGAAGCACAGGCTATTACCCTCTGGGCCCCATTCTCAAGCAATGCATTTGCCGCAGTCATTAAGGTACCACCTGTATCTACCATGTCGTCTACAATAATAGCCAGCTTTGATTTGACATTTCCAATAACGTGCATGGCCTCTGCCTGGTTGGGCTTTTCCCTGCGTTTATCAATTATAGCCAGGCCACAATTAAGTTTTTTTGGCAAAAGCCCTTGCCCTCTCCATTCCACCTGCATCCGGAGACACAACTACCTTGTCCCCCTCAAGCTCCTTTAGATATTCCAAAAGCACTTTAGATGCATAAAGGTTATCCACTGGAATATCAAAAAAACCTTGAATTTGGCCTGCATGAAGATCTATTGTGAGCAATCTACTGGCCCCAGCCACAGAAATAAAATCAGCTACCATCTTGGCACTAATGGGCACACGGGGGATAACCTTCCTATCCTGCCTTGCATACCCATAATAGGGGACCACAGCAGTGATTCTTTTAGCACTTGCCCTTTTTAAGGCATCTAACATTAGACACAACTCAATTAGATTGTCGTTAACAGGCTTGCAAGTGGATTGAATCACAAAAACATCACTGCCCCTAACATTATCACCTATCTCTATGCGAATTTCTCCATCACTAAAGGGCTTGGCGATCCTTGGGGTCAGGGGACAACCAAGGTGCTCAGCAATAGCCTCTGCTAAAGGCAAATTTGAATTTCCTGTGACTAATTTCAATGTTCCATTCCTACCCATTGTTTAAGAATCTTCCCTAGATTTTTTCTGTTAACAATAAATCCTTACGGAAACAAAACTAATTAGGCGTGACCCATAGAAGGGAATTTAAGTAGAGCCCCTTCTTATTTTTTTGACAGGGTGGAGGATTCGAACCTCCGAATCACGGGGCCAAAACCCGTTGCCTTGCCTCTTGGCTACACCCCTTTGTTGACAAATACCCTTACATCTCTCTGCTTAAAAAAAATCTGTTACCACATCAATTGTATCAAGTCCAGAAAACAATGCCACAATGGATGAACCACTTCCACTTAACACACAGGCCCTAGCACCTAACCTGTAACACCATGCCTTTATTTTCAATAACTCTGGTTGGACCTTTAAAACCACGTCCTCAAAATCATTTATCCACAACCTATAACCAAAGTGGGGAATGTTTTTAATCTCAAAGGTATCAATTGTCAAGCCATAGTAATCGGGAGTTCCCCTTTTTTTATCTAGCTCCTCATAGGCCCATTTTGTTGAGATACCAATACTGGGACAAAATACAACTATGTAGAATCCTTTAAGATCTATTTCTATTCCAGTTATTTTTTTCCCCTATTCCCTGGACTATGGCAGGTCGATTCTTCAAAAAAAAAAGGTATGTCTGCACCACATTTTTTTGGCTACATGAAAAATAATTCTATCTGCGTCCTCATTATTATTTAAATATCCCTTTAAATAATTTAAAAGGGATGCAGCGTCTGAACTACCCCCACCCAGTCCACTGCCCATTGGAATATTTTTCTCAAGTACTACATTTAATCCTGGCCAAATCCCCGTAATTTTCCCAAATTCTGTGTAAGCTTAGTGAGGATATTATCCTTACTTAGTTCCTTTATAGCACAAGAAAGATTAAGTCCAGTACCTGTGGACTCTTCTATGTATAAATAGTCACAGGGATTTTTTTTAAGGGAAGAAAGATACTCCAAAGATTGTGGTATCCATCTTCCCTTCTATCTAATACCTTCAAAAGAATATTTACCTTTGAAGGACAGACCAGCTTTATCATTTTTTTTATTTAAGAGGTATAGTCCTAAAAATTGTCTGACCTTTTCTCCTTATGAGGAGCAGTAGGGCTCCTTTTTTTCTTGGCATCTTTTTCTATTACTTCTTTTAGATCGTCTACACTATTTAACTCCTTAAAATTCCCTTTTAGCAAAATATCAAAGGGCCTGATGTCAGATTCCTCTGCCTTTGACCCAGGTTTTACATCTACAACCAGAAGGCCCTTATCATTGTCGAGATTGTATTTGTCCACATCCTCCTGGGTCACTTCTCTTACCTTCATCCCAAGGATATAGTCAGAAAAACCCTCAGGAGTTCCTTCCTCTCCTAAGGCTACATTTGTCTTTCTCTCTCCCAGTGTAATCCACAGTTCTTTGACCTTACCATTTCTCCAGATGGTGATTTTTGTCTTTGAATGTGGTGGCAACTGACCGATTTTCCTGGTAAGGTCATGGGAATCTGATACAGGCTTGTCATTCACTGCAATAATGACATCTCCTACCTTAATCCCTGCCTTTTGAGCTGGCTGTCCCTTTAAAACAGAAGCAACCAATGCCCCTTTTGGTTCGTTCAATCCCAAAGCCTTAGCAGTATTTTCATCCACATCTTGTATTGTAACACCAAGCCAACCACGTTTGACCTTTTTATATTTTTTTTAGCTGTTCAATTACTTCTTTGGCCATATTACTTGGAATGGCAAAACCAATGCCCTGGCCACTGGCCACTATAGCTGTATTTATCCCAATAACTTCTCCCTTAAGGTTTAAAAGGGGACCACCACTATTTCCTGGATTTATGGAAGCATCTGTTTGTAAAAAAATTATCGTAAGGTCCAGCGCCAATGACCCTTCCCTTTGCACTAATAATCCCTGCTGTTACTGTATGGTCTAGACCAAAGGGATTCCCAATAGCTATAACCCAATCACCTGGACGCATTTTGTCAGAATCCCCAAAATGGAGATATGGCAATTTTTCCTTGGCATCTATCTTGAGCAAAGCCAGATCTGTTTCAGGATCAGTACCCACAACAGTTGCCTTAAAAGATTTTTTTCCCACCTTTTAAAATAACGGTTATCTCATCGGCCTTTGATACCACATGGTTATTTGTTACTATATATCCATCGGGAGATATTATAAAACCTGATCCAAGGGCATGTTCCTTTCTCTTTGAAGGGGGCACACTTTCAAAAAATTTTTTTTAAAAAATTCATTAAAGGGATCATTTTCTCCAAAGGGAGAAAAAAACCTCCTAAGCCTTTTGGATACTTGAACCACTTTTACTGTGCTTATATTTACCACCGCTGGACTGGCCTTTTCCGCTAAATCACTAAAACTTGGTAGCTGTTTACTATCAAAAAATCCGCTACACGGAGAAACTACAAACAAAAAACCCACTACTAGAAACAAACTCACTATTTTTTTTCATAATACAACCCCTCCAGTTTATTTAGGATTTTGTTGGATAAAAGAAACGGCCTATTATCTGGGAATCCTCTTGCCGTGAAGCTATGCTCAACTCCTTTACCTTGCCTGTACATATAAACTCTCCATTTTCTAAAAATACATATCCCCCAGAAACTACCTTTGAATAGGTATCTGCTCTCTCATTTCTTCGTGCAGTATTCTCTCTGGAAATATAATAGGGATTACCTCTCCTGAAAAATCTTCAAAAATAAGATACTTCATAATAAACCTCCTACTAAACCAGTCCCAGAGCCGAACTTTGCCCTGAGGTAGCTTGCAGTGCCTCCTTCATCAATTCAAGGGTCTGCATTGCATCGTTTTCATCAAGCCTTCTAATGGCAAAACCTGCGTGGATAAGCAAATAATCCCCCACCTTAACTTCCTCGTCTAAAAGCAATAAAGACGCCTGTATTGTGCCATCCCCCACCCTACAATGAGCAATTTCGTCTTCAATTTTTTTCAACCCTCAAAGGAACTGCTATACACATACAAAACTCCTTCTAATTAAATTTCCTCAAACTTTTTGAACAACTCATAAAGGTCTTTTGCAAAAAAAATCAGGATTTTCCCTTTTTAAAGCCTCCAACGGTGTGTTGCCAGTTGCCACTGCTCCGCTATGAATGCCTGCCCTTTTTGCGCAAGTAATATCAATTGGATGATCTCCTATCATAATGGACTCCTGTTTTTTGGTCCCAAGTAGGCTTAGGGCAATTTCAATGTGAATGGGATCTGGCTTCACCTTGGGAACATCCTCCCTGGGCAGGAATACATCTACCATATGGTCTATTTCTGGAAATACCATTTTCACTGCAGGTGTGCAATTTCTTGTGATAACAGCAAGTTTGGACCCATTATTTTTGCATAGCTCTAATATTGTTGGAGTGTAAGAAAAAAAGATTTCCCCTCTTAGCAGCTCTCATCTCCATATCCACCAGTATCAATCTACACCTGGTGTTAAATTCCCTGGCCAGCTCTTTATCTACCTTCTTAAATTCTTCAGTGATTACTTCAATACACTCGAGAAGAGGCAAATCCGGCACATCTACTTTTACCTCATAATCTTCTTCAAATATGGTTTTAAGTAGTAAAATTTTTTCTTAATCTTGTTAAAATCAATTGTCAAATTAGCCAATGTACCGTCAAAATCAAAGATTATGCCCTTAAACCACATAAAATTTTACCTTTATAAACTAAGAAAAAAAAGGGATTGAAGCCCAAAAAAAGTATAGAAAATATTAAGGCATATTCAGAAAAAACACAATACAAAAAGAGGTGGCCTAAATCAGGCCACCTTGGCTATTTTCACTGCACATACCTTGTATTCAGGGATACCGGAGATGGGATCTAGAACTGGATTGGTGAGCATATTTGCTGGAGACTCTTTATAGTGAAAGGGCATAAAAATTGTACCTTCTCGTGAAACCTCTGATATCTTGACCTTTGCTACAACCTTGCCTCTTCTTGATGCAACCTCAACCTTGTCTCCATCAGCCAAGCCATATTTTTTTGGCATCTTCAGGAGATATTTCCACAAAACACTCTGGGGCAATTCTGTTTATACCTTCTACCCTCCTGGTCATTGTGCCAGTATGGTATTGATACAATATCCTTCCAGTTGTGAGCCAGAGAGGATATTCATCATCTACCTGCTCTGCTGGTGGCAGGTATTCAATTGCATGAAATTTTCCCCTTCCAATTGGGAATTTCTCTGTATGAAGTATAGGTGTACCTAGATGGGATATATCAGGACATGGCCAAAACAAACCTTCTTTTTCCAATCTTTGATAGGTCATTCCAGCATAAGAAGGAGTAACTCTCCTTATCTCCTCAAAGATTTCTTCAACACTTGCATACTCCATTTCATAACCCATACGTTTTGAGATCTCACATACAATTTCATGGTCTGCTTTTGCATCTCCAGGAGGTTCAATGGCCTTACGGACTCTGGATACTCTCCTCTCTGTATTTGTAAATGTTCCCTCTTTCTCAGCAAAAGCAGCAGCTGG